>DATHBT010000239.1:0-14374 GCA_035295985.1 Pyrinomonadaceae bacterium | reverse complement strand
GCCCGCGACTCTCATGAGAGTCGCGGGCCTGCGCGCTTACAGCCCTTCGTTCGTCGCGAGTCTCCGCCGCTTAGAAGCGGAAGCGGAGGCCGACGCCGATCTTAAAGTTGTGCTGCGTGGTGTCGTCGAGGCGGGTCGGGTTGTAGCCGACGCTGATGGCCGTCAGATCGACGTTGTTGTTGAGCCTGACGTCGAGGCCGCCGCCGATCTCCGCGCCGAAGCCGGTCTCGCTCTCGTCGATGGTGAACCCGGTCGTGCTGCCCTCGGCCGAGGCGTGCGCCACGCCGACGAGGGCGCGCGCGAACGGCCGGACGCTCGTCTCCGTGCGGTTGTCCTGCAAGCGGACGCCGCCGAGGAACTGCGTCAGGCGACCCTTCAGGTCAACTGTGGTATTGCTGGGCGGCGCGGTGATGAGGCCGACCGTCGTCTCCTTGCGGACGTGCGAGAAGTCGAACTCCGCGCCGACGAACCTGTGGAAGTTGTAGCCGGCGTTGACCGAGACTCCGTTGAAGCCCTCGCGGTCGTCCGACGTGCCGTTCGGGTCGAACGCGCCGCCCGTGTCGACGCGGTTGTGGTTGTACTGCACGCCGAACGTGCCGCGCTTGTACTCTTCCTGCGCGAACGCCGCAGGGCCGACCACGGAGAAGATGATCGCCGCGAAAATCGCTTTACGCATGATTGAAGTTTCCTCCGTTGAAATTAACCGACAAGATTTGAGGGCCGGCTCCCTCCTGACTTCGTCACACCCGCTCGAAGCAGGCTGCCGCCCGCGTAGGGGGCGGCGGACGAACCTCGGATATTGGGGTGACTGGGGACTTTGTTTCACGGAACTCCGAAGGCGTTGCATGACATTTTCTTAACGACGCGGTCAGGAAATTACTTCATTGAATGAAAAACTTTCGCGGCCCGCCCAATTTTTTGGATGCCGCGGGACGAGGACTGATGGACGCGCCCCGCGCGCTGCCTGTACACTCCCGCGCCGAAGACCTGGAATCGGTCTCCTTATCGTTCAGAGATGAGTCAGACACAGAACCTGCTGCGGCTGTTCGCCGCCGTCGAGTTGACGGACGCGGCGCGGCGTTCGGCGGTCGCACACGTCGCGCGCCTCCGCACTATGTTGTCTCCCGTTGTGAAGGTGGGATGGGAGCGCGAGGAGAAGCTGCACCTCACGCTGAAATTCTTCGGCGGCGTCGAGCCTGAACGCTTACCCGGGTTGTCCGACGCGCTCGCCCTCGCCGCCGCGTCCGCGCGCCCTTTCTCACTGAGCCTCGAACAGGCGGGCGTCTTCCCCACGCCCGCGCGCCCGTCCGTCCTCTGGCTGGGGCTTGCCGACCCTTCGGGCGAACTCGCGCGGCTGCAACTGCGACTAGAAGACGAGTGCGCCGCCGCGAACTTCCCGCGCGAGCAGAAGCCCTTCCGCCCGCACGTCACGCTCGCGCGCGTCCGCACGGCGACTCGCGAGACGCGAAGCCTGGCCCGGCAACACCTCGAACTCGCGTTCGAGCCTGTCACATTCGGCGTCTCCGAGATCGTCCTCGTGAGCAGCCGACTCGGGCCGGGCGGCTCTGTCCACACCCCGCTCTCGCGGCACAGACTCGAAGCCGGAACAGGCCGAACGCACGACTGAGGTTGATTCCCTTCCCGCGCACGAATAGAAAGACGAAGAGAGGGCGGAGACTCGCGCCCCCGCCCTCTCTACTCACGCCGGCCCGGCTTCAGCCCACAGCCCTCGGATCACCTCGGCAGTTGCAGCGGCGAGCCGTCTTCGCGGCCGCGCCGCGTCTCGCCGGTCTCCGTCAGCATCTCCTTGATCGCCCCGATGCTTGAGAGCATCGTCGAGGTCTCGACCGGCATGAAGACGACCTTCGCGTTGTTGCCGCGCGCCATCTCCTTCAGGCTCTCGATGTAGCGCGTCGTGATGATGAACTGCGCGGACTCGCCCTGCTGCCGCAGCGCGTCGCTGATGCGCGCGATGGCGTCCGCCTCGGCCTCGGCGGCGCGGATGCGGGCCTGCGCCGCGCCCTCGGCCGACAGGATCGCAGACTGCTTCTCGCCCTCGGAGCGCGTCACGGCGGCCTGCTTCTCGCCCTCGGCGCGCGTGATCGCGGCCTGCTTGTCGCCCTCGGCTTGCAACACCAGTGCGCGGCGGTTGCGCTCGGCCGTCATCTGCTTCTCCATCGTCAGGCGCACGTCCTCGGGCGGGCTGATGTTCTTCACGTCAACGCGCGTCACCTTGACGCCCCACTTGTCGGTCGCCTCGTCGAGGATGATGCGGAGCTTGGCGTTGATCTGGTCGCGCGAAGAGAGCGTGTGATCCAAATCCATCTCGCCCATCACGGAGCGCATGCCGGTGATCGTCAACTGGACGAGACTGCCGACCAGGTCGGCGACCTCATAGACGGCCTTCGTCGCGTCAGTGATCTGCCAGTAGACCACGGAGTCCACGTGGATCGTCACGTTGTCGCGCGTAATCACCGGCTGCGGCGGCATGTCGATGTACTGCTCGCGCAGGTCGATGGAGGCCAGGCCCGGCCGCACGTTCGACCAATAGACGCCGCGCGGCTTGTCGAGGAAAGGGACGATGATGTTCAGCCCGCTCTCGGCGACGCGGCTGAAGCGGCCCAGCCGCTCGATGATCATCACGGTCGCCTGCGGCACGATCTTGATCGTCTTGGCGGCGACGACGAGCAGGAAGATGGCGATGAAAAAGAAGAAGATCAGGATCAGTGTCTCGGCCATTGCAGGGGAACCTCCGTTGGGTTGTGGCGCGCGGCGCGCGCGCGGGCCAGTTGAATCGTGACGCAAACTATAACGGAAAGCCGCGCCGCGTTGAAAGTTAAATCGGCGGCGGCTGCCAGCCGCCGAGCGCCCGCTCGACCGCCCGCGCCGCCGCGACCAGCAGCCGTTCAGTGTGAGGCCGCCCGACGATCTGTACGCCGATTGGCAGCCCCTCGCGCGTGCGCCCGGCGGGGACGCTGACCGCTGGCAGGCCGTAGGCGTTGAAAGTCTGCGAGTAGCTGAACGCGCGGAAGAGCGAAACGGTCTGCCCCCCGACTTCGACCTTGCGCGCGCCGTGCTCGAACGCCGCCACGGCCCCGACCGGGGCGACGAGGAGGGGCGACCCTGTCAACCACCCGATCAGCTCGGCGCGGAGCCGGTCGCGTTCAAGCCACGCGGCGAAGTAGTCGTCGAGCGAAATCGCGGGCGGCTCGCGTTCGAGCAGCGCGCGAGCGACCGGCCCGCGCAGCTCTTCGCGCCCCGCGTAGGTCTCATGGACGAAGCGGCGGACGGCGCGTGAGAAGAGCTTCGACCAGACTTCAGGCCCGCGCTCCACACCCGGCGGCCTCGCCTCTTCGACCTCACAGCCGGCCTCACTCAGAGCGCGCGCGGCCGACTCGACCGCGCGCCACGTCTCTTCCGTCACGGGGGCGACGCCGTCGTCCGCGTAGTAGGCCGCGCGGAGACCTTTGAGTTCCGGTTCGTCGCCGCCGGGTTTCGATTCGATTCCCTTCGACGATTGATGAAAGTGTCGCCCTCCGAAATCGCCGGCCGTCTCGTCGCTCAGCACGTCGAAGAGCAGTTCGAGGTCGTCCGCGGTGCGCGCGAGCGGGCCGATGCTGGCGGCGAGCGAGCACGCGCCTTCGACGGGCGGGAAGTGACCGCGTGAGTCGAAATTGGCGGGCGTCGGTCTGAGGCCGAGCACGCCGCAGAAGTGCGCGGGGATGCGGATCGAGCCGGTCATGTCGCTGCCGAGGCTCGCGGGCGAGAGGCAGGCTGAGACGGCCGCCGCGCAGCCGCCGCTCGAACCGCCGGGCGTGCGCGCGGGGTCGTGCGGGTTCAGCGTGCGGCCGAAGACTGGGTTTTCACTGGTGTAGTCGAGCGCGAGTTCGGCCGTGTTCGTCTTGCCGTAGATGATCGCCCCGGCCGCGCGCAGACGTGCGACGGCGGGCGCGTCGCGTTCGGGCACACGCCCGGCGCGAGCGAGCGAGCCGCTGGTCGTCCTGAGCGCGCGCGTGTCGATTGTGTCTTTGACGGTGACGGGCAGGCCGCAGAGCGGCGGGGGCGAATCGCTTCGGGCGAGTGCGCGCTCGGCGGCGCGAGCCTGTTCGAGCGCGTCGGGCGCGAAGGTGACGATTGCGTTGAGCCGCGGGTTGAGGCTTTCGGCGCGCGCGAGGTGCTCCTCCAGCACCTCGACTGGCGAGACCTTACGTTCGCGCATCAGCGCGACAAGTTGCCGGGCCGGCTTTCGCGTCAGTTCGTCCGACAGATGGACGGCCTCCCTTCACCTCGGTCGCGCCCGCCGAGGGGATTGTCAGAAGCGACACGCCTTCAAGAGACGCGTCTCGCCGCGGCGCGGCCCGCCGGTCGCTTTCTCGTATTCGACGTTCCCTCGCTCGTCCTTACGGTCTCCGCCGCTGACGGCTCGGCAGCCGCGTCCGGCTCGCCGCCTTCTTCGCCGAACCCGCCGCGCTCGCGCAGCAGTTCGATGAACTTTCGAGCGGCCGTGCCGAGCGTGCGGTCGCTGCGGTGGATGACGCCGACCGAGCGCGTCCACTCGGCCTCGGCCAGCGGCACTACGGCCAACTGGCCGCTGCGCCCTTCGTCCCTCACGCTCAGGCGCGGCACTACCGCCAGCCCGAAGCCGACCTCGACGGCCCGCTTGATCGTCTCGATGTTGTCGAACTCGGCGACGCGCCGCACGCCGACGCCGTGCGCGCGCAGGATCTTGTCCGTCGCGCGGCGCGTCGGGATGTCGCGCTCGAAGAGGACGAAGTCCTGCCCGTCCAAATCAGTCGCCGAAACTTTCCTGCGCCCGGCGAGCGCGTGGCCGGGCGGGCAGATGAGGACGAGGCGGTCGCCCGCGAGCTGTATGACTTCGAGGCCGCGCTTGCGTTCGGGGTAGGCGACGATGCCGAGATCGACCGCGCCGGCGAGCACGTCGCGGACGATGCGCGTCGTGCGGCTGTATTCGAGATCAATCTTGGCCTCCGGGTAGAGGGCCATGAAGCGGCGCACGGCCGGCGGCAGCTCGTGCAGCCCGACGCTATAGACGGTCGCGACCCTCACCGTGCCGCTCACCCGGCCCGTCTGCGCGCGCATCCTCTCTTCCAGGCGCGCGTAGGCGTCCAAGACCGAGCGGCACTCCTCGTAAAACGCCTGCCCGTCCTCCGTCAAACTCACCTCGCGCCCGCCGCGGAGGCGTTCGAGCAGTCGGCGGCGGAACTTCTCCTCCAACCCGCGCACCTGCTGGCTGACGGCCGACTGCGTCACGAAGTTGGCCTCGGCCGCCTGCGAAAAGCTCTTCGTCTCGACCAGGTCGCAGAAGATTTTCAGCGTCTCGACTTGCACGGCTCTATTATTAGTTCCCCTAAAGATTCCGTCTAAGTTTTTTCATTTTACCTTATATTTCCCGAACGATAAACTGGCACGGTTAGTTTCCGTCGGTTCGCACACTTGCGGGGCGCATGATCGTCTGGCGATTGCTTTTCCCGCCGGGCTTCATATAATCGTGTGCGCTCCACGAAATCACGAACGGATGGGCGAAGCCGGCGAGGGCGGCGGGCACTTTGCACGTGAGTCGCCGGCAGACGCGCCGCCCCGCCGCGAAGGGGGTTTCATCTGAGATGGCCGCGCGCCTGAGCAAAACATTCGTCCTGCGTAAGCTCTTCCAGCTCTCCGGCATCGTGCCGCTCGGGGCCTTCCTCCTCGAACACTTTTACACCAACTCGAAGGCGATGAGCGGGGCGGGGGCCTTCAACCAGGCGGTCGCGGACTTGCAGGCGATCCCTTACATCTTCCTGCTCGAAGTCTTCCTGATTTTCGTGCCGCTCACCTTCCACGGCGTGTACGGCCTCTTCATCGCGTGGGAGGCGCGGCCGAACAACATCGCCTACAAGTACGCGCGCAACTGGTTCTACACGGTGCAGCGCGTAACGGGCGTCTTCCTCTTCGTCTTCATCCTCTTCCACGTGCTCAACTTCCGCTTCGGACTGATACCGGGCCTGAACACCGAGTCGGTCGCGCACTACCCCGAAAAGGCTTTCGAGATCGTCTCGCGCGAGTTCGCCATCCCGTGGGTCTTCGTGCTCTACGTCGTCGGCATCTTCTCGACCGTGTGGCACCTGGCGAACGGGCTGTGGCTGTTCCTGGTTGACTGGGGCGTGGTGATCGGCGAGCGCGCGCAGCGTTTGACCGGATACGCCTGCATCGCCTTCGGCGCGGCGCTCTTCTTCGTCGGCCTCAACTCGGCCGTCGCATTCGTCCGCCCCGGCGGGCTGCTCGGAGGTGTTCTCTACTGACATGGCGACACCCGGAAAAGACTTGAAGATCGCGGTCGTCGGCGGCGGCCTCGCGGGCCTCGCGGCGGCGATGAAGATCGCCGAAGGCGGCCACAAGGTCGATCTCTTCTCGGTCGTGCCCGTCAAACGCTCGCACTCGGTCTGCGCGCAGGGCGGCATCAACGGCGCGGTCAACACCAAGGGCGAGGGCGACAGCCCCTGGAAGCACTTCGACGACACGGTCTATGGCGGAGACTTCCTCGCCAACCAGCCGCCCGTTAAACAGATGTGCGAGATGGCCCCGGCCATCATCTACCTCTTCGACCGCATGGGCGTCCCCTTCTCGCGCACCACCGAGGGGCTTCTGGACTTCCGCCGCTTCGGCGGCACCCTCCACCACCGCACGGCCTTCGCCGGCGCTTCGACGGGCCAGCAGCTCCTCTACGCGCTCGACGAGCAGGTGCGGCGGCAGGAGGTGGAGGGGCGCGTCCAGAAGTACGAGCACTGGGAGATGTTGTCGCTCGTGATGGACGACCACCAGGTCTGCCGCGGGCTGGTCGCGATGGACAAGTCCACACTTGAGCTGCGCGCCTTCCCCGCCGACGCCGTCATCATCGCGACGGGCGGCCCCGGCCTCATCTTCGGCAAGTCAACCAACTCGATGGTCTGCACCGGCTCGGCCGTCTCCGCCTGCTACCAGCAGGGCGCGCGCTACGCCAACGGCGAGTTCATACAGGTTCATCCCACGTCGATACCGGGCGAGGACAAGCTGCGGCTGATGTCGGAGTCGGCGCGGGGGGAGGGCGGGCGCGTGTGGGTTCCGAAGGCGAAGGGCGACAAGCGCGGGCCGTCTTCGATCCCCGAAACGGAGCGTTGGTACTTCCTCGAAGAGAAGTACCCGGCCTACGGCAACCTCGTCCCGCGCGACATCGCGACCCGCGAAATCTTCCAGGTCTGCTTGGACGGGATGGGCGTCGTGGGCGAGAATCAGGTCTATCTCGACCTCACCCACATCCCGGCCGAAACGCTCGACCGCAAGCTCGGAGCGATCCTCGAAATCTACGAGATGTTCGTCGGCGACGACCCGCGCCACGTCCCGATGCGCATCTTCCCGGGCGTCCACTACTCGATGGGCGGCCTCTGGGTGGACTTCGATCAGCGCACTAATATTCCGGGCCTGCTCGCTGCGGGCGAGTGCGACTACTCGATCCACGGCGCGAACCGTCTCGGCGCGAATTCTCTGGTCAGTTGCGTCTTCGGCGGCTTCGTCGCCGCCCCGGCGGCCATCGAGTACGCGAAGAACGTCGAGCGCAACGGGGCGGACGGATCAAGAATTTACGATCAGGAGCTGAAGCGCCAGCAGGAAATGAACGACCACCTGATCAAGCAGACGGGCAAGGAGAACCAGTACGTCATCCACGACGAGATGGGCAAGTGGATGACCGACAACGTCACGGTCGTGCGCTACAACGACCGCCTGAAGCAGACGGACGAGAAGTTGCTGGAGCTGATGGATCGCTTCTCCCGCATCTCGATCAACGACTCGAACATGTGGGCCACGCACGCGCTGCCGCACGCGCGCCAGCTCTGGAACATGTTGGAGCTCGCGCGCGTCATCACGCTCGGCGCTTTGAACCGCAACGAGTCGCGCGGCGCGCACTACAAGCCCGACTACCCCGAACGCGACGACGAGAATTTCCAGAAGACCACCATCGCCGAGTTTTCGGGCGAGGGGCCGGTCTTCTCGTGGGAGGACGTTGACGTTTCCCTGATCGAGCCGCGCAAGCGCGACTACAGCAAGGGCAAGCAGGCGTCCAAGACCGCCGCGGCCGGCGGCACGGCCGAAGCCTCGGCGACGAAGGACGGCGCGGCGCAAGTCCCGGCCGCGGGCTGGGAGCAAAAACCCACGAACCTTTCGGGGCCGGCCATCTGGAACCAGGACAAGGAGAAGGTTGACGGCTCGGTCTCCGGCCGGATCGAAACGCGCCGCGAGCAGGGCAAGAGCCTTGAAGACGCCGGCGGCAAGAACCCGGACGCGAAACCTTAATTGAGTATGCGCGTAAGTTGAGCGCGGTGTAGTACGGGGTCAGTTGGGATCAAACACTATGAGCACGCACGCCGAAGGGCAGACACGGACAGCGGGGACGCCCCCGCGGGAGGTCGTCATCCGCATCCGCCGCCGCGACCGGCAGGACTCCGCGCCCTACTGGCAGGAGTTCGCGATCCCCCACCGGCCGAATCTTAATGTCATCTCCGCGCTGATGGAGATCAGGAAGAACCCGGTGACACGCGACGGCCAGCAGACGACGCCGCCCGTCTGGGACATGAACTGCCTGGAGCAAGTCTGCGGCATCTGCACGATGGTGATCAACGGGCGCGTGCGGCAGGCCTGCTCGGCGCTCGTGGATCAGTTGGAGCAGCCGATCACGCTTGAGCCGATGTCGAAATTCCCGAACGTGCGCGACCTGATCGTTGACCGCTCGGAGATGTTCGAGCACCTGAAGCGCGTCAAGGCCTGGATCGAGATCGACGGCAGCCACGACCTCGGCCCCGGCCCCCGGATGGATCAGGCGGACGTGATGGAGCGGTACGCCTACTCGCGCTGCATGACGTGCGGCTGCTGCCTCGAAGCCTGCCCGCAGTACGGCGAGGGCAACTACATCGGCCCGCAGGCCATCGCGCAGGTGCGCTACCAGAACATGCACCCTTCGGGGAAGATGACCCGCGACGAACGCCTCGAAGCCATCATGGGCGACGACGGCATCACCAACTGCGGCAACTCGCAGAACTGCGTCCGCGTCTGCCCGATGTCAATTCCATTGACGAAGGCCATCTACGAGGAGAACCGCGAAACAGTCCTCCACGGCCTCTTCGGCTGGCTCAAGCGCTAGGCTGCCACATACACGTAAACGAAATGACCGCCCGTTCTCACGGGCGGTCATTTCTACTTAGGGCTATGCGACTGTGATTCGAGCGTGACTGTGATCTCGCGCCTGACGTAAGCCCCCTGCGGGCCGCCGAATCTGATGCCGAGTGTGGGGTCGCCGGCCCCAACCGGCGTCGACAGTTTTGCCTCGTCTCCGCTCAGGAGAGCGACCCGCCTGCCGCTCCGCACCCGCAGCGAGTATTCGCGCCCGGCGACGCCTTCGACGAGCAGGCGCAGTTCCTTCTCGGAGGCGCGCGAGCGCAGGACGCGCAGGCCCCCGCTCCGCGCCCCCGCGGCCGGCGCTTCGCTCTCTACGTAAATGTCCGTCCCCGCCGTGTGCGTGAAGACGAAGACGATCTCGCTCTCGGCAGTGGAGGCCGTGACGGCGGCGCGCTGCACGTCGCCTTCGCGCGTGATCGCGGGCGAGGACGCCTGCGCCCGGTTCCGCCTCGGATCAGGGTAGCGCGGATCGTACGCCGGTGAGACCGAGACCGACTGTATGCGCGTGTCGCGCGGGAAGGAGGGCGCGACCGTTATCTTGGGGGGCGCGGGCGTGTCGCCGGCCCGCGACGCCGCGCCGGCTTCGCGCTCCTGCCTGACGGTGATCGTGGTCTTCGTCGGCGTCCGCGTGAGCGTGACGTTGAAGCGTCGCGCGCCCGCGCGTATGCGGCGCACCTCCACACGATCCCAGTCGGCCGGAAGTTGCGGTGCGAAGCGGAGCGTGTTGCCTTCGTCAGACACCTCTATGCCGAGGAGGCCGCGAAGGAGCGGCGCGGCGACCATCGCCTGCGACCAGATTTGGTGGTGCGAAGAGCGGCCGAAGGGCGCGTTGAAGTCGCCGGAGAGGAGTTCGGTGACGTGGCCGAGTGACCCTTGGTAGGTGAGCAGGGCGTTCGCCATGAGCGCCTGTCGGCCGACGTGCGGGCGGCCGTAGTTGTAGGCGGCGAGCGAGGCCCAGCCCGTGAAGAGCGGCCAGACCGATCCGTGGTGGTAGGAGAGCGGATCGTAGAGGCGGCTCTCGCCGGAGAGCAGGCGCGCCCCCCAGTCGGTCGCGAGCGCGCCGGAGCCGAGGCGGTCGATCTCTTCCTGCGCGCGCTCCTCCGCGAGAATCTTGAACCAGAGCGGGACGGCGGGCATGACCGTGTCTTCGTCGAACAGCGTGGCCGGCGCGAGTTCGTTGAGACGCGACTGGCGGGGGGCGCGGTTCGGCCCTCTCTCCGCTTCGACCGGCTCTTTCGTCGGCCGCTTCGTCGCGTAAGCATAGAAGCCGCGCGCCGGCAGCCAGAAAGTGTTCTCCGTAGCCTCGCGCGTGCGCTCGGCCGCGGCGAGTGCGCGCTTGTTCAACTCGGCGTCGTTCAACGCGGCGGCAAGCTCGGCGGTCGCGCGCGCCGCCGCGATCCAGACGGCCTGTTGGTAAATCTCCTCGTGCGGCGGGTAGAGGTCGCCGCCTTCGACCCAGCCGTGGCCGAACGTGGTGTTCTCGACCAGCCCGTTCCTGTCCGCGTCGGTCGCCTCCGTGAAGCGGTAGGCTTTGACGATTGACTCCCAGCTCTTCTGGAGGAACACCCGGTCGCCGCTCGCGCGGAAGTAGTCCGCGTGGGCGATCACGTAGAGCGGCGTGGCATCGGCGCTGTCCCAGGGGTACTTGTATTCCGTGAACCAGGGCAGCAGCGACGCGCTCTGCGAAATCTCGTGCGGGATTTTGCCGTCCGCCCTTTGGAACTTGCGCAAAAATTCGAGCGCGTCGCGCGTCGTCTGCCAGTCGCCGTATGCGGTCGTGGCGAGCGCCGTCCACATCGAGTCGCGGCCGAAGTACCAGGCGAAACCGGGGCGCTCCGACTCGCCCGAAGTGCGGTAGCCCGCGACGAGGCCCGTGCCGAGCAGCGGACTCGCCACCACGCCCTTGTCGATGCCGACCTTCGCCCAACCGAGGGCTTCGTCTAATCGTTGATCGGGCGTGTCGATTGAAGTGGTCTCGGCGAGCAGCCGCTCGTAGTGCGTGACCGTTCGTTCGTAGAGCGCAGGAGTCGAAGTGAGGACGCGCTGGTAAGTTGCGCGCGCGTGCTCGCGACCCTCGACCGAGCCTGCGATGACGACGGGCACGAGTTTTTGGGCGAACTCTTCCGCCGAGACATCGACGGTGAAGCGCGCGGGCACGTCGCGCGGCTCCTCCTGGTACGGCATCACCGACACGTCGCGCGCGCGCGGGCTTCCCACCACGCCGACGTATCGCTTCGACTCCTCGGTGATGAAGTAGGCCCGCGCGCGCTCGTCCCAGCTCAGGTTGCCGGTCATCAGGCCGGCGGGCCAGGAGAGTTTGAGCCGCGGGCGGAAGGAGACGGAGAGTTGGAGTGGCAGCGCCGACTCAACGTCGAAGAGCATGACGACGCACGGCTCGTCCGCCGGGACGAAGACGGTCTGCCGGACCGTGAAGGCCGCGTGCGAGTAGGTGAAGACGGTCGCCTCCGGCCTGACCGAGACGTGCGCCAGAGTGTCCGCGCCTGAGAATTCGAGTGGGTAGCCTTCGACGCGGAAGGCGACTTCGAGCCGGTCGAGGATTTTGAGCGGATAGACCCAGGCCTCGGCCGCCCTGTGCTCGTAGCCGAAGAGCGCGGCGCGCCGGCCCGCCACGTCGTAAAAGACGCCCGCGTGCGAAGGTCGTTCGAGCCGGAGGTCGGTCTGTCGTTGCCGGAACTTCGGCAGAAGCGGCGCGGGCGTGGGCGAAGGTGTCGGGGTTGGAGTCTGAGCGCGGTACGGAGGGGGCGCGGCGAACGGCAGCAGCAACAGCAGCAGGCAAACCGTCGCCGTCCGTCGCCGCCGTGTGCTCACGAAGCCCCCCCGCCTGCGTAGCGAGAAGCGGCGGAGACGAGTGTGATTCGCCCGCCCCCGCCGCCTCTTCCTTCCGGTGCCATGCGGCGTCAGATGCCGAGCACGTTGACCAGCTCCTGCACCGAGGCCGCGCTCTTCTGCAGGGCGATGCGCTCCTCCGCCGTCAGGTTGATCTCGATGATCTGCTCAAGCCCGCGCGCGCCGAGCTTGCAGGGCACGCCGACGTAGAGGCCGTTGATGCCGTACTCGCCTTCGAGGTACGCGGCGCACGGCAGGATTTTCTTCTTGTCTTTCAGGATCGACTCGGTCATCTCGACGGCCGCGGCCGACGGCGCGTAGTAGGCCGAGCCGAAGCCGAGGAGCTTGACGATCTCCGCGCCGCCGTTCGCCGTGCGCGTGACGATCTGATCGAGCACGTCCTTGGGCAGCAGCTCCGTGACGGGGATGCCGGCGCAGGTCGAGTAGCGCGGGAGCGGCACCATCGTGTCGCCGTGGCCGCCGAGCACGAAGGCCGTCACGTTCTCGACCGACACGTCCAGCGCCTCCGCGAGAAAGCAGCGCATGCGCGCGGAGTCGAGCACGCCGGCCATGCCGATGACGCGGTGCTTGGGGAAGCCCGAACGGCGCAGGGCCACCTGGCACATCGCGTCGAGCGGGTTCGAGACGATGATCAGCACGGAGTCGGGCGAGTGCTGCGCGACCTGCTCCGTCACCTTCGAGACGATGTCGGCGTTCGTCTTCAGAAGATCGTCGCGGCTCATGCCGGGCTTGCGGGGCAATCCGGCCGTGATGATGACCACGTCGGAGTTCGCGGTCAGCGCGTAGTCGTTCGTCGATCCCGTCATGCGCGCGTCGTAGCCCTCGACGGGCGCGGCCTGCGCCAGATCGAGCGCCTTGCCCTGCGGCACGCCCTCCATGATGTCAACGAGCACCACGTCGCCCAGCTCCTTCGACGCCAGCCAGTGGGCCGCGGTCGCGCCGACGTTCCCCGCCCCGACCACGGTGATCTTGTTTCTTCTGCCCATCGTTCCTATCCTTTCCTCAGGATGACGGTGAACTCGAACCGCCTTCTCCGCGTCCTTCGTGCCTTCGCGCGGCCTTCTTCTTCGGAGAAGAAAACAGTCGCGCGCGAGGGCGCAAAGGCGCTAAGTGTTTGTCGTGACTTGCTCTTAAAACTCTAAGGATGCGGGAGTGTAAGTTGCGCCCGCGGCGGGTGTCAAGAATGCCCCGCCGCGGCGTTAAGAGATGAGTTTAGCTGACTGGCTGAGGAGACTGCGGGCCGGCCGGGCCGACGACAGTGGCGTGCGGTCTGGCGCAGACGTGCGAGCCGAGACCGAAGGCGCGGAGGAGGCCGACGACACGGGCGGCGAGTTCTCTCCGTTCCCCGAACCCGTGCGGCTTGAGATCGCGGACACGATTGACCTGCACGCCTTCGCGCCGCGCGACGTGCGGCGGGCGGTCGAGGCGTATCTGGAAGAGGCACACCGCGCCGGATTCCGCAGCGTCCGCATCATCCACGGCCGGGGCCGCTACGTGCAGCGCGCCGCCGTGCGCGCCATCCTCGAACGCACGCCCTTCGTCGCGGCCTTCACCGACGCCCCGCCCGAACGCGGGGGCTTGGGCGCGACGGTCGCGCACCTCAGAGAAAGGAATGAAAGTGAAGAAGGCAGAAGGCGGTAGGCAGAAGGCAATCAGGGAAAGAACACCCGGCTTCTTCTCTTGACCGCCTTTTGCTTTCTGCCCTCTGCCTTCTGCCTTCTGCCTTCCCCCTTTTCTTCAGCCGCCCGCCTGCTGCTTCGCCTCCCAGTCCTGTTTTGTCATCAGTTTGATCGGCGGGAGCCGCTTCTGTTCGAGCGCCGCGTTGGCCGCGGGCAGTTGTTTCTTCGCGAGCGCGTCGAACTCGGCGACGGCCGCGGACAGCTCCTTACCCAGCTCCGCGATGCGGTCGAGCTGCGAGCGTGAGGGGCGGCCGTCGTAGGCGTTGATAGAGCCGTAGAGCTGGCCCACCTTCTCGCGCACGCGCACCTCGCCCGTGATGCCGCCGCCCTCGCGCGTGGCGACGAGCCGCGCGCGTACAGCGTCGAGCGACCGGAGCAGAGACTCGACCTCTTTCCGCGCAGGGTCGTCCGCCACGAGCTTCGAGAGGCGTTCGTTCGCCTGCGCCCGCGCGTCCGCGAGCGTATCGACGGTGAAGGTCAGGTCGCCGAGCATGCCGTAGAGACGGTTGACGGTGACGAACTGGAGGGCGCGATCCTCCGGGGTGTGCGGGGAGCGCGGGTCGGCCACGAGTTGGATGTTGGTCGTGTAGGTCTCCTTGTCCTTGATCATCTTCACGGTGTAC
>DATHBT010000238.1:0-20314 GCA_035295985.1 Pyrinomonadaceae bacterium | reverse complement strand
GGTGAGTGCCGCACGGCGCACTCAAGTTTAACGTGCGCGCTGCCGCCGGTTGGGCCGCCGCTACGGCCGCCCGAAGCGGGAGCGGTACTCCACGGAATTGAGGAAGCCGTGGATCATCGTGCGGAAGTCCGAAGGGTTGGCGTTCAGGTATCGCAGCCAGGCGTTGTACCCCGCCTCCTCCGGGTCGCGCTTGAGGTAGCCGAAGTACTGCATGGTCACGAACGCGCCGTTGAACTCCTTGGCCCGTGTCTCCGGGTGCTCGACCAACACGAGCAGCACCTGCGCGCGCGACTTCCTGCCGGCCCGCAGGTCTTCGACGAGCGAGTCGCGCGTCACCTCGCCGCCGAGCGTCAGGCCGGAGTTCTGGAGCAGCCTGTCAACGAACGCTTCGGGCGTCGTGCGGTCGCGGTAAAGCTCCTTGAACTCCTCGCGCTCGGCGAACCCCATCGCGAACGAGAGCTTCTTCGGCACGATCCCGTTGTCCGGCATCGCCGCGAGCGCTTTCAGATCGCGCACGAACTCGGCGTAGGTCGGGCTGCGGCCGAGGCCCACGCGGTAGAGCAGGTAGATGAAGTAGCCGCCCGACCCGAACTCCGGCGAGCGGAAGAAGGAGGAGGAGACGAGGATGCGGTCGCAGGCGGCCGAGGGGTTGTCGGCCGCGATGTTGAAGGGGTTCGGGCACCGATTCAGCACGTCCACCCAGGCTTGCAGCCCCGTCGGCTCCGGCTCGCGGCCGAGGAAGTCGAGGTAGTGCATCCGCACCATGAAGTGCGGCGTGTCTATCGGGTTCTGCGCCGACGGGTCGCTGTCGTTGTCGGTGATGACGACAACGGAGACGGCCCGCGCTCCGAGCGCGGCCCCGGTAGGGTTGCTCAGCGCCAGGAGGAAAAACTCATCGCCTTCCACCAGCGCGTCGTCTATGACCGTTATGTTAATGGTCTGGCTGGCCTCGCCGGGGGCGAAGTACAGGGTGCCGTAGGCGCGCACGTAGTCGGAGCGTTCCGAGGCCTGGCCGGCGGGGAAGTTGATCTCCGCCTCGCGAGCGAGGGTGGTGAATTCGACGGTCGCCTCGCGGGAAAGATCGCCGAGGCGTGTGATGGTGATGGTGTCGCCGTAGGGGCCGGCCTCGCGGATGCGGAAGGAAGCCTGACTCGGCTGGATG
The DNA here is from genome assembly GCA_035295985.1 of Pyrinomonadaceae bacterium. Classification (GTDB taxonomy): domain Bacteria; phylum Acidobacteriota; class Blastocatellia; order Pyrinomonadales; family Pyrinomonadaceae; genus JAIVGV01. The sequence continues at coordinate 19,152 of DATHBT010000238.1, read as the reverse complement.
GTGCTCTCGGCGGCCGGCGGGGCGACGGGCTGCGCGCCGCGCCAGTCCGCGTCGTAGTCGTCCGCCGGGTGCGTGGTCAGGCGCGCGGGCGCTCCGCCGTCGGCGCTCATCACGTAGATGTCGCGCTGCTGGGCGTCGCGGTAGCTGGTGAAGGCGATGCCGGAGCCGTCCGGGAGCCACGCGGGCATCAGGTCTTGCGCGGGGTGAGAGGTCAGGCGCGTCAGGTTGCCGCCGCTCGCGCCGACCACGTAAATCTCATCGTTGCCGTCGCGGTTGCTGACAAAGGCCAGGCGCTTGCCGTCGGGCGACCACGCGGGGCCGCTCGACGGCGGCGGGAACCCGAAAGAGTCGAAGGGCGATACCATGTCGGCCACCTTAGTCTTGCCGCTGCCGTCGGCGTTCACGACGAAGAGGTGCCGCGCCCCGATCACCAAGTCTTCCGGGTTGGAGACGCCCCCGGCGCCGACGAAGGCGATGCGCGTGCCGTCGGGCGACCAGGCTGGGTCGGCGGCTTGGGTGGTGCTGATGAAGACCCCCGTCCCAACGCCGTCGTCCACGTTGATGACGGCGAGGTGCGACATCTCGCCCATGAAGCTGCTGACGAAGACCAGCTTCGTGCCGTCGGGCGACCAGGCCGGATCATAGACGATGGAGGGGATGAAGCCCACGCGGCCGTTGTCCGTCACCTGCCGGACGCCGCTCCCGTCGGCGTTCATAACGAAGATGTTGGAAGCGCCGTGCGGGTTAGACGGCGTAGTGCGGTTGCTCGCGAAGGCGATGCGCGTGCCGTCGGGCGACCAGACGGGCGTGGCGTCCTGCGCGGGGTTGTTCGTCAGGTTCGTCTGCCCCGTGCCGTCGCCGTTCATCACGTAGATTTCGTGGTTGCCGTCGCGCAGGCTCGTGAAGAGCACGCGGTCTGTGGCGCGCGGCGGGGGCGTCGGCGTGGGCGAGCTGGCGGGGCAGGGCGTCGGCGCGGGCGCAGGCGCGGGTAGGGCCGGGGGCCACTGCCACGCGGGCTGCCGATCAAACTTCGTGGTGCCGGCGATCTGCCGCACCTCGCGGCAGCCGTCCACCTCGATGCGGAAGAAGGCGTAGTCGGCGGCGTCGTAGGCGACCTCCGAGCCGTCGGGCGACCAGGTCGGCCCCGTCGTCTGGTTGGGCGGGACGGCGACGACGCGCTCGCCCGTGCCGTCCGGGTTGACGACCCTGATCGTCTGCCCGCCCGTGCTCGGCCAGCCGCGCGAGACAAAGGCGATGCGCGTGCCGTCGGGCGACCACGCGGGGGCGAACCCGTCCGTGAGTCGCCGCAGGCCGCTCCCGTCCGCGTTCATGATGTGGATGCCGCTGTCACGGCTGAACGCGATCCGCGTCCCGTCGGGCGACCACGCAGGCTCGCGCTCGCCGCCCCTGTCGCCGGAGAGGTTGCGGCGGTTGCCCCCGTCGGCGTCCATAACGTGAATCTGGTAGCCGCGCCCCTCGACGAAGGCGACGAAGGCTATGCGCGCGCCGTCGGGCGACCACGCGGGAGAGGTCTCGGTCGCGGCGCTTCTGGTGAGGTTCGTCTGGCCGCTCCCGTCGGCGTTCATCACGTAGATTTCTAAGTTGCCGTCGCGCGCTGAGGCGAAGGCGATCTTGGAGTTGTCGGGCGACCACGCCGGCTCGACGTTTAACGAATCCGAGTTCGTCAGCCTCACCGCCGCCGAGGTGCCGTCGGCGTCCACCGCGTAGATGTCCGACTTGAGGTGCGGGTGCGTGCCGCGCACGAAAGCGATCTTGCCACGCGGGAGCTGCGCGGCCGGGGCGGCCGGGGCGGCGGCGGCGTGAGAAGCCGTGACGCGGGGCGGGCCTTCGGCGCGCGTGCCCGCCGCGTGCCAGAGCAGGGTCGCGGCGAGGCAGGCGGCCGACGACAGCGCGGCGAGGTTGCGGCCGAGTCTAAACATGGTCTTGCGCGAGGCGACGGCCGGTGCGCGGTTCGTAGTCTCTTTGAACATCTCCGTACTCCCCATCATTGATCGAGATCGTGGTTCTAAAAATCCAACCTCAGTGCCAACTGGATCGAGCGCGGGCCGCCGATCTGGTAGAGCGGACTTAAGCCGCCGTTGACGCCGCCCGTACCCAGGCTGCGGCCGAGCGTCTGGATCGGCTCGCCGAACAGGCGACTGCCAAGCTCGTTGACCGGGTCGCCGAAGTTCGGGCGGTTGAGCGCGTTGAAGAACTCGGCGCGCAGTTGCAGCCCGGCGCGCTCCGAGAGCGCGAAGCGGCGGCGGACGGCCAGGTCAACCTGCGAGAAGCCGAAGCCGCGCAGCGAGTTCCTCCCCAGAGTCCCTTGTCGGCCGGGCGCGGCGGCGAAGGCCGCGGGGTTGAGGCGGCGACCGCCGGGCGCGGAGGGGTCGTCGATATAAACCGGCACGCCGCCGGCGAGGTCGGGCCGACGCACCTCCACCAGATCGCCGATGACGAGGCCCGTGCGCGCGAGCACGTTGAAGGGCGTGGCCGAGCGCGCGCGGAGGAAGGCGTCAACCGACCAGCCGCCGAGCAGCGCGCGGGCGAGCGGACTCTTCGACGGGGCCGCGGGGAGTTCGTAAGTGACGGCGGCGGTGAGGGAGTGGCGCACGTCGAAGTTCGACGAGCCGCGCTCCTGCCTCGTGTCCAGGCCGCGGAAGAGGAGGGCGGAGGAGTCGTCCGAGTCGTCGTCAATCGAGTGCGACCAGGCGTAGTAGGCTTGGGCCTGTAGCCCCGCGGCGAGGCGGCGCTGGTAGTGGGCCTGCATGGCGTGGTAGTCGGAGCCGGAGGTGTTGGTGACGACCCTGATCAGTGTGAACTTCGGATCGGGCGCGAGCAGCCCCGTCTCGCGCAGCAGACGGCGGCCCAGCGCCGCCACGTACGCGACCGAGACGAGTTGGCGCGAGCCGAGCGGGTGCTCGACCCCTAAGTTCCACTGCGCCGAGTAAGGCAGTTTAAGACGCGGGTCGAAGGCGTAGAACGTGCCGTAGGGGGGATCGAGGTTGAGGGGCGGCGGCGCGGCCTGCTCGGGGTCGAGCGGGAAGGGGACGTTCGAGAGAACCTTCTCGCGGCGGTAGGGGAAGGCGCTGCCGAAGGCGAGTCCGGCCGGGCCGTTGCCGAGATCGTAGAAGATGCCGACGCCGCCGCGCAGCACCGTGCCGTCAGTCCTCGGCAGTTGGTAGGCGAAGCCCGCGCGCGGCGCGAAGTTGTTGTAGGTGGTCTTCCAGAGCGGCGTGCCGCGCGGGGCGAGCGGAAGCTGTGGCCGGTTGATGATGGAGCCGAAGTTAAAGTTGACGATGTCCCCGTCCTCAATGAAGCGCAGCCCCTCGACAATGAAGGGATCGTTGCCGCGCCTCTCGCGCGGCGGCGGGTTAAGCTCCCACCTCAGCCCGTAGGTGAAGGTCAGGCGCGGCGAGACGCGCCAGGTGTTCTGTGCGAACGCGGAGAAGTTCTTAAAGACCGGCTCGCGCGGCCCGGTCTCCGCGCCGACCTGAACCTGCGCGGCCCGGCCTGAGACGGCCGCCGCGGAGCCGTTCGTCTGTCCTTCGCCGAAGATGGCGGTCTGCGTGTGACGCGGCGGGCCGTAGGTAGGCAGGAGGAGACGAAAATCCGCGCCGAACTTGAGGTGGCTCGCGCCGCGCACGACCGACAGCGTCTCGACGACGTTGAACTGCTGCTGCGTGTTTCGCGCGATCAGCCCCCGCCCGTAGTTGGAGTCGAGTCCGCCGCGAAGGACGAGCCGGAAGCTCGCGCCGCCCGGCAGGAGGGCGGAATCGGGGAGGGGCGTCGCGCCGCCGAAGTCGTCCATCGAGAGCGAGGTCTCGCCGAGGGCGCGGCTCCAGTTGAAGCGCAGATCGTTCGTCACGTTGGGCGTGAGGGCGGCGACGGCCGCGGCCGTCAGCGTGCGGGTTTCGAGGCGCGTGCGGTTGAGCGTGTTCAGGCTCTGCCGGCCGAAGCCGGGGATGACGACGCCGCCGCGCTGGACGGTCTCGGACGGCGAGTGGTTATAGCGCGCAAACAGCGTGAGGTTCGGGCCGGGCGACACGTCAACCCGAAGACTCGCGGCGTCGAGGCGCGAAGGGTCGGAGTAGCCGGCGGAGAACTCCGCGAAGCCGTTGCCGAGGTCGCGCCCGCGGGGGGCGGGGAAGGCGTCCAGGTAAGGCCGGAGCGACGCCGGCGCGTCGCGCCTCGCCGCGAGCGACGGGACTTCGGTGATCGCCACCTGCGGCTGGCGCAGTCGCAGCCCCTCGTAGGCGGCGAAGAAGAAGGCGCGGTCGCGCGCGAGCGGCCCGCCGAGCGTGCCGCCGAAGTCGTGCTGGCGGAGGCGGCTTTTGCCGAGGCGGCGGCTGTTGGCGAAAAAGTCGTTGGCGTCGAGCGCGTCGTGGCGGAAGTACTCGAAGAGCGTGCCGCGCAACTGGTTCGTCCCGGAGCGGGTGACGAGCGAGACCTGCGCGCCGGGCGTGCGCCCGAACTCCGGCGCGTAGGACGAGGTCTGCACGCGGAACTCTTCGAGCGCGTCGGCGGAGACTAAGTTGTTCGTGCCGCCGAGGACGGTGAGCGCGGGGAGCGAGCCGCCAGCGGCCTGCCCCGGCGCGGCCCCGGCCGAGACGCCGACGTTCGCCGAGACGCCGTCCACCGTGAAGTAGTTGGCGTTGGCGCGCTGGCCGTTGACGGAGAACTGGCCCTGCTCGTTGAAGCTCGCCCTCGTCAGCACAGTCCCCGGCGCGAGCTCGAAGAGCGACTGGAAGCTGCGGCCGTTGAGCGGGAGGCCCGCGATCAGGCCGCGGTCAACCACAGTTCCGGTCGCGCCCGCGGCCTGCGCGCCGAGCAGGTCTTCGGTGACGTGTACGACCTCGCCCACCTCACCTACCCTGAGCTTGATCCTGAGCACCTTCTGATCGTTCACATGGAGGGCGACGTTCCTGACCTCGATGGTCGCGAAGCCTTCGCGGCGTGCCGTCAGCGCGTAGCGGCCGGGCGGGAGGAGCGGGATCGTGAAGTAGCCCGAGGCGTCGGTCTGCGCGTGGCGTTGGAGCGCCGTGCCGAGGTTGAGGACTGTGATCTGGACGGCCGGGACTACGGCACCGGCCTCGTCCGTCAGCGACCCGCCGAGCGTTGCCGTCGCAGACTGCGCGAGCGCATAGCCGGGGGGCCGAAGCGCCGGCGCGAGCAGGCAGAGGGCGGCGAGCAGGCACGCACGCGCGCGTGCGTGCCCGCCCTTCCGATCCGAACGCTTTTTACCAGGCGAGGGCATGAATCCAATGATCGTTTCGGCGTCAGAACCTGAAGCCGAGGCCGACGGACGCCTGCAAGTTGTGGGTCGTCTCCGCGGGCGCACCGGCGACGACCGCGCGCGCCGGGAACGAAGTCCCCGACGGCGGGTTGACGATGACCGGCACCAGGTGATCCCCCGCCCGCAGGATGGTGTCGCCCACGTCGAAACGGACGATGGTTTTCTTCGACGGGTAGAGTTCGAAGACGCCGCCGAGGTCAACGGCGAAGTCCGTGCGCCCGGTGCCTTCGTAACAGCCGAGCGGAGGGGGGACGACCAGGATGCAGGCGACGCCCTGGCGCGGCCGGAGGTTCCCGCGGCCGAAGTGGACGAAGCCGGCGCGCGCCTTGGCGAAGACGCCCGCCGACTCGTAGCGTTGTCCAGCCTTCACGCCGAACAGCGCCTGGACTTTGCGCCCGCCGGTGAAGTCGGGATCGAACTCGTCGCGGTCGCGCGGGAAGAAGTTGGCCTCGGCCTCAAGCGTCAGGTGGCGGTTGACGCCGTAGCCGAAGCGCGCGCCGACGCCCGGCTCCGTCCCACGCTCGTTCGAGAATGAGGTCTGCGTCGTCGGCGTGCATGGCGCGTTGCACGGCACGCTGGTCACTGTGCTCCCGCGGCCGTTCGAGAGGTTGGCGACCGTGAACTGCCCACCGACCTCGAATCTCCCCTCGTCGTCCTGCGCGCGCGCGGGCGCGGATAAGATTAGAGCGAGTGCGGCTGCCGCCGCAAAAGGAAACTTGCGCATGACCGTTTACTCCCTCTTACTCACTGGATGCACACGCACCCGGGCGGGCACGGCGTCGTCACCCCCACGAACCGGCAGGGCGAGTCGCGCCTCTCGTCGTCGTCGCGGCCCCTGGCGATGACGACGGCGAGAGCCACCGCCGCGGCGACCGCGACGCCGATGCCGATCTTCGCGCCCGTCGAGAGGTTGTTGCCCTTAATGCCTTTGACCTCGGGGTAGTAGATCGGCGCGGTCGCGCCGGTCTTGGCGTCGGCGACGACGAAGTGATCGTCCGCGATCTCCGTGACGTAGCCGTGGTACTCGGTCTTATCGGCCAGCCGCACGCGCACGCGGGCCGACTTGCCCGCGCCGATGGCGGCGACAGCCGCCTTGACCTCCGAGGCGTGCAAGGCCCGCTTCGCCTTCTCCAGCGGCGTCTCGTCGGCCAGCGGCGCGAGGCCGAAGGCATGAAGCATCAGCACGCACAACGCGAAGGGCAGACTCTTCTTCATACGAGGTTCCCCTCCCTTTCTTGAAACCGTACCGGCTTTCAGGGGCGTGCGCCCGTCTCAGTCTCAGTTAAGTCGTTCGGACTTTAAGAAGCACGGCCGCTTTTGCCCGTCGGGCCGCGGTGTCCTCCTTCACCCCTGTCATCAGGGCGCACCATGCTCCGTCATTCGCGCCGCTCGCGGTGGGCCGCCTCCATCGCCTCGGCCAGCGCCTCGGCGGCGGCGAGCGAGCGCCAGAACTGCTGCGAGCGGAGGGCGACGGGCGCGCGCGCCGCGTCCGAGAGCGTGAAGGCCGCGCGCACGGCCTCGTCGTGCGCGTAACTCAGGCGGAGCAGCCGCTCGGCGTCGCGGCGCAGCGTCTCGTCGCCGACGCCATCAGCGTCGGCCTCGCCGCTCGCGCCCGGCGAGAAGACGGCCCGCAGCTCGCGGCGCAGCGCCGACACCTGCTCCCTGTAGCCGCGCGCGTGCTGGCGGATCATCGTCTGCCACTTGGCGCGCGCTTCGGGCGCGAGCGAGCGCACCTCTTCGGGCGAAAACCTGGCGGCCAGTTGCCGGAGCGCGTTGGCGTGCATGAGGGCCTGGCGCGAACGGCCCATCTGCCGCTGCGCGAAGCGCTCGATCTCTTCGTCGATGCGCGCTCCGTCCGCGAGGCGCGCGGAGAAGTGGCGGCGCAGATCGTCGTCCGCGGGGATGCGCCGCGTCTCCACATCGACCTCCTCCACGTCCTCGCCGCGCGCGTCCGTGGCCTTCGACTTCTGACGCCTGACCGCCTCCTCGACCGTGCTGACCTGGGCGACGACGGCCGGGTTGTTGAGAACCGGACCGAGGGCGCGCAGAATCTCTTCCTTGCGCCGCTCGGTCTCGACGAGCGCCTCGACGCGGAGCTTTCCTCCTGTGGTTCGCCCCACCGTCACCTGCTCGCCAAGGTTAGCCCTGATCTGATCGAGTAGGTAGTTGACCTCGATCTCTAGTTCCGCCGAGGCGACGGCGGGCGTGCCGGCCGACACGGACGCGTCCGCGGCCGTCGGCTGACCCGTCGCGACGCCCGAAGGGGCCGCGTCCCCGGATCGTCCTTCCGTCCCGCGCGAATCGCCCGACAGTTCCGGCTCCGGCCGGAAGACCGCCGGGTCAACGCTCGCCGCCCTCTGTCTTGAGAATCCGGTTTCGACGAAGCGGTACTCGCGCTCGCCTTCCGGCCCCTCGACCACCAACGTCTGCTCTATGGCGCGCAGATCGGCCTTACTCAGTACGAGCGTGGCGCGCGCGACTCGCGGCCTCATTGCGCCCGGCCGCCCCGCGTGGCTGAGGACGTACCCGTCCGCGCGCTCCTCGGCCGACACGCCGGTCGCGCCGCCGACGAGCGCGCTGAAGTCGTCCGCCGAGAGATCGACGCGCCAGATGTCGTCGGCCGAGAGCAACGCGGGCGCGGCGTCCGCCTCTTTCCGCGCGGGGCCGCCGCGGCGATAGACAGTCGCAGCGCCGCCGGAGCTTTCCCACACGCCTGCCAGAAGCCGCCCCTGCTCGTCATAGACGCGCCGCACCTTCTCGCCGCGCGCGGCGCTCTGCCAGACTTCGATCCGGCTGCGCACGGGCGTCACAGCGCCCGGCCGCCGCGCTTCCAGCGAGATCGTGCGGTGCAGGACGAGTCCGGCGTCCGCGGCGGCGGCCTGTTCCGCGGCCGTCGAGCGCGCCAGCAGTTGCGCCGCCGAGACCGTCGGCTCGTGCCAGCGGAAGTAAAGCAGCGCGGCGCAGACGATGACGAGCGACATCGCTGCCGTTAGCGGCCCCGGCCGCAGCCAGAAGCCGGGACGCGCAAGGCCGCGCAAAGCGTCCGCCAACGTGCCCGCCAGCCTTCGCCAAACTCGGCGGCGACCAGTTACCCCCCCGGCCGCTTCGTCCGCCTGAGCCGGCACGGACGAGGCGGCAGCCGGCGAGGACAGGGAAGACTCAACCGCGGCGTGTTGCTCGCGCGTTGCTGCTGTGACTTCAGCCTCCGGATCGCTGTAGGCGATGCGGACGGTCGGCCAAGGGCTGCTGAAGCTCAACGTGGCTTCGAGGTGGCGCCCCTCGCTCAGTTCAACTTTGACGGAGCGGCTGTGCGGCCCGGCTGGCGGCGGCTCATCCACGCACAGGAACAGCAGCCTCACCTCCTGCTCGCTGAGCACCTCGACGAAGTCGATCCTCTCGTCGGCCGCCACGCTCAACTCCTGTTCGCTGAGCGGCGCGCCGACGCTCTGCGACGCCATGACGTAGCCGTTGACCGAGATGCGCAGCTCGCGCGGCCTGTGCTCGAACGTCTCCCGCGCGCGGCGGCGGCAGCGCCGCGCCGCCTGCTCTCTCCCCGCGCCGGACGTGCCGCCGCCTCCTCCTCCGCCCTTCGGGCGCGTGTCCGTCCCCAGCGTGTCAGTCGGGTAGCGTTCGGCGAGCAGCGGCAGGCCGAGCAGGCGGTTGACCGCGTCGAGGCAGCGCGGGCAGCTCACGATGTGCGCGAGCGTCTCTGCCTCGACGGCAGATTCATTCGCGCCGCTGTACAGCTCCGCGAGGCGCGCGGCCGTCAGGCAGTCGCCGCGGCACGAGTTGAAGACGGCGCGGCGCAGGTCGTGCAGCAGTTCCTCGGTCGTGCGCGCGTAGCCTTCGGGGCCGACGCTGACCGCGTCGCGGCTGCCGATGAAGTGCAGCCCCGCGGGGTTCTCAAGGAAGAGCCGCGCCTCGCCGCGCGCGACGCGCAGGCGCTCTTCGGCCGCCTGCCGCGTGGCGCGCATAATTTCGGCGATCTCGCGAGGGTAATAGCCGAGCATGAAGCGCAGGAGCAGCACGCTCCCGGCCTTCGATGTCTCTTTGCGCAGGCAGGCGTAGCGGCAGATCTGGCGCAACTCGTCCTGCACTCTGATCTGGTCGCGCGGATCGACGGAGCGCAGGCTCAACTCCGCCGAGTCGTACTCAAGGGCCGAGAGCGAACGGCCCACAGGATGCTGGCGACGCCTGAGCTGCGAGAGCCGCAGGTTGCGCAGCACCGTGTAGAGGTAGCCGTCGAGGTTGTGGATCGCGGCGAGGTCGGGGCGGCTGAAGGTGAACTGTATGAAGGCGTCGTGGACGAGGTCTTCGGCCTGTTCGCGGTCGCCGCCCGTCAGTTGGAGGGCCCAGCCGAGCAGCCGTTCGTAGCGCGCGAGGAACGTCTCCTCGTGCCTGTCTGCGGTCGTGATGGCTTCCGCGCTACGCAACATCGCTTCTACATGAATAGACGCCGGCCGGCGGCCCCGGCCCACGCGCCCCCGCCGAATTTTCGGCAATAATATACTTGACTGGTCTGAGGTGAGAGTGGTGCGTCGCCCTGCTTTCGTTTGCGAGGGGCGTCGCCTCCGCGGTTGGCAATCGCGGCGAGATAGATGCTAGCATCCGAGACATCAAGTTAAATTTCTGGATCGGAAACGGATGATGCGAGCAAGGCCGAAGGGAAGGGGCGTTCGCGCGGGCGCGCGCCGGGGCGGGGGCAGCGCATTGAAGGGCTTGGTCGCGGGCGCAATCGGCGGGCTGGCCGCGGCGTTCGTGATGAACCAGTTCCAGGCGGCGTGGGGCCGCGTCGCCGCGGGCGAGGAGCGTTCGCACGGCGCGCAGTCGTTGCAGCAGGGCACGCCGCAGAAGGGCGTCGGGCGCGACTTGCAGGCCGAGGGCGTTGACCGCCCCACGGACGACGCCACCGAGCGGCTCGCCAACGCGATCTCCGTCGGAGTCCTCGAACGCGGGCTGACGGAGCGCGAGAAGGAGACGGCCGGGACGGCCTTCCACTACGCGATGGGCCTAGCCTCGGGTGCGATATACGGCGTGGCCGCAGAGCTTATCCCCGCCGCGAAGGCCGGGGCCGGGATGCCCTTCGGCATGGCCGTCTGGCTGATCGCCGACGAGGGGATCGTGCCGGCCGCGGGGCTGTCGAAGTCGGCCGACGAGTACCCGCTCTCGGTTCACGCATACTCCATCACATCGCACCTCGTCTTCGGCCTCGCCGCCGAAACCGTCAGGCGCGCCGTGCGCAGGGTGTTGTGAGCCGCGCTTCGCGCGCGTCCGTTGTCAGTCGTCCGTTGTCCTTTGTTCGTCTGCCGCAGCTTGAACCTTTCGCCTTAACGCGCCGCTTCCGTAATCAGAAACAACTGACCACGGACGACTGACCACGGACTATCTTCGATGGACTCAATCACGACCACTTCGGCGCTCGCCCTCGGCTTCGTGCTCGGTCTGAGGCACGCGGTCGATGCCGACCACCTGGCGGCGGTCTCGGCCATCGTCAGCGAGCGCAGGAGCGTACTCGGCGCGTCGCTTCTGGGGGGCTTGTGGGGGGTAGGGCACGCAGTCTCGCTCGTGGCGGCGGCGCTGGCGGTCATACTGTTCGACCTGCGCGTGGGCGAGCGTGCGGCGCTGCTGCTTGAGGCGTGCGTCGGCGTGATGCTCGTCGCGCTGGGCGCGAACGCGCTGCGGAAACTCGGGCGCGGCGGCCGGCTCCACCTGCACTTCCACCGCCACGGCGGGCGCGAGCACGCGCACCCGCACGTCCACGGCGAGACCGATCTCGCGCGCGAACACGGCAGGGCGGAAAGGCCCGCGCACACGCACCACGGCCTGCGGCTCGACTCGCGCACCGTGCTGGTCGGGATGCTGCACGGGCTGGCGGGGAGCGCGGCCCTGATGCTGCTCGTCATCTCGACGGTCGAGTCGCGGCTCGCGGGGCTGCTCTACGTCGCAGTCTTCGGCGTCGGCTCGGCGGGCGGGATGATGCTGATGGGCGCGCTCGTCAGCCTGCCGATGCGTTTGACGGCCGTGCGATTCGCGCGCGCGAACATTCTGATTCGCGGCGCGGCCGGACTCTTCAGCGCCGGCCTCGGACTCCTCATGATCTACGAGATCGGCTCAGACAGCGGCCTCTTCGGCCTGCCGCGCTGAGTCTGCCGAGCAGGCCCGCCCGGCGTCGCCCTCTCCCGCCTGTTTCCTCGTCTCCACGCTGCTCGCGCCGAACGCACGCCCCAGGGCCAGCGTTTCTCGTTCCGCCTTCGGGACGAGCCGCCGCAGGTTGCGCCCCGTGACGAACTCCACAGACGACGTTACAACTCGCCGGCCGCTTCGGCCGCTGTCATAACCGACTGGCCGCTTCGGCCGCCCGCGGGGTAAGCCTCTGCGGGCGCGGCGGCGTGCGCGTAGTTGAGCACGTACTCGTCCGGGTTCAGGCGCGCGACGCGGCGGCGGAAGCGCCAACTGAAGTCGGGCCAGAGCGTCGAGTTGCGCCCGGTCGAGTCGAGATACCAACTGGCGCAGCCGCCTGCGATCCAGACCGTCCCCTCCATGCGCTTCTGCACCTCTGAGACGAAGGCCGTTTGCGCCTCCGGGCGCGGCTCGATTGACACCGCGCCGAGTCGGCGCACGAGGTCGAGCGCGGCAAGCGTGTGCTCGATCTGCGCCTCGATCATGTAAACGACCGAGTTGTGGCCGAGGCCCGTGTTCGGCCCCATCAGGATGAAGAGGCTGGGGAAGCCGGCCACGGTCGTGCCGGCGTAAGCGCGGGGGCTGCCGGCCCACAACTCGCTCAGGGTGCGCCCGCCCCGCCCGCGTACGCGGCGCGCGAGCGGCGGCGCGGTCACCTGAAAGCCCGTGCCGAAGATGATCGCGTCGGCGGGTCGTTCGACGCCCGCGCGATCAAGGATTGAGTGCCCGCGCACCTCGGCGATGCCGCCGGTGATGATCTCGACGTTCGGCCGCGTGACGGCGGGCAGGTAGTCGTTCGAGATGAGGATGCGCTTGCAGCCGATGCGGTAGTCGGGCGTGAGCTTGGCGCGCAGGGCGGGGTCGGGGACGGAGCGTTCGAGGTGCCGCCTCGCGACAGTTTCGATCTTGCGCGCCAGCCAGAGGTGGCGGAAGCCGAGCAGGAACAGCTCGCGGAACAGGTAAACTGATGCGCGCACGGCGCGCTGCGCCGCGGGGAAGCGGCGGTAAAATTTCCGCTTCGCGTGGCCGAGCGCGCGGTCGCGCCGCGGCAGTATCCACGGCGGCGTGCGCTGGTAGATGTCGAGTTTTCCGACGCGCGGCTGAATCTCCGGCACGAACTGGATGGCCGACGCGCCCGTGCCGACGACCGCCACGCGACGGCCCGCGAGGTCGTACTCGTGATCCCACCGCGCCGAGTGGAACACCTTTCCGCGGAACGTCGTGAGGCCGGGCAGGTCGGGGAGCGAAGGCTCGCTGAGCGCGCCCGACGCCAGCACGAGCGCGGCGGCCGTGTAGCGCCCGCCGGAGGTCTCTATGCGCCAGCGCCGTGACGGCTCGTCCCACGCCGCTTCTGCGACTTCGTGACGGAAACGTATGTGGGGGAGCAGGCGGAAGTCGCGCGCGCAGCGGCGGAGGTAGTCCCAGATTTCGGGCTGGCGCGAGAAGTTTTCTGTCCAGTCGGGGTTCGGCGCGAAGGAGAACGAGTAGAGGTGCGACTGCACGTCGCAGGCGCAGCCCGGGTAGGTGTTGTCGCGCCAAGTCCCGCCCACGTCCGAGGCGCGCTCGAGGACGACGAAGTCCTCCTCGCCCCGCTGCCTGAGCCGCATGGCCGTGCCCAGCCCGCCGAAGCCCGCGCCGATGATCGCGATTCGGAAATCGCGTGCCTCGCCGCGTCGCGCGTCGCCGTTCCCCTCCGCTGTCAGAGCCGTCGCCATCGCGTTTTACGGTCGCACGAACGGGGCGGCGCGCGCAAACCAGAAAAGAGGTTGCCCGGCCGCGCTCTCCCCTTCGCGGCCGGGCAACCTCTCGTCACGGCCGCCGCCTGACGGCGGGCGACCGAACTCTTTAAAGTCTATTTCTAGGCGGCGAGTTTCAGGCGGACGCACTGTCCGTCCGTCCCGACGGCCGGCTCGATCTCTTCGAGCGCGGCGCGTAGCTCGCTCACCTGCTCGGGCGTGAGCAGTACGGAGGCGGCGCGCTCGCCCTTGTAGGCGACGCTCAGCATCATCCCGCGCGGGACCCCCGCCGATAGCCTGACGCGGCCGGGCTTCTGCTGCCCCACGCCGACTTTCAGTTCTTTCTCCCTGATCATAATTTCTAAACCCTCCCAGGCTCGATAGCGACGTTCGGCCACCGCGCCGTCCCGTCACGGATGATGGCAACGTCCGTGCCATTAGACGCGGGGTGAGGGCGCAAAGTCACACGTCTATTTTCGGGGGAAAATCGGCCGCCCGGCGGAGGCGGGGTGGTGTCGCGTCTTTGCGCGCGGCAAAGCGTTGACGGGCTGCGCCGAAAGGTGCATCCGCCGCCGCCCCGCGCCGCCGACCGCGAGGTCGCTGGCTAACACACCGCCGTTGCTGTAAATTCGCCCGAACCTCGGCGATCAACGGATCGTTTCACACTTCATCGGCAGGCGACTTCCCGCAGGGTCTATTCACCCCGCCGGCCCCTAGCGTTTTCGGCAGCTCTCGAAACACAAATTTTTAGAAGGAGAATCAAATGAGATTCACACGACCGGCGCGCGGCCTGACCCTTTTCGCCTCGCTCCTGCTGTTGGCCGCGCTCCCCGCCTTCGCGCAGGGCGGGGGCAAGAAGTTCGCCTTCACGACCAAGTCGAAGGAGGCGCGGGAGGCGGCCGAGAAGGCCGTCTGGATGATCGAGACTTTCCAGGGCGGCCCCGACGCGCTCGCGCTCGCGCAGAAGGCGGTCGCGGCCGATCCCGACTTCGCCTTCGGCCAGTACCTCGTCGCCACCTTCACGCCGCCGCCGCAGGGCCAGCCCGTTCAGCCGGGCGCGCCGAACCCGCTCATGGAGAAGGCGCTCGAACTCGCGAAGAAGGCTTCCGACGGCGAGCGCCGCTACATCGAGGCCGTCGCGCTCATCCGGTCGGGGAAGGGCGCGGAGGCGCTGCCCGTCCTCAAGCAGCTCGCGGCGGACTACCCCGGAGAGCGGACGGTGCAGATGATGCTCGGGCAGGCGACGATCAACCAGAACCCCGAAGAGGGGCGCGCCCACTTCGAGGCCGCGCTCAAACTCGACGGCTCGACGCCGCGCGTTTACACCTTCCTCGGCAACTACCACCTGCTCAAGGGCGACTACGCGAAGGCGCGCGAGATGTACCAGGCCTCGCTCTCCCGCAAGGAGAAGAACACGGCCCCCTTCGGCCCCGGCTACGGGCTGGCCTACACCTACGTCTATGAGGGCAACATCCCGGCCGCGCTCAAGACCCTTCAACAGTTCCAGGAGGAATACCTGAAGACGCCCGGCGCGGCCCAGTTCCCGCCCGTCTTCGTCTGGAACTCCATCGCCCGTTTGCAGCTCGAAAACGGCCAGCCCGAGGAGGCGATCAAGTCTTACGAGAAGGGTTACCAGACCGTGCCCGGCAGCAACCTGCCCGACGATCAGAAAATGATCTGGCTGGGCCGCCTGCACCATGGCCGCGGGCGCGCGCTCGCCAAGATGGGCAAGCACGCGGAGGCGTGGAAGGAGGCCGAGCTGATTAAGAAGATGATCGACGAGGGAGGCGAACAGGGCAAGCAGTTCATGCCCGCCTACCACTACATCGCCGGCTACCTCAAGCTCGAAGCCGGCGACCACGCCAAGGCCATCGAACATTTGAAGCAGGCCGACATGACCGACGTCTTCCACAAGCTGCTGCTCGCACGCGCCTACGAGAAGGCTGGCGACGCCGAGAACTCGCAGAAGCTCTACAAGGAGGTCGTCGATTACCGCGTCATCAACCTCGAACGCGCGCTGGCCGTCCCCGAGGCGCGCAAGAAGCTGAAGAGCTGACGGATAGTCGGGTAGTGACGTTCAAGCGCCCGCCGTGTCGCCAGGCACGGCGGGCGCTTCCGCGTGAAGTGTCTGAACTGTTTGCCGCCCGACAAAGTTTGTTGAAGTAAATCGCGTAGCCTCTCAGCATGATCAAACCGGGCGATTTCCTCGTTAGGCCGGGCGGCCGGCCGCGTTTGAAGAACTACGATTCGGCGTACACGGCCGGCTACGCGGACGAAGAGGCGGCGGCCGGGAAGTTCGAGTCCGACCTGGCCGAACTCGCGCGGCTACAAGACAAGCTGATGGCCCGCGAGACGCACGCGCTGCTCGTCGTCTTCCAGTCCATTGACGGGTCGGGGAAGGACGGCACGATCAAGCAGGTCGCCTCGCGGCTCGACCCGCAGGGCTGCACCGCCGTCAACTTCAAGAAGCCTTCCGAGCTTGAGAACCGCCACGACTACCTCTGGCGATTCCACCACCAGGTGCCGGAGCGCGGGCGCATCACCTTCTTCAACCGCTCCTACTACGAGGAGATCGTCTCGCCGCGCGTCCGCCCCGAACGTCTCGGCGAGCAGAACCTGCCCCCCGGCGCTTTGCCGAAGAACGTCTGGCGGCGTCGCGCGCGCGAGATCAACAACTTCGAGCAGTACCTCGTTGATAACGGCGTCCTCGTCCTCAAGTTCTTCCTGAACCTGTCGAAAGGGAAGCAGGCCGAGCGCCTGCTCGAACGCACGGTCGATTCGGACAAGAAGTGGAAGTTCTCTGCGGCCGACCTGGAGAACCGGGAGCTGTGGGGCGAGCACGAGCGCGCGCACGAAGAGATGCTCGCGCTCACGAGTACGCGCGCCGCGCCGTGGCACGTCGTCCCGGCCGACCACCGCTGGTTCACCGCGCTCGCCGTCGCCGACCTGATGGCGCGGAAGTTGCGCGCGCTCAAGCTCCGCTACCCGTCCGTGGCCGGCGACGATAAAGAAGAGATGGAGAAGGCGCGGCGGCGACTAGCCCGCGAGTTGAAACGCGGCGAGTCATGACGGCCGTCCGCGAAAGCGCCGGGACAATTCACACTTGAGTGTGTCGCTGATCGGACTCACCACAGAGGCACAGAGGACGCAGAGGGGGCACAGAGAAAATCGCTCAAGCCTCTGTGCATCCTCTGTGCCCTCTATGCCTCTGTGGTGAATCTTCCCACCCCAACGCTCGGCCCTGAGAACGCCGCAGTGTGTTCGTCCCAGACAATCCGCGGGCCGGATGACGAGCGCGGGCGACGCGCGCCGCCGGACGGCTTTAAAGTCGTGCGCGTCCGTCGGCCTATTTGACAGCGGCTTCCCGCCTGATGCTATTCTCCACCGCTCAGACGAAGCCGGACAAAAAGTCGTCGCCCGTTTTCGGCAGGTAAATGTCCGAGAATTCGGGCAAAAAGACCGGCCGGGGCGGGCACTCCGAGCGCCCCCTGCGGACATCTAAACGGTTGGCCGGAGAGGCATTTAGGACAATTCTAACTTCAAGGGGGAGGCCCCGCCGGCTGTCGAAGGGAATGTGAATGGCGAAGAATTTAGTAGTAGTGGAGTCGCCCGCGAAGGCGAAGACGATTGGAAAATATCTGGGGCCGGACTACCGCGTGATGGCCTCCATCGGCCACATCAAAGACCTGCCGTCGAAGGGCCTGGGCGTCGATGTCGAGAACAACTTCGAGCCGACCTACGAGGTCATCCCCGACACGAAGAAGCGCAACAACCGCAAGGTCGTCTCGGAGTTGAAGGCCGCGGCGAAGCAGGCCGAGGCGATCTACCTGGCGGCCGACCCCGACCGCGAAGGCGAGGCGATCTGCCAGCACCTGGCGGAAGAGATCGTGCCGAAGCGCCCGAAGAAGCCGGCCTTCCGCGTGATGTTCAACGAGATCACGAAGCGGGCCGTGCAGGACGCCTTCAAGGAGCCGAAGCAGGTTGACATGAATCTGGTTGACGCGCAGCAGGCGCGTCGCGTGCTCGACCGGCTCGTCGGCTACAAGGTCTCGCCGCTGCTGTGCCGCACGGTCGGCGGGCGACTATCCGCCGGCCGCGTGCAGTCGGTCGCGCTCCGCATGGTCGTCGAGCGCGAGCGCGAGATCGAGAATTTCGTCAAGACCGAATACTGGACTGTCACCGCCAACCTCGCGGCGAAGCTGCCGCCCGCGTTCGACGCGCGGCTGTTCCGCGTCGGCGAGCAGACGGTCAAGACCTCGAACTTCGATCAGGACGTCAAGAAGAACGAAATCCTGATCTCGGACGAGGCGCAGGCGCGAGAGATCGTCGCGGAGGCCGAAGGCCAGTCTTACGTCGTCGCCGACGTGACGACGAAGGAGCGCCGTCGCAACCCCGTCCCGCCGTTCATCACGTCGAAGTTGCAGCAGGAGGCTTCGCGCAAGCTGAGCTTCCCCGTCAAGAAGACGATGATGGTCGCCCAAAAACTCTACGAGGGCGTGGAGCTGGGCGCGGAGGGCGCGGTCGGCCTCGTCACCTACATGAGGACGGATTCGACGCGCGTGTCCGACACGGCCCTGGGCGAGGTGCGCGGCTTCATCGGCTCTCAGTTCGGCGCGGCCTACCTGCCCGAAAAGCCGGTCTTCTACCGCTCGAAGAAGGGCGCGCAGGACGCGCACGAGGCCATCCGCCCGACGGACGTTGCGCGCACGCCAGAATCTATCGAGCGCTTCCTGAGCCGCGACGAGTTCCGCCTCTACAAGCTCATCTGGCAGCGTTTCGTCGCCTCGCAGATGACGGCGGCCGTTTACGATCAGACGACGATTGACATCGAGGCGGGCCGCTTCCTCTTCCGCGCCACGGGGTCGGTCTTGAAGTTCGACGGCTTCCTGAAAGTTTACGAGGAGGGCCGCGACGAGAAGGCGGAGGACGAGGACGAGGAGGCCGCGCGCAAGCTGCCGCTCGTCTCGAAGGGCGACGCGCTCAACCTCAACTCGATCACGCCGGAGCAGCACTTCACCGAGCCGCCGCCGCGCTACACCGAGGCGACGCTCGTCAAGGCGCTCGAAGAGAAGGGCATCGGGCGGCCTTCGACCTACGCGGCGATCATGACGACGATTCAGGATCGCGAGTACGTCGAAAAGGTTGAAGGGCGCTTCCACCCGACCGCGCTCGGCACGACCGTCAACGACCTCCTCGTCGCCTCGTTCGACGATCTCTTCAACGAGTCGTACACGGCGCGCATGGAGCAGGAGTTGGACGAGATCGAGGAAGGGAAGCTGCGCTGGACGGACGCCCTGCGCGAGTTCTACGAGAAATTCGCGAAGGACTTGAAGGACGCCGAGCGGCAGATGCGCGCGGCCAAGCAGCAGGCCATCCCGACCGAGGAGAAGTGCGAGAACTGCGGCTCGCAGATGGTCATCAAGTTCGGCCGCTTCGGCCAGTTCCTCGCCTGCTCGAACTACCCGGAGTGCCGCACCACGCGCGAGATCGCGAAGCCGGCCGCGGCCGCGACGACTGAGGGCGACGGGAAGACGGCGGCGGCGGCCGGAACGTCAGCCGCCGACGGCGCGGAAGGAGAGCAGGCGGAAGAGTGCGAGCTGTGCGGCAAGCCGATGGCCTTGAAGCGCGGGCGCTTCGGCCAGTTCCTCGGCTGCACCGGCTACCCCGACTGCCGGAACATACGCAAGATCAGCAAGTCGGGCCAGGTCGCCGCCGCGCCCATTCCGCTCGACGAGAAGTGCCCGGAAGACGGCGCGCACCTCGTCCGCCGCCAGGGCCGCTTCGGCGAATTCGTCTCCTGCTCGAACTACCCGACGTGCAAGTACGTGAAGCGCGAGACGACCGGCGCGGCGTGCCCGAAGCCGGGCTGCCGCGGCGAGATCGTCGTGAAGAAGTCGAAGCGCGGCAAGGCGTTCTACGGCTGTTCCGAATACCCGAAGT
>DATHBT010000237.1:0-9555 GCA_035295985.1 Pyrinomonadaceae bacterium | reverse complement strand
CGGCGCGGCGGATGCGGATGCTGTCACGGCCCGGCCGGGCTGTCAAGACCGTGCCCGGAAGGGGCGCATAAATGCTTGACACAGTTTCGTGATAGTAATACTTTGCAGACCACAGGCCGTCGCGTCCCCTCGGTTTTCCGCCGCGGCGTGCCCTTCGGGTTCTGCGTAAGCACGAACGGCACCACCGTGCAGATGTCTCCTCGCAGCGACTCTGGCCCAAACAGTTTTCACCCTTCAGCGCAGTTCCTCTCACCCGACGCAAGGCGACGCCTGAAGGCACATCCTCGGGGGGTAAAACGAGCCATGTCACAAGCCCAAGCCACGAGCAGGCAGGACGGGGAGTGGGGGCAGTCGGAGATGGAGTTCCAGGATCGCCCGATCCGCTGCGTTGACTGCGGCGAGGATTTCACCTGGACTGCCGGCGAGCAGCTTTTCTTCCACGACAAGGGACTGAAGAACGAGCCGAAGCGTTGCAAGCCCTGCAAGCAGGCGAAGAACGAGCGGCTGGCGGCGATTGCCGCCGCGCAGGCTTCGGGCGTGCGCCAGCGCATCGAGGTGACGGTCACGTGCGCGCAGTGCGGGCAGCAGACGACCGTGCCCTTCTATCCGTCGCAGGGCCGGCCCGTTTTCTGCCGCTCCTGCTTCCTCGCCGGCCGCGACGGCGACAGCGCACAGCATCCCGACTGAGCGCCCGATCTACTAACCACATCCCGCGACTCCCGAACTCTTGACATAACCGAGCCGCGCCGCCCCCCAGCCGACCGCACGCGCCGGCTTCACCACGCCGCGCCCCGACTCCCCTCATTCCGCAACCGCGTCACCCGCCGACGTGTACGACCGGCCTCTTCTCCGGGTTTGGTTCGGCCTGCCTCAAGACCTCGTGCGTGACGGGCGCGGTGTCGCCCTCGCCGAAGGCGACGTACTTGAGCAGGTACGAGAGCGGGTTCCCCTCGCTCCAGCCGAAATAGACGTGCGGGACTTTACCCGTCGTATCGCGCAGGTGCAGGAGGAAGGCCGCGATGGCGTTCGGCACGGCCGGGCTTTCGGCACGCAGGACGCGGTGGCCCTCGACCTCGACGCCCGTCACGCTCAGGGCCTGCGAGAACTGCGAGGCGTCGCCCGGCTTGACCTCGAAGAAGAGGACGGGGTCGCGCGTCGGGATGTGGTTGTCGCCGCGCTTCTCCCGCTCCTTCATCTCGTACTCGCTGGCGTCGCCCGTGTCGCGCCTGTTCGCGATGATGCGTATCTCGCCGCGGCCCCGCGTCGCCTCTTGGATGAAGCGCCCGGCCGTCTCGTCTATCTCGATTCGTTCCACGCGCAGCTCCGTCGTGCGATAGACGCGCGAGACGAGCGACGCGACGACGATGCCGAGGATGAAGAGCGATGCTATCTTGATCCCCTCGGGCTGCTCGATGACGTTGACGACCGTCGTGTAGATGAAGACGAGCGCGATCAGCAGGAACGCCCACCGCTTCCAGCTCCCTTCGCGCCACGTCTGGAGCGCGACGGCTATCGCGGCCGAACCCATCAGCGTGAGCACGCCGGTGGCGTAAGCCCCGCCCTGCGCCTCCACGTCAGCGTCGAAGAGGACTGTGACGACGAAGCAGATGGCGGTGAAGACGATGACGAGCGGGCGCGTGGCCTTCGCCCAGTTGGGGGCCATGCCGTATCGGGGCAGGTAGCGCGGCACGATGTTGAGCAGGCCCGCGAGCGCGGACGAGCCGGCGAACCAGAGGATGGCGATGGTCGCCAGATCGTAGATGGTGCCGAAGCCGCTGCCGAAGAACTCGTAGGCGAGGTAGGCGAGCGCGCGGCCGTTGGCCGTATCGTTGTGGCCCGCCTCCGCGCCGGGCAGCGGCGCGCTGAACTTCTCGGCGGGGATGAGCGTCGTCGTCACGAAGCTGCTCGAAATCAGCATCACGCTCATGATGAGGGCGGCCGAGCGCAGCAGTTTCCGCGTGTTGCGGATGCGCCCTTCCGGCCGTTCCTGCGAGTCGCCGGGATCGCCTTTGACGAGCGGCATCACGACCACGCCCGTCTCGAAGCCGGAGAGGCCGAGCGCGAGTTTGGGGAAGACGATGAGCGCGGCCATGACCATCGCGAGCGGGTCGGGGTAGGTCGTAAAGAGCGCGTTCTTCCAGTTCGCCAGCGCCTCCGGGTGGAGCGCGAGGTGGTAGAAGCCCGCGCCGACCACGACGAGGTTGAGCGTGATGTAGACGACGACGATGACGACCGCGATCCCGATGGCCTCCTTGAAGCCCTTGATGAAGACCGCGCCGAGCGCCGCGATGAGCACGAGCGTCATCGCGATGGGGTGGTGGAGCGACTCGGGCACGTAAGGGTTCTCGACGACGTGGGCCGTGGCGTCGGCCGCGGAGAGCGTGATCGTGATGATGAAGCTCGTGGCGGCGAATCCCAGGAGGGCCAGGACGAAGAGCTTGCCCTTCCAGCGCGAGAGCAGGTGTTCGAGCATCGAGATCGAGCCGTCGCCGTGCGGGCTTTCGGCCGCGACGCGGTTGTACATCGGGAGCGCGCCGAAGAGCGTCAGCAGCACGAGTATGAGCGTGGCTATCGGCGAGAGCGCGCCCGCGGCGATGAAGGCGATGCCGGGCTGGTAGCCGAGCGTCGAGAAGTAATCGACGCCCGTCAAACACATCACCTTCCACCAGGCGTGCTGATGGTGTTTCCCCTCGCGCTCGTGCGGGCCTTCGGGCGTCTGCGTCTCGTGCAGACCTTTCAGCATCCACCGCTTGAAGGGGCTGAGCGGCCTGCGCGGCCGGGCGACGGTCGTGACCATGGGCAACTCCCGTGTCGAGGCGGCGTTTACTCTATGCCGGCCCCAAGGGATCAGAAGAGCTTCAAACCTGCGAGCCGAGTGGCGGCGGCGCTGTGCGTGCCGACCGCGCCGCCGCGTTTGTATCTTCTCGGTACGCGCCGCCGGCGCGCGCCAGTTTATTTCGTTGCATATTGCCTGCTTAATAGAACATTTTCCCGTCAAACGTCAAAGCCCGTGCCAGAAAGCTGGCGCGAGATCGGCATCGTCCCGCGCGCAGAGGTCTGTATGCGCGACGGGGACACCCCCGTATTCCTCTGCGAGAACCGCGACCTGGACCGCGTCTCCGAGATCGTCGCGTCCCGGCCCCGCCGTGCGCGTTGACCCGGTGCCGCGCCCGGCCGGCCCGCTCTGCGCCTGGCCCGCCCACCCCGACGCCCGCCCGCGCGCCTCTTGTCGGGCGCGGCGGTTTCTGCTAAATTCTGGAATCTTCAAGCCTTTGGCTGTCTCTCGCTGTTGAAGTTGAACCGGCCGGCAGCGCGAGACGCCTTCTTCCCGTCAGTCTCTTGGACAGTCTCTTTCCGACCGCCGCGGCAGCCGACGCGCGGCCGAAGTCTCAGACCGAGTCCCCGTCGCAGATGAAACCGACACCCCCACCCGAGGCCGAGAGCGGCGCGCACGCCCCGGAGCGCGCGGACGGCGTCGTCAGCCTGGCCGACGCGCGGCGACAGGCGCGGCTGCGCGACGGCGGCGCGGCGCAGGCCGGGATGCTCGAAGAGCTTGAGGCGGCGCTGGTGCTGCTCGACGAGGGTCGGACTATCGAGGCCGAGTCACGCCTGCGCCAGATCATACGCGCCACGCGCTACGACGACTCGCTGCTCGCGCGCGCCCGCACGCTCCTCTCCGTCGCACTCCAAATGCAGGGCCGCTACCGCGATGCGTTCGACGCGCTCGCGATGTACGAGGACGCACGCGCCCTCGCCCCGCTCGACGCCGAGACCTCCGTGCTGCTGCGCGTCCAGATGGGGATCGCCCATAGCTACCTGGGCGACCACCCGAAGGCCATCGCGCTCCTGAACACGACCCTGCGCGAGGCCGAGTCAGCCAACTCCAGCGCGCAGCTCGGCGCGCTCTACCTTGCTCTATCGCGCGTCTATCGCCGCATCAGCGAGCACCAGATCGCGCGCGGTCACTCGCAGCGATCCCTGGAACACTTCCGCCTCACGGGCGACTGGCGCGGCATGGCCGAGTCCTACTTCGCCATCGCCATGGCCGAAGTCTATGAGGGCAACTACGAGACCGCGCTCGAACACTTCGAGCAATCGCTCAAGCTGGTTGGCGACCGCCCTGCGGCCTACATGCTCGGCCGCATCTACAGCAACATGGCCGGCGCGCACTGGTTCCTCAAGCGCCCGCACGACGGCATCCGGCTGCTGGAAAAGTCCATCGACTACTACGAGCGCACCGATCACCGGATGGACTCGGCGCACGGCTACAACAACCTCGGCATTAACCTGACGCTCGTCGGCGACTGGCGTCGCGCGGAGGAGGTGCTGGAGCGCGCGCTCGACATCGCCACCGAGTCTGACGAGCAGGGCGGGCCGCTCGCGATGATCCTCGACTCGCTCGGCGAGTTGCAGATGCTGCGCGGCGACTTCGAAGGCGCGCGCGGGCTGCTGGAGCGGGCGGTCGAAACGGCCTTGCGGCAGAGCAGGAAGTGGTACATCTGCCAGGCCCTGCGGACGCGCGGGCGCTGCCGCCTCGCCGCGCGCGATCACGGGGGCGCGCTCGAAGACGGCCGCGCCGCACTCGACATGGCCGAGAAGATCGGCGACCGGCAAGCCGTGTGCGAGTCGCGCCTGCTCCTCGCCGCGACTCACCTACACGGCGGCGAGCTGTCGGACTGCGAGTCCGAGTTGCAGAAGGTCTCCCAGGAGACCAGCAACTCGACGGCCGACCTGCCGCACGCGGGCGAGGCGCAGCGGCTTCACGGCGAACTCGCCCTCGCGCGCGGCGACCACGCGGTGGCCGCGCACCACTTCGGCCGCGGCGTCTCGATCTTCTCGATCCTCTCGGACAAGTACCGCACCTCGCTCGCCCTCTACGGCCTGGGCCGCGCCTACGAGCGCACGCAGCCCGAACGCGCGGCCGAGCACTACACGCGCGCCCTGCAAGCCTTCCGCGAGCTGGGCGCAAGCCCCTACGTCGCACGCACGGAGGAGGCGCTGGCCGCGCTGGAGATCGGCGCGCCGGGGCAGCAGGCCGAGCACACGGCCTTCGCGCAGCTCCTGACGCTCCGGCTGGCCGAGGCGACGGCCTCGCGCGAGCTGCTGCTGCGCGAGCTGGCCGCGGTCATCCACCAGGAGACGGCCGCGAGCCGCGTGCTCGTCACGGAGCTGGACGAGGAGGGCACGATCCGCGTCGCCGCCTCGCACGGCGGGACGGCCACCGACAACCAGCAGGCGGCCGAGCTGCTCTGCATGGCGAAGAATGAGCAGGAGCGGGACGAGTACGCGCGCGCGCGCGGCGGCGCGGCCGTCTTGCTGCGGCCGACGAACGCCGCGCCCGCCGTGCTCTACGTCGAGCCGCGCTCGGCCGCACAGCTTCCGGGCGGCGTGCCGCTCGACTCGCTGCTGCGCGTTGTAGAGCTGGGGATGAACGTCTGCGGGCTGCGCGCGCGCGTCAACTCGGGCCGTGCGGCCGAGTCGTCGAGCGACCTGACGGGGTCGAGTCTGCTGCCCGGCTTCATTCACTCAAGCCCGGCCATGTCGCGCCTCGTCGAGGAGGTGCACAAGATTCGCTCCTCCGACGTGACCGTGCTGGTGACGGGCGAGTCGGGCACGGGCAAGGAGCTTGTGGCCCGCGCCATCCACGCGCTCTCGTCGCGGCGCTCGAAGGTCTTCGTCCCCTTCAACTGCACGGCCGTGCCCAAGGAGCTGTCGGACGCTTATTTGTTCGGCTACCGCAGGGGGTCGTTCACCGGCGCGGTCGCGGATTCGGCCGGCGTCATCCGCACCGCGGCCGACGGCACGCTCTTCCTCGACGAGGTGGGCGACCTACCGCTCGACGTGCAGCCGAAGCTGTTGCGGTTCTTGCAGGAGGGTGAGATTCAGCCTCTGGGCGAGCAGCGGCCGGCGAAGGTGGACGTTCGGATCATCGCGGCGACGAACTCGGACTTGGAAGCGATGGTGGCCGACGGGCGGTTCCGCGAGGATTTGTACTACCGCCTCAACGTCATCCGCCTCCGCGTCCCGCCCCTGCGCGACCGTCGCAGCGAGATTCCGGCCATCGTCAACTACTACGTCAACCACTACGCGGCGAAGTTCGGCCGCCGCGAGGTGCAGGTGACGCCGCAGACCGTCGATCTGCTGATGGTGTACGACTGGCCGGGCAACGTCCGCCAGCTCTGCAACGAAATCCAGCGGGTCGTGGCGCGCGCCGAGGACGGCACGACGATCACGGCCGACCACCTCTCGCCGGAGCTGCGCCGCGTCACCTCCGCGCTGACCGCGCCCGGCACACCCAACGCCGCACGGCCCGGCGGCGCGGCCTCCTTCGATATCCCGGCGCAGAGCCTCAACCTCGCCGACGCGATGTCTGAACTCGAACGCCGCATGATCGCCGAGGCGCTACGCAAGCACGACGGCAACATCTCCCGCGCCGCACGCGAACTCGGCCTCACCCGCCGCGGCCTCTACCTCAAACTCGAACGCCACTCCCTCAAAATCGCCAGCGCCTAATCCGCAGGTAAACGCTGCAAAGACAACTGTTTAGCTGTCAATGTGGTGTGCGTTTTTGCGGCTGTTCTAAGGTCTGAAATGAGGCATCTTCGTTGGGGTGACGAACGAATTTCCGGGCGGGAAGGTTCGTAGGAAACGCCCCTTCCTTACTACCAGCCCGCGCCGCCTGCGGCGTTTAATGGGAAGCCGGATCAACGCGCCGAAATACTTCCTCATTGGGTTCGCCGATGCGGCGACACCTGCAACGGAAGAAGCTCGTCGCGACGCCCTCCCCAGGCGGGGAAGAAGGCGGCCGCGGACGAGCCTCGTCCCTTGCCCCTTGACGGCCTCGCGGGGCGGTCTAGTGGTGCGATTACGCTGGGGCGTGCGTCTCAGGCTGAACGAGGTATCCGCGCGTGCTGGTCGCGACCGGGGGTGTCTCAAATGTCTGCATGCCGACTGCCGGTACCCCGTCGAGCAGTCCCTGCATGGCGCTTCGCATCGCGTGTGAACTCCCGCCAAAGACGAGCTTCGGGCCGCGGTCGAGAATCGCACTCGCGAACACGCCGAACACGTTCCACGCGTACGCGAAGACGAGCCCGGCCGGGTCGCGGGTGTACTGCATGATCGGCGACATGGCGCTCGGCGTGAGGCCCGGCGGGTTCGCGTCGATGTCGAGCGTGAAGATTTGCTCTGTCGGCTTGTCCGGGTCGTTGCAGGTCACGACCCAGCTTCTCTGCGACGGGTCATTAATGTCCGGGACGGCATAGTTGAACGTCGTCACAAATGTCGGCTCGTTGAACAACTCTCTGCCCGCCTTGGCCGCGAATGGGTTGTCGGCCGGGACGTAGAGGCGGTACGCGCCGAGCGTCTTCGTCTGCTCGCCGCCGGCGAGGAAATCGGGGAATGAGATCGCCGGCACTTGCGCCGCGAGCACGCCGGGGTAAGCGATGATGTTTAGCTGTACCTCGTTGACGGCCGACAGCGCGCTGGAGATGAACCCCGTGTAGCGCTGGAAGTGCAGCAACACCAGAGCCTGTCCGTCGAAGAGAGCCGGTTCGAGGGCTATGTCCTGAAGGTACGGCGCTACCTTCTCCGGAGGGACCTTGTAGTACACCCAGATCGCGTTGACTGAGGCGTAGTAGAAGGGCAGTGAGAACCCCTCGGGCAGCGGGGGGAAGACGCCGTTCGGGCTGGCTGTCATGTTACTTCTCCTGTCTTCGGAGGCGGAGGCCCGGACTCCCACAAAATCGTCAATGATGCGAATAGGGCGACAACCGCGGCGTCACCTCCACCACGGTCATCATCCCACGGTCTTCGTGCGCAAGGATGTGGCAGTGGATGACGAACCAACCCGGATAGTCTACGAAGCGGCTGCGCATCTTGAAGTAGCCGTTGATGATGAGCTTGGTGCCGTCGCTCTTCGTCGCGGCGACGCCCGAGGGGATGGGGAAGACGTCCCACCAGATTCTGTGCGTGGCCGGCGCGGTCGCGACGCACGGCTTCCAGGTGTCGGGTTTGTCGGGATTCACCCGGCACTGTCCCGCTTGAATCGGAGCGTTGGGGTCGGTGGAGACGACGTACATCGGCGTCTTTCCGTCGGCCAGCATCGAGTTGGGGGCGAAGACCTCGGTGACCTGGAACGGGTTGACGTGAATGTGGAACGGGTGAGAGATGTTGGTCGTGTTGTTCGTCACCTTCCACTCTTCCACCTTGTTCAAGAGCACCGACACGCCGACTTCGCCGTTAAACTGCTTGCCGTTGATGCTGTGGACGGCGGCCGGCGAGTTCGGTGGGGGGCCGTTGGCAAAGCTCTGCGGCACCGTGCCGAAATTTACGATCTGCGTCCCCTTAATCTCGTCGTCGGTGATGTCTCCCAGATAGGCGGGAAAGGTCTTGGCCGGCGACGCGTCGGGGAACGGCATGCTCACAGGGCCGCCGGCCACCTTGACCGTCGCAATGCTGATCTCGAACGGCCCGCGCTTCGGCGGGGCGGCTATCAAATCGCTCGGGTCAACTACGTTGTGGACTTTTACCGGGTACGAACAGCCGCCCGCCGTGGCGCACGCCCCGGCCTGCACCAGAAGATCGACGCGGTTGCCCGCCGCGAGGAGGAACCGTTTATTGCTGCTCTTCGCGTAGTTGTCGGTGTAAAGCTGGACGCCGTCGATGGCGAGCACTTTCCAGCTCAGTCCCGGCGGCGGCTCAAGGAAGAGCGCGCCCGCGCGGCCCGAGGCGTTGACGATGCGCCACATTTGCACTTCACCGGGCTTCATGCTGACGACCGGGTTGGTGCGACCGTTGATCGAGAAGTCGGGGCCCTTGTCCTGCCCGGCGCCGCCCTTCAGGTTGGGCGAGGTGCCGAACTGGTTGATGACCATGACCGGCTGGGTGCGCGTCCAAAGCGTTCCCCGCGGCGCGAACGCCTTATAGAGATCGCTGATCTCGTCGTCGTACTGCCCTTCGATGATGAAAGTCCCGACGAAGCCATTGGAGACGTTGATGGCCGTCGAGCCGTGCTTGTGCGCGTGGTACCAGTGCGTGCCGGGCGTCTGTCCCATGAGTAGCGGCCCGCCCTGCTGGACCACCGCGGGAGCATTCACCCCCTCGTGAGCCTGCATCTCCGCGCTTCCTGCGCCGTGCGTCCCTCTATGCGCCGCGGCCGCGCCGGGGTATTTCGGCAGCTTGAAGCAGTAGGGATAGCTGCCGATGTAGTACTGCGGCCAGAGTTGGCGGTCGAGTTGCGCCTGGTTGACAGGCCAGAGCTTGAGGCCGATGTTCGGTTGCTTGTCGAACCTGTCAATAAGGGCTTTCTGCTGGTCGGTATACTCCTTGGGAAGGTCGGCCCAGGTGACAGGCCAAGCGACGTGCGAGCCCTTGCCCAACTCCGCCTCGCAGGTCGCGAAGAACTTGTCAAAGCTCGGGGGCGGAGGCACGGGTTGGCTGCCGGTCAGCCTCTTCGATGAGAGGATTTCGAGAAACACGTTGTCGCCGGTGCTGTTCGGGTTGGTGTGGGTGCCGTGGAAGTGGATGTTCGCCGTGGTCGAGCCGTGAAAACAATTC
>DATHBT010000236.1:0-8033 GCA_035295985.1 Pyrinomonadaceae bacterium | reverse complement strand
GCGCCGCGGGCGGCCCGCAGGGGCATCAGACCAGTTCGAGCCGGCTGAAGAAGTAAGCGATCTCCAGAGCCGCGTTCTCCTCGGAGTCCGAGCCGTGGACTGCGTTCTCGCCGATTGAGCTGGCGAACTCCTTGCGGATCGTGCCCTCGTCGGCCTTCGCCGGGTCGGTCGCGCCCATCAGGTCGCGCCAGGCTTTGACCGCGCCCTCCTTCTCCAACGCCAGCACGACGCACGGCCCGGAGGACATGAACGCCGTCAGCTCGCCGAAGAACGGACGCCCGCGGTGGACGGCGTAAAAGCCCTCGGCCTCCTCGCGCGTCATGTGGATGAGCTTCATCCCGCGCGGGCGGAAGCCGCCGTCAATGATGCGCTGGATGATCGCGCCCACTTTCCCGCCGCGCACCGCGTCGGGCTTGATGATCCCGAACGTGAGATTCCCGATTTTTTGCTCTGACATGCTGAGTGTTCGTTCAACCTTTCCCGTTGATTATGATTTCGGCGGGCGGCCCTCGCGCATCTCCCGCACGATGTCGATCAAAGCGTCGAGCCGCTGCTCCGTGTGCGTCTGCGCCGCCGCGAGTTCGTTCATGCGCTCGCTTAGAGACGCGACGACGCCTTCGGTCTTTATCTGAGCGTCGGCCAGCGCGGCGATCTTAACTTCCGAGTTCGCGTGCGCGGCTGCGATCTCTTCCATTCTCTCCGCGATCTCTTCCATTCTTTCGTGCAGACGGCTCGAAGCTTCGGCGAGCAGTTTCACATCCCCGCTGATCTCGCGCACGACCTCGGTGAGCGTGTTAACGCGCCTGTCTGTGTCGCGGGAGACTTTAATGAGCGACGCCATAACCTCGACGAGCTTATCGACTCTGTCATCGTCCGCCACCGCCGTACCTCCGCAACTTACTTCAAGCGGCTGCGCCCGCGCCGAGCGCCTCTTTCATCGCCTGTCCGATGTCGGCGGGCGAGTGGACGACGCGGATGCCGGCCTCTTCGAGCGCGCGCATCTTCTCGGCGGCCGTGCCCTTCCCGCCCGCGATGATCGCGCCGGCGTGGCCCATCCTTCGGCCCGGCGGCGCGGTCTGCCCGGCGATGAAGGCGACGATGGGCTTCGTCACGTGCTCCTTCGCGAAGCTGGCGGCCTCCTCCTCGGCCGTCCCGCCGATCTCGCCGATCATCACGATCCCTTCCGTCTCCGGGTCGGCCTCGAAGAGCGCGAGCGCGTCCGAGTGCGTCGTGCCGATGACGGGGTCGCCGCCGATGCCGATGGCGGTTGACTGTCCGAGGCCGAGCGCCGTCAACTGCCCGACCGCCTCGTACGTCAGCGTCCCCGAACGGGAGACGACGCCGATGCGCCCTTCCTTGTGGATGTGGCCGGGCATGATGCCGACCTTGCACTTGCCCGGCGAGATGACGCCGGGGCAGTTCGGCCCGACGAGCCGCGTCCGCTTCCCTTCCATAAACCGCCTCACCTTCACCATGTCGAGCGCGGGTATCCCCTCGGTGATGCATACGACGAGCGGCATCCCGGCGTCGGCGGCCTCGATGATCGCGTCGGCCGCGAACGGCGGCGGCACGTAGATGACCGAGGCGTTCGCTCCGGCCTCCCTGACCGCGTCTTCGACCGTGTTGAAGACGGGGACGCCCTCGTGCGTTGTCCCGCCCTTGCCGGGCGTGACGCCGCCGACGACGTTCGTCCCGTACTCGACCATCTGTTTGGTGTGGAACGTGCCCTCTTTGCCCGTGATGCCCTGCACGACGAGGCGCGTCTGCTTATCGACGAGAACGCTCAACGCTTTTGCTCCTCAGTTTGCGGTTTGTCTTGCCGGAATGACCGCGCAGTATATCACGTCCGCGCGGCAAAATCGGAAGGGTTGTAGTCCGTCAAACAGCGCGGGTGTTCATTCTAATTCTACTCGATCACCGTACTGCGGCGCTTCGATGCGCCAGCCGTAGCGTTCGCGTATGTGTGCGGCCATCGCGGCGGCGGCCTCCGGCTCGCCGTGCGTGGTGAAGGAGCGGCGGGGCGGGCCGGGCATCCCTTCGAGCCAGCGCAGGACTTCCTTCCAGTCGGCGTGCGCCGAGAAGCCGCCGACGCGCTCGACGCGGCAGCGGACGGGGACGGGACGTTTGAAGATGGTGACTTCGGGCTGGCCGTCGAGGACGCGCCGGCCCGTCGTGCCCGCCGCCTGGAAGCCGACGAAGAGGACGGTCGAGCGCTCGTCCGGCAAAACGCGCTGCGCGTGATGAAGGACACGGCCGCCCGTCATCATGCCCGACGCGCTGACGATGATTCGCGGCCCGCGCTCCTCGTTGATGCGTTTGGACTCCTCGCGCGTCGAGGCCGTCTGCATCTGGCGCGTGCGGATCGGGTGGCGGCGCTCGGCGAGAATCGACGCGTACTCCTCGTCGTGCTCCTCCGTGCGCTGGTTATAGACGCGCGTCGCGGCGGCGGCCATCGGCGAATCGACGCGCACGGGCAGGACGGGGATGCGCCCCTCTTCTTCCAGCTCGCGGATCAGATAGACGATCTCCTGCGTGCGTCCGATGGCGAAGGCGGGGACGAGGAGCGTGCCGCCGCGCTCGGCAGTCTCGTTGACGATGCGGGCCAGCTCGTCCTTCGGGTCTTCGGGCGCGTGCAGGCGGTCGCCGTAGGTTGACTCGACGAGCATGTAGTCGCACGCGGGAGGCGGCTCCGGGTCGCGTATGATCGGCTGGTCGTAGTGTCCGAGGTCGCCGGAGAACAGTACCTTGCGGCCCGCTTTGTCGCCGCCCGCGCCGTCGATCTCGACCAGCACGAGGCTCGATCCCAGGATGTGGCCGGCGACGCGGAAGCCCGCGCGCACACCCTGCGCGACTTCGCGCGCCTCGCCGGTGTTAGGCTGAGGGCGGAGGAGTTCGAGCGAGGCGCGCGCGTCCTCTTCGGTGTAGAGCGGGAGCGCGGGCTGGTGGCGCGTGAGGCCCTTGCGGTTGCGGTATTCGGCGTCCTCTTCCTGGAGGCGAGCGGAGTCGGGCAGCAGGATTTTCAGCAGGTCGGCCGTGCCGCGCGAGCAGTAAACGGGGCCGTTGAAGCCGAGTCGGACGAGGCGCGGGAGATACGCCGTGTGATCGACGTGCGCGTGCGTGATGAGGACGGCGTCGAGCGCGGCGGGCGAGAAGGGCGGGTCTTCCCAGTTGCGCTCGCGCAACTCCTTGTAGCCCTGGAACAGGCCGCAATCGACGAGCACGCTCGCGCCGCCCGTTTCGATCAGGTACTTCGAGCCGGTGACGGTTCCGACGCCGCCCCAGAAAGAGAGTGTTGCCATCCGAGACTCCAAACGACGAACGGTAAACGGCGAACCCTGAACTGAACTGTTGACCTCAGTTCAGGGTTCGCCGTTTACCGTTCGTCAATTGCTTTTCACGGGTTGCGTGCGTCCTGCGGCTTCTTCGCGGAGCCGCCGAGGTGTCTGGTCGTGCCTTCGACCACGCTGAAGTCGGCCGGGATGAATTCGGACGTGTCGGCGGCGCGGAGGGCGTGCCTGCTGTCCATCGCGCCGAGGGCGTCCGGCGTGCCGCGCTGCTCCCGGTTGGCGGCTTCGATCTGCTTTCTGCTCACGAACGTGCCGTTGAAGATCAGCCCCAGCCCGACGAACAGGGGGATCACGCCGGCCACCCACACGCGGCTGAGGATCTCCGCCTCGTCGGGCGCGACTTTGCCACCGGCGACGATGCCTTCCATGAAGACGAAGAGGAAGATCATCAGCGCGACGCCGACGCTCGCGGTGATGACGCCGCCCTTGATCTCGTTGTATCGCTTGTACTCCGGCGTGATGCCTTGCAGGCGCTCCACCTCGGCCTTACGCCGCTGCGCCTCTTGGCCGGACACGAACATCTCGGCCACCCACGTCTTGCTCCAGTCGAACTTCTCGCCCGGCTCGCCCGTCACGGCGGCTTGCCGCACGGCCTGCAAGTTCACGCCGCACGCCTTGCAGAACTTCAGCTCTTCGCTCTGGCTAGTGCCACACTGCGGACAAAACATAAGCAACTCCCGTCATCGCGTCTCCCCGAAGATACGACGATTCCAGGCCGGTTGTTCGGCGTCCGGCCCCGAACGAACCGCGGCGGCGGGACGGGCTACCCGGCGAGGGCGACGACCTTCTCGGCCGCGTCCTTCATCCCCGAGGCGACCGTGAAGTTCATGCCCGACTCGTTGATGAGGCGGCGGCCCTCCTCGACGTTCGTCCCTTCCAGGCGGACGACGACGGGCACGCTGACGCCGATGGCCTTCACCGCCTCGATCACGCCGCGCGCGACCATGTCGGTGCGGACGATGCCGCCGAAGATGTTGATGAGCACGGCGCGCACGTTCGGGTCGGCCAGCAGAATGCGGAAGGCGGCCTCGACGCGCTGCTGCGACGCGCCGCCGCCCACGTCCAGAAAGTTGGCCGGCTCGCCGCCCGCCAGCTTGATGATGTCCATCGTCGCCATCGCGAGGCCCGCCCCGTTGACCATGCAGGCGATGTTGCCGTCGAGCTTGATGTAGTTCAGGTCGAACTTCGACGCCTCGATCTCAAGCGGCTCCTCCTCGTTCAGGTCGC
This sequence comes from Pyrinomonadaceae bacterium, assembly GCA_035295985.1. Taxonomy (GTDB): domain Bacteria; phylum Acidobacteriota; class Blastocatellia; order Pyrinomonadales; family Pyrinomonadaceae; genus JAIVGV01. Next base: position 3,459 of record DATHBT010000236.1, on the reverse strand, counting down.
GCAGGGCGTGGAAGTCCTGGTGGCGGAACATCGCGTTGTCGTCGAAGTTGACCTTGGCGTCGAGCGCGATGAGGCGCTTGTCCTTCGTCAGCAGGAACGGGTTGATCTCAAGGAGCGAGGCGTCCATCTGCTCGTAAGCCGTGTAGAGGGCCTGCATGAACTTCGCGGCTTGGTTGATCAGCTCCGAAGGCAGTCCGAGTCCGAAGGCGAGCTTGCGCGCCTGGAAGGGCCGGAAGCCGACGGCCGGATCAATCGTCTCCTTGAGAATCTTCTCCGGCTCCGTCGCCGCGACCTCCTCGATGTCCATGCCGCCCGCGGACGAGGCCATGAAGACGGGGCGGCCCGTCTGCCGGTCGAGCACGACGCCGAGGTAGAACTCTTTATCAATCGGCAGGCCCTCTTCGACGAGGAGCGTGCGCACCTCCTGACCTTCCGGCCCGGTCTGGTGCGTCTTGAGTTTCATGCCGAGCATCTGGCGGGCGATCTCCTGCGCCTCGTCGGCCGAGCGCGCCAGCTTGACGCCGCCGCCCTTGCCGCGCCCGCCCGCGTGAATCTGCGCCTTGACGACCACGACCTCCGTGCCCAGCTCCTTCGCCGCGTGGTACGCCTCTTCGGGCGAGCGCGCCACGATCCCGCGCGGCACCGGCACGCCGTACCTGCCCAAAAGCTCCTTGCCCTGATACTCGTGAATCTTCATCGCGTCTCTCCGAGAAGCTGTTAGCTATTAGCTGTTAGCTTTTAGCCAGAGGCTCCGCGCCGCGGTAGTTGAGCAGTTCAAGCCCCGCCGAGCGGTTCGGCTAACGGCTAACAGCTAACAGCTAATAGCTAACCGCTTGTTTTGAACGGCAGCGAGTGTAGCCGCACGCCTCGCGCGCGCGCAAGGCGCGCGGCCCGCACGTTTCGCGAGGCGGGCAGGCGTCCGCCGGTGCTATCATCGCGGCATCCGGGCGGCCCGTGGAACAAATCGGTTAACAGACGGAGACGATTCAGGAGGCTGAATTTGATGAACGAAGTGATCGTCACTTCACTCGCGAACCTACAGAACGAGGTGCGCTACGACGGCGGGCGCACCTTCACGACGGACGAGCCGGCCAGTCTCGGCGGCGACGGCGCGGGCCCCGATCCGTACACGCTCCTCGTCGCCGCGCTCGGCAGTTGCATCTCGATGACCGTCCGGCTCTACGCGCGGCGCAAAGATTGGCCGGTCGAGCGGGTGACCGTGCGCCTCTCGCAGCGGCGCGTCCACGCGCGCGACTGCGCCGAGTGTGAGGCGACGGGCGACGCCTTCATCCACCGCATCGAGCGCACGGTCGAGATCGAGGGCGACCTGACCGAAGAGCAGCGCGCGCGCCTGCAGGAGATCGCGCACAAGTGCCCCGTCCACCGCACGCTGACATCAGAGATCATCGTCGCCGAAACTCGGGGCTGAACGCCCGACGCAGGTTGCGAAACTCCGCTTGACTCCGCCGCCCCGTGCGGATTACATTCCCGCCGCTTCGTTGACTTAAGACCTGCCCGCCGCCCTCGCAAGCCCTCGCGCGGCGCCAGTCCCCGCACAGTTTCGTCCGCAGTTTTCGCCCGTTTGATAAAGGAGTTCCCCCGATGAGACGTGACAGGCTCTCCCTCGCCTGCTCGCTTGTACTCTGCCTGAGCTTCGCGACCCTGCATTCCAAGGCACAGACCACCATCACAGCCAGCGGCGCGGCCTTCGCGCTGCCCACCTTCGAGAACGAGCTGCTCCAGGAGATCAATCTAGCGCGCACGCGCCCGCAGGAGTACGCGACCTTCCTCGAACAGCTCCGGCCCGGCTTCAGGGGCAAGACGTTCCGGCTCGCCGGCAGCCTCGAAGTCACGACCGAGGAGGGCACGGCCGCGCTCGACGAGGCGATCAACTTCCTCAAGGCCGCACGCCCGCTCGCCCCGCTGAACATTTCGCGCGGCATGACGCTCGGCGCGAACGCGCACGTCCTCGATCAGGGCGCGAAAGGGCTGTTCGGCCACAAGGGCACGGACGGCAGCCTGTGCGATCAGCGCCTCGCGCGCTTCGGCCGCCTGACCGGCACGGTCGGCGAGAGCATTTCTTACGGCAAGTACACCGCCCGCCAGCGCGTGCTCGTCTGGCTCATCGACGACGGCTTCGCCAGCCGCGGCCACCGTCTCAGCATCTTCAACCAGGACTACAAGCTCGCCGGCCTCGCCTGCGGCGACCACTCGCAGCGCACCTCGATGTGCGTCGTCACCTTCGCCTCCGGCTTCGCCGAGCAGACGGCCGGCGGCGCGCAGAGTTTCTGAACAAGCCGCCTGTCCGAAACTTAAAAAGGCTCACGGACATTCACGTCCGTGAGCCTTTCTTGAATCGGGATGCCGAGATTCGAACTCGGGACCTCACCCACCCCAAGGGTGCGCGCTACCAGGCTGCGCCACATCCCGAAAACGCGAATAGTATCGCCGGAAAATTTTGATTGGTCAACCGGCCTACGGCCGCCGCGGGCGGGTCACTTGCGGCGCGGATCAGGGGCCGCGCCTTCGCGCGAGCCGAGCAGCGAGAGGAGGTCGCGCATCTGCTCGCGCAGGCGGCGCAGGGCCGCGCGGCGCTCGTCCGTGATCGGGTATTCAGGCTCGCGCGGGGCCGCCTCCGTGTCGCTCGCGTAGGTCGGCTGCGGCGGCGCGAACTGCTGCGGGATGCTGGCGGGCGTGGACTGGTGCTGCGAAGTCTCGGCCTGTTCGGCCGCCGCGGCGGCGGCCATCTCCGGCGTGACCACTTTCAACTTCGACGCGCCGCGGATTTCGCTCGCCAGCTTCTTCTTCGCGCCGGCGATGGTGTACTGATCCTCGTAGAGCAGCTCCTTGATGCGCAAGACCATCTCCACGTCGCGCTTGCGGTAGGTGCGCTGCCCGGCGCGGTTCTTCTGCGGCGCGAGCATCGGGAACTCCGACTCCCAGTAGCGCAGGACGTGCGCCTGCACCTCCGTGATGTCGCAGACCTCGCCGATCTTGAAGAAGAGCTTTTCGGGGATGTGGACGGCTGCGCGGTTCATCTCGTTGGGCCTCCGCCCGGAACCGGGAACGTGCGACTCTTTTACGGTGGTTAGCGTCTGCCGGATGAGCCAAACAGATTGCTGCCCGGCATGTTACCCGCGCGCGCAAACAGTGTCAACGATTTCGTCGGGCGCGGTAAGGCGACGGCCGGGCCGCGTTTAGCCCGAACGACTTGAGGCCCCACCTGAACGGCTCGGCGGGAGTTCGGCTGAGGAGAATCGTTCGCCCGCCGTCGCTCTGTTTGAGGTGTTAGCGCGGGAGGAAGCGTACGAGCCGGTTGACCGGATCGAAGGTCAGCTCGAAGGGCCGCAGGGCGTCGCGGCCGAGGAGGACTGGCGCGCCGGCCGACGCGCCGGAGAGCAGGTCGGTCGGCACGTTGCGCAGCGCCATCGGCCCGACGTGGACGGTCGCGGGCGCGAC
>DATHBT010000235.1:0-23768 GCA_035295985.1 Pyrinomonadaceae bacterium | reverse complement strand
GCCTGCCCGACGGGCTGACCGAGAAGGCCATCGCCGCGGCGCGCCAGATCAGGTTCACGCCGGCCGAGAAGGACGGCCGCAAGGTCTCGCAGTACGCGACCATCCAGTACAACTTCAACATCTACTAAGATGCCTCCGGGGTCTTAACAAAACTGGAAGGGCCGCGGCTCAAGTTCTGAGCCGCGGCCCTTCCAGTTTTACCCGCACGGACGACCTCGCCGCCCGAATCTCCCATCTTTCCTCAGCCCGCGAACCGCTCGGCGACGCGGCGGATGCGGCGCACGCCCTCTTCGAGCCTGTCCAGAGAGGTCGCGTAGGAGACGCGCACGAAGCCCTCGACGCCGAAGCCCGCGCCGTCCGTGACGACGACGTGCTCGTCCTTCAAAAGTCTTTCCGCGAACTCGCCGGAAGTTTTGATCTCGCCGTTCAGGCAGCCGCGCACGGAAGGGAAAGCGTAGAACGCCCCTTCGGGCGTGACGCAACTGAGGCCGGGCAAGGCGTCCAGCTCTTTGATCAGCCACTCGCGCCGGCGGCCGTACTCGGCCAGCATCTCGGCGACGCAACCCTGCGGGGAGTTGAGCGCGGCGGCGGCGGCGGCCTGCGCAATCGAACTCGGGTTGCTCGTCGAGTGGCCCTGCACGAGCAGCATCGCCTTCGTCCACTCGGCGGGCGCGAGCGAGTAGCCGATGCGCCAGCCCGTCATCGCGTAAGTTTTGGAGAACGAGCCGGCGACGCACAGTCTCGCGCGCAGCTCGGCCGGCAGCGACGCGGCGCTGAAGACCTCGTGCGGCGGATAAACGAACTTCAGGTAGCACTCGTCCGTGACCGCGTAGATGCCGCGCCCGGCGACGACCTCCAGGATGCGCCGAAACTCCGCGGGCGGGATGACGCGCCCCGACGGGTTCGAGGGCGAGTTGATGATGATGAGCCGCGTGCGCGGCGTGATCGCGCGCTCCACCTGCTCGGCCGTGAGCTGGAAGCCGGTCTCTTCGGTGTCGATGAAGACGGGGGTGGCGTTGGCGAAGACGGCGATCTCGGGGAACGTCACCCAGTAGGGCGCGGGGATGAGCACCTCGTCGCCGGGGTTCAAGAGCGAGACGACGGCGTTGAAGATCGCCTGCTTGCCGCCCGCCGCGGCGACGACCTCCGCGGGCGTGTAGCTCGCGCCGAACTCGCGCGCGTAGAAGTTGACGATTGCCTCTTGCAGGACGCGCGTGCCGCCCGTCGCGGTGTACTTGGTCTCGCCGCGCGCGAGTGCGTCCAGCGCGGCCTGCTTGATGTGCTCGGGGGTGTCGAAATCCGGCTCGCCAGCGCCGAGATCGACCACGTCCACGCCGGCCGCGCGCAGCTCGATGGCCTTCTGCATCGCCTTGAGCGTCGAAGAGGCGCGCATCCGCGCGACGCGGTCTGAGGCGTTGAACCCGATCTTTTTCTCGGTTGGCTGCATTGTGGTTCGGTGGTCAGAGAGTTTACCGCGGCCGGGCGCGGCGTGGAAGCGGCGGCGGCACGGGTGCGGGCGGGCAACGCGGGCCAGTCTAATTGACGGCGCCCGCCGACGCCGGCGGGCGCCCGGCGCACGAACGGGACGGCTTACGCGGCCGGGCGCGGGCGTCGCCAGTAAAATCGACGCGGCCTCAACGTTTCTTCGAGCTGCCCTTCTTCGAGCCGCCCTTCTTTGAACTGCCTTTCTTCGCGGCGACTTTCTTCGAGCCACCCTTCTTTGAGCCGCCGCCCTTCGACGCCTTGCCGCCCTTCTTCCCGCCCTTCTTCGCGGGGCCTTTGTTCGTCTTCTGCCCGCGGCCCGAACCGCTCTTCTTGCCGCCGCCGGAAGACTTGTTGACCGTGGCCCACGCGCGCCGCTCGGCCTCTTCGCCGGACACGCCGCGCTCCTCGTAGCCCTCCTCGATGTGCTCGGCCTGCCGCTTCTGTTTGTCGGTGTAGCTGCCCTTGTCGCCTCTCGGCATGGTCTTCTTCCTCCCGCCAGATTGGACACGCCGCTTCAATGGGAATCACGGCGGCGCGTTGGAGTGGGAAAAGCGGCGCGAGTATATCACCGGCCGGCGCGCTCGCGGGTGAGAACTTTCGCGCGGCAAAGTCTGGGGGAGCCGTCGTCAGCGTCCGACCTTCTCGCGCATCCGCCGCTCGACCGTCGCGGGCACGAGTCCTTCGACGCTCCCGCCCAAGAGGAAGACCTCTTTGACGAGCCGCGAGCTGACGTAGGAGTAGTCCTCGGCCGACATCATGAAGACGGTCTCGATGCGCGGATCGAGCCGGCGGTTCATCAGAGCCATCTGCAACTCGTACTCGTAGTCGGATATGGCCCGGATGCCGCGCACGACCGCGCCAGCGCCCTTGCGGACGGCGTAATCCATCAGCAGCCCCTCGAAGCTGTCAACTGACAGACTGCACGCTCCGCCGCCGAGTCCGGCGAGCGCCTCTTCGAGCATCGCGCGCCGCTCGTCGAGCGAGAACATCGGCTGCTTGCCGGGGTTGACGACGACTGCGATGACGATCTCGTCGAAGAGCTTGCAGCCGCGCTCGATGATGTCGAGGTGGCCGTTCGTGACGGGGTCGAAGGAGCCGGGGTAGATGGCGCGTCGCATAAGCCGAGAGACACTGACGTGGATGCGGCTGCGAAGTTATCACAAACGGCAGGGGCAGGGAATTGCGGACAACCTTTTCTGCTGCCCCGGCGTATAATCGGCGTGAAAACGCGAACTCTCCCGTGCCCCGGTGGGAGTTGTCGAAGAATCAACGATAAGGAGAACAGAGGTTATGAGACTGACGGCGACCCTCGCCCTGATTTTCTGCTTCCTCGCCGGGGCGGCGACCTCGGCTGCGGCGTCCGGCAACGAGCGCGCCCGGAAACTTCCAGACCTGCGCGACGTGCGCAAGATTCACGTCGGCGACATGGGCACGGCCGACGAGGCCGACCGCTTCCGCTTCCTCCTCGAAGAGCAGTTGAGGAAGCGCGGCTTCACCGTGGTCGGCAGCCCCGCGGAGGCCGACGCCGTGCTCACGGGCGCACTCTCCGTGCGCGTCTTCGACGAGAAGTCGGAGGCCCGCGCCTTCGTCAAGCTCGAAGACGCGGCGGGCCGCCGTCTCTGGGCGCGCGACTTCGGCCACAAAATCCTCGTCAACCCGTTCAGCCGGCAGGAGCCGACCAAGCGCCGCGCCGAGGAGGTGGCGAAGGAGCTGCGGCGTGACTGGGAGCAGTCGAAGTAGCGACCAGCGCCCCGGACGCGCTGCTTGACACCCGCGCCGCGCGGTGCTTCAATTGCCGACGAGAGACAAACGTGGTGAGTTAAGGCGACTTGCGGCCACGTAAAATAAGCAGCTAAACAGCTCGGCCGGGTCTTCACAGAAGTTAAGGCCCCCGTCAACAGGCTCTCCGGCGAGAAGCCCCGCGCTGTTTGGCGCGGGGCTTTTCTTGGCTGTTAGCAGACAGGCTGTTAGCTGTTAGCTATTAGCTTTTAGCCGGCAGCCGCAAGCGTTCAACTTTCGTCTTGGCCTCGCACCGGTTTTCCGGTCTAGCTAATAGCTAACAGCTAACAGCTAACAACTCAAAAATGGCTAACAGCTCTTTTCTCGACACTCTACGCGAGCGCGTCGTCGTCTTCGACGGCGCTATGGGCACGAACCTACAGTCGCAGGACCTGACGGTGGACGACTACGGCGGGCCGCAGTTCGAGGGCTGCCCCGAATACCTGCTGGTCACGAAGCCTTCGGCGGTCGAACGCGTCCACGCGGCGTTCCTCGAAGTCGGCTGCGACGTGGTCGAGACCGACTCGTTCGGCGGCCTCCCCTTCGTCCTCGGCGAGTACGGCATCGCGGAGATGGCTTACGAGCTGAACCGCAAGGCCGCGCAGCTCGCCCGCCGCGTCGCCGCCGACTTCTCGACCAAGGCGCAGCCCCGCTGGGTCGCAGGCTCGATGGGGCCGGGGACGAAGCTGCCCACGCTCGGCCACATCACGTTTAATGATCTGAAAGCTGCCTACGCCGAACAAACGCGCGGCCTCCTCGACGGCGGCGCGGACATCCTCATCGTCGAGACCTGCCAGGACTTACTCCAGACGAAGGCCGCGCTCGCCGCCATCTTCGCCGACTTCGAGCAGAACCGCCGCCGCGTGCCCGTCATCGCGCAGGTCACAATCGAAGTCTTCGGCACGATGCTCAACGGCACGGAGATCAACGCCGCGCTGACCGCGCTCGAACCCTTCCCCATCGACGTGATCGGCATGAACTGCGGCACGGGGCCGAAGCACATGACGGAGAGCATCCGCTACCTGTGCGAGAACGCGCCGCTACCAGTCTCCGTGCTGCCGAACGCCGGCCTGCCCGAAGTTAAAGACGGGCGGCAGCACTACGGCGAGACGCCGGAGACGTTCACGGCGCAGGTGCTGCACTTCGCGCGCGACTTCGGCGTCAACGTCGTCGGCGGCTGCTGCGGCACGACGCCCGCGCACCTGAAGATGGTCGTCGAGGCGATGCAGAGCGTGACGCCGAAGCGGCGCGACGCGCGGCTCGTGCCTTCGGCCTCGTCGATCTACATCCAGCAGCCTTACCGGCAAGACACCTCGTTCCTCATCGTCGGCGAGCGCGTCAACGCCTCCGGGTCGAAGAAGATGCGCGACCTGTTGCAGGCCGAGGACTGGGACGGGCTGGTCTCCCTGGCGCGTGAGCAGGAGCGGGAGGGCGCGCACGTCCTGGACGTGAACGTCGATTTCGTCGGCCGCGACGGCGCGAAGGACATGCACGAGCTTGCGTCGCGCCTCGTCACGCAGGTTCGCATCCCGCTCATGTTCGACTCGACCGAGTGGGAGAAGATGGAGGCCGGCCTCCAGCACGCGGGCGGCAAGTCGATTCTGAATTCGACGAACTACGAGGACGGCGAGCCGCGCTTCAAGAAAGTTTTCGGGCTGGCGCGGGAGTACGGCGCGGCCGTCGTCGTCGGCACGATTGACGAGGAAGGCATGGCGCGCACGGCCGAGGGCAAGCTCCGAATTGCGAAGCGCGCCTACGGGCAGGCGACTGAAGAACTCGGCTTCCCGGCGCACGACCTCTTCTTCGACCCGCTCGCGCTCCCCATCTCGACCGGCATCGAGGAGGATCGGCGCAACGCCGCCGAGACCATCGAGGGCATCCGCCGCATCAAGGCGGAGCTGCCCGGCGTCAACACACTGCTCGGCGTCTCGAACATCTCGTTCGGCCTCAACCCCGCCTCGCGCGTCGTCCTGAACTCGGTGTTTCTGCACGAAGCCGTCGAGGCCGGCCTGGACGCGGCCATCGTCAACGCCAGCAAGATCGTCCCGCTCAACCGGATCGGGGAGCGCGAGCTTGAAGTCGCGCGGCAGCTCATCTACGACGAGCGCAAGTTCGAGGGCGACGTATGCACCTACGATCCGCTGGGCGAGTTCACGAAGCTGTTCGAGGGCGTCTCGGCCAAGCGCGAGAAGTCGGTCGATGAGAACCTGCCGGTCGAGGAGAAGCTCAAGCGACACATCATCGACGGCGAGAAGATCGGGCTGGAAGACAACCTGAAGGCCGCGCTCGAAACGCGCCCCGCGCTCGAAATCATCAACGACATCCTCCTCGACGGCATGAAGACCGTCGGCGACCTCTTCGGCAGCGGGCAGATGCAGTTGCCCTTCGTCCTGCAGTCGGCTGAAGTCATGAAGGCGGCGGTGCGCTTCCTCGAACCGCACATGGAGAAGAAGGGCGGGGCGACTGCGAAGGGCACGATGGTGCTCGCCACCGTCAAGGGCGACGTGCACGACATCGGCAAGAACCTCGTGGACATCATCCTGACGAACAACGGCTACCGCGTCGTCAACCTCGGCATCAAGCAGCCGGTCGAGGCGATCCTGCAAGCCTACGAGGAGCACAAGGCGGACGCCGTCGGCATGAGTGGTTTGCTCGTCAAGTCCACGCTCATCATGCGCGAGAACCTTGAGCTGATGAACGAGCGCGGCATCGACGTGCCCGTCGTCCTCGGCGGCGCGGCGCTCAACCGCCGCTACGTTGACGAAGACCTGATCCCGCTCTACAAGGGCCGCCTCTTCTACGCCCGCGACGCCTTCGACGGCCTGCACACGATGGACTTGCTGACCGGCGGTGACGGCGCGGGCGGCAAAGCGGGCGCGAAAGCCGCGGGCGCGGCGCGCGACGAGGCCGACGAGTCGGACGAAGATTTGGTAGGCGAGGAGGCCAAGCTCGGAGTCCGCAAGCCGGCGCGGCCGCGCGCCGCAGTCCGTGCCGCGGGCGACACGAAGCACACCGTCCGCTCGGACGTGAACCCTGACGCCCCGATCCCGCGCGCGCCCTTCTACGGCTCGCGCGTGGTCGAAGACGTGTCGCTCGACGAGGTCTTCGGTTTCGTCAACGAGAACGCGCTCTTCAAAGGGCAGTGGCAGTTCAAGCAGGGCCGCCGTAGCGCCGAAGATTACCGACAGCTAGTCGCCGAGAAGGTGCGCCCCGTTTACGAAGAGCTGAAGGAGAGATCGAAGCGCGAAGGTCTGCTGACGCCGCGCGTCGTTTACGGCTACTTCCCCTGCCAGTCGGAGGGCAACGACCTCGTCGTCTATCAGGAGGACGGGCGCACGGAGCGCGCGCGCTTCACCTTCCCGCGCCAGCCCGCGGGCAAGCGTTTGTGTCTCGCGGACTACTTCGCGTCGAAGGAGTCGGGACGCGTTGACGTTGTGGCCTTCCACCTCGTCACCGTCGGCCGGCGTGCGAGCGAGTACGCGCACGAACTGTTCGAGGCGGACAACTACACGGACTACCTCTACTTCCACGGCCTCTCGGTCGAGGCGGCCGAGGCGCTGGCCGAACTGTGGCACAAGCGCGTCCGCGAGGAACTAGGGCTGGCCGGCCGCGACGCCGCCGAGCTGACCAAACTCTTCCACCAGGGCTATCAGGGTTCGCGCTTCAGCTTCGGCTACCCGGCCTGCCCCGACCTCGAAGACCAGGTGAAACTCTTCGAGCTGCTCGACCCGTCGCGCATCGGCGTGTCGCTCTCCGAGGAGTTCCAGCTCGAACCCGAACAGTCCACCTCCGCCATCATCGTCCACCACGAGGAGGCGAAATACTTTTCGATAGACTGATCGCTGGTGAATTGTGAATCGCGAATAGAGGCGCGGACGCCGCGTTGATCTATTCACGATTTACGATTTACGATTTACGAGCATTTCGATTCACGGGCGTTCCGATTCGCGAGCATACGGCTTTCCCGATCAGTGATGTCTCAGACCGACTTACTAGCCGAGGCCGGGAAGGTGGACGCGGGGGCCGTGCCCGCCGTACCGGCCGAGTCTCAGCCTCCCGCGGACGGCGGGCCGGTCGAGCCGGCGCCAGAGGAGATGGCCGTCCTGAGCGGGATGGAGCGTTTCGCGTTCCGCGTCTCGCGGCGGATGAACGAGGGGCGCTGGAAGGAGTTCTGGACGTTCTGCCAGCGCACGGTCGGGACGGGCTGGATCAGGGTCTGCACCTACAACCTGATGCGCGTCCACGGTCTGGAACACTTCGACTCCGTAACCCACGAACGGCCGATCATACTCGCGGCCAACCACCGCTCGTTCTTCGACATGTACGTCGTCTCGGCCGAGCTGTTCCGCAGAACGAGCTGGCCGAAAAAGCTGTTCTTCCCCGTGCGCGGGCGCTTCTTCTACGAGTCCGTGCCGGGGATGCTCGTCAACCTCTTGATGGGCTGGTGGTCGATGTACCCGCCCTTCTTCGCGGCCGGCAGCAACCCCCTGCCGGAGAAGCGCGAGTTCGACAAGTTCTCCTTCCGCCTGCTGGTCGATCTCTGCCGCCGCGGGCGCGGCAACCTCATCGGCTTCCACCCGGAAGGCACGCGCAACAAGAACCCCGACCCCTACTCTTTCCTCCCGCCCAAGCCGGGCATCGGCCGACTCGTCAAGGAGGCCGACCCTCAGGTGATCCCCGTCTTCGTTGCCGGGTTGAATAACGATCTGCCGCGCCAAATCCTTGGCAACTGGACGGGCGGCGAGCCGATCCGCATCCACTTCGGCCCGCCCATCGACTTCGCCCCCTTCCGCGATCTGCGCGACGGCCTGCGCACCTACAAAATGATCGGCGAGTTCGTCATGAGCCGCATCAGTGAGCTGGCCGAGCAGGATCGCGCACACTACGGCCGCAGCCATCACATCGGTGACGACTGATGCGCGCGCGGCGTCAGGACAAAAAAAGCGACGGCGACAAAAGGGGCCACGACGGCGCGGCCGGACGAACTGCGCGGTCTGAAAATGCCGAACTGGCAGGGCGGCGACCGGCCGATCTGACGCCGCGGCCCGCGCGCGTCTCGGATTCGGGGCTCCCGCTCGTCGTCGTCAACCCGACTTCCGCTGGCGGCGCGACCGGCCGCGCGTGGCCGCGCCTGGCGAGCGAGCTGCGCGCGCACTTCGGCGCATTCGGCGTCGCCTTCACGGAGCGCGCCGGCCACGCGCGTGAGATTGCCGAACGGGAGGCGCGCGCCGGTCGCAAGTTTCTGATCGCCTGCGGCGGCGACGGCACGGTCTCGGAAATGGCGAACGGCATCCTCGCTGCGGGCGCGGACGCCGAGCTGGGCCTTCTGCCGAGCGGCACCGGCGGCGACTTCCGCCGCACGCTTCGCACCCCCCGCCGCGACGCGGACGCGGCCGTCGCGCTCCGCACCGGCCGCACGGTCAAGATAGACGCCGGCCGCGTCGAGTTCTCGAACCCGGAGGGCGGGCGCGAGTCGCGCTTCTTCGTCAACGTGGCCTCGTGCGGGATGGGCGGCGAGGTCATCCGCCGCGTGAAGCAGGGAGGTTCGGACTGGCTGCCGGCCGCGCTGCCGCACGCGCTCGGCGGCCGCGCCGCTTTCGCCGCCGCGGCCGTGCGCGCATCGCTCGCCTTTGAACGCCCCACGGTCGCCGTCAGCCTCGACGACGGCGAGGAGCACCGGCTCGCGATCACAAACTTCTGCGTCGCCAACGCGCGCTACTTCGGCGGCGGCATGAAGATCGCCCCGACGGCGAAACTGACCGACGGCCGCTTCGACGTGATCGCGGTCGGCGATCTCAACACGCCCGCCATCCTCGCCAACTCCTACAAACTCTACCTCGGCACACACCTCGGCATGCGCGAAGTCGGCCACGCGCGGGCCTCGCGGGTGTCGGCGCGCGCTGCCGGGGCGGAGAAAATCCTGCTCGAAGTTGACGGCGAACTCGTCGGCCGCCTGCCCGCCGACTTCGAGATACTGCCGCGTGTGCTACGCGTCCGCGTGCCGGCCTGACGCTTAAGCGAGAAAAAGAATTAACCACAGAGGGCGCGGAGGATCACGGAGGGGAAGAGCTTCCTGCCTTCCCCCGTGATCCTCCGTGCCCTCTGTGGTTAATTTAACTTGTGGGACTTTCAGCCCGCGGTCGAATCAGGCGAGCGCGCCGTCGCCGAGGAAGTTTTCGCGGACGTAAGCGACGGTCTCGTGCAGGGTCTCCTGCGGATCGCGCGGGCGGAAGGCGAGTTCGCGCGCGGCCTTCGTGCAGTCCACGTACCAGAAGTGCTCGGCCATCTCGATCTCGGCAGGCTCGACAGGTGGCGCGAGCCTCCAATGTTTGTAGAGCGCGCTTAGGCCCTTCGCCCCGGCGACGGCGAGGGAGGAGGGGAGCGAGAGGCGCGGGGCCGCCGTCTTCGTCAGGCGTTCGAGGCGGCCGAAGAACTTGTCGAACGTCCAGTTGGCCGCGCCGAGCAGGTAGCGCTCGCCGTGCCGGCCGCGCCGCATGGCGACAATCAACGCGGCCGCGGCGTCGCGCGCGTCAACGAAGCTCAGGCCGCCGCCGGGCACGGCCGCGATCTTGCGCGCGAGGAAGTCGAGGACGACTTTGGTGGAGCTGAGCCGGTCGTCGCCGGGGCCGAGGAGCAGGCTGGGGTTCACGATGACGAGCCGCCGGCCGGGGCCGCCGAAGTGCTCAATCGCGGCGCGCTCCTGGTAGAACTTGCTGGCGTAGTAGGGCCAGCGCGAGATGATGTCGAGCGGCGCGGGCCAGTCCTCGTCCGGTGTGATCTCGCCGTCCTTCGTGACCGCGATTGTCCCGCTCGTCGAGGCGAGCACGATTGATTTGACGCCGCCCGCGCGCGCCGCCTCGCACAGCAGCCGCGTGCCGTCAACGTGGAGCTTGTACATCTCGTGCGCGTCCTCGGAGTCGCGCGAGACGCGCCCGGCGAGGTGGTAGATTGATTCGACGCCTGAGACGGCGCGCGACACGTCGTCCGGGTTCGTGATCGATCCCTCGACCGTCTCGACGCCCAGCCCCGCGAGCCACGGGGGCGCGGACGTGGAGAAGACCCGAAGGTTCTTCTCGCCAGCCTCGACGAGCTGCCTCACGAGGTGGCTGCCAAGGAAGCCAGTCCCGCCCGTCACGAGCGTCACGGAAGGCTGACGCCTCGCCAGGGCGGAAGACTTCGCAGCGCCCTTCGCTGGCCGCGCCGACTTACCGTCGCCGCCACCCTTCGCCGCCCGCTTAGTCGCGCCCGCGCGCTTCTTCGTAGCCATAGAAAAAGGGATGAGGGGTGAGGGATGAGGGATGAAAGAGGAAGCCGTTTTACTTCATCCCTCCGCCCTCATCCCTCATCCCTTCGTTTCAGTCTCCCGTGGTCGCGAGTTCGTTTTCGTGGGCCGGGGGCTCGGCGTCGTGCGTGTGGGCGCGGCGCTCGTCGCGCCAGCGGCGGCGTAAGCCTTTGGCGTCGAACTCGGCGCGCGTGCCGTCCCTGAGGTTCTCGATCCGGTGGCGGACGTAGGCCGCGATCAGTCGGTAGCCCTCGGACTTCGGCATGCCCTTCGTCATCGCCTCCATCTCCTCGACCGTGATCAGGCGGCCGATGCGCGCGCCCACGTCGCGGCTGCGGAGCATGTTCGATCCCTTGGGGAGCGCCTCGTAGGTGCCGCGCAGATAGACGGGCAGGATGCCTGTGCGCGCGGTCAGTGCGATGAAGCCGATGACGGGCTTGAAGTCGGCCATGACCCCCGTCATCGAGCGCGTGCCTTCGGGGAAGATGAGCGCGTTGTAGCCGCGCTCAAGGAACGAGAGCGCGTGGCGCAGAGACTTGCGCAGAGACCCGCTGCGCTCCATCGGGACGAGGTTGGTGAAGTTGTCCATGTAGGCGCGCTTGTACTTGTTGTCGAAGAAGTAGTCGGCCGCGGCCAGCGCCACGAGATCGCGCCCCTGCTCGCCGAGCGCCATCTTGACCAGCCCCATGTCGAGGTGCGAGGCGTGGTTGGCGGCGACGAGGAAGTTGGTGTGCGCGGGCACGTTCTCCGCGCCTTCGATCTTCGTGTCGAGGAATCGCTCGTAGAAGGCGCGCTGCAAAACGTCGAGCCCCTTGTTGCCGACGGTGCGGACGAGCGAGGGGATGTAAATCTCCTCGTCTTCGCGCCTGATCTCCTCGGCGCGGCGGCGGCGCGCGTCCTCGTGCGGCGCGCTCGCGGGCAGCCGCTCGACGAGCGACATCAGCTCGCGCACGTCGTGAACCTGGTTGAGCGTGTCTGGCGACTTCAGACGGCCGCCGCCCTGCTCGACGGCCGCGGCCAGCTCGACGAACATGAGGCTGTCGAAGCCGAGTTCCGCGAGCCGCGAGTCCATCGAGACCTCGGCGCGCGGCCGGCCCGAAACCTGCGCGACGATGTCGAGCAACCAGCCAGCCCCCGTGTCGCGCGGCCCGGCTTCCGCGCCTTCCGTCAGCCGCCGCTGGCTCTGCTCCATCGTCTGCATGAGGTTGAGCACCTCGCGGCGCTTCACCTTGCGCGTGGCCGTGCGCGGCAGCTCGTCGTCGGAGAAGTGCAGCACCTTGACGCGCTTGAAGAAGGGGAGCGAGGAGGACACGTCCTTGAAATGTTCTTCGACGCGGCGGCGAACCTCTTCGCGCGAGAGCGCGATATCGTGGTCGTAGTCGGGGACGACCATGCATGCGACCTTTTCGCCGAGACCGTCGGGCAGCCCGACGACGCTGATCTCCTTGACGAAGGGCGAGTCCTGATAAAGCTCCTCGATCTCGTCGGGGTAAACGTTCTTGCCGTTCGTATCGACGATGATGTCCTTCGAGCGGCCGACGAGGTAGAGGTTGCCCTCGTCGTCGAGCCGGCCGAGGTCGCCGGTGCGGAGCCAGCGGTTCTGGAGGACGGCGCGCGTGGCCTCCTCGTCGTTGTAGTAGCCGAGCATCACGTTCGGCCCGCGCGCGACGACCTCGCCGACGCCCGAAGCGTCCGCGTCAACGATCTTCACCTCGACGCCGGGGACGGGCCGTCCGACGCTCCCGGCGATCAGCTTGTTCTCGGGGCGCGTGACGGTGAGCACGGGCGAGGCTTCGGTCAGCCCGTAGCCTTCGAGGATGGTGAAGCCGAGGCCGTGGAAGTCGCGCTTGATCTTATCGTTCAGGGCGGAGCCGCCGCTGATGAGATAGCGGATGCGCCCGCCGAGTCCCTGGTGGATGGGCCGGAAGACGATCTGGCCGAGGTTGAACGGCGTGTTGTCGCGAAGCCAGGAGTTTGCGCGGATCAGGTTCTCCGCCGCGTCGCCGATCCACTGTCCGCGCTCGTTCAGGCGGCTCTTGATCCGCCTGTGCAGCAGCTCCCACAGCGCGGGCACGCCGACCATGCCCGTGACGTGCCCGTTCTTGATCGCGCGCGTTAGTTCCTCGCTCGTCAACTCCGGCAGGTAAGTGATCTGCGCGCCGCGCGCTAGCGGCGTGAGGAAGCCGGTCGAGAACTCGAAGGTGTGGTGCAACGGGAGGACGGAGAGTACGCCGTCCTGCGTCGTCATGTCGAACACGGACGCGAGCATCGAGACCATGTTCGTGAAGTTCTTGTGCGAGAGCATGACGCCCTTCGGCGTTCCCGTCGTGCCCGAAGTGAAGATGAGCGAGGCCACACTCTGCGCCTGCACCCGCGCGGGCAGCAGCGCGATCCGCTGATCCTCAACCTCCTGCGGCGGCAGCGCGAAGACCTCCTCGAACGTCCAGACGCGCGCCGTCTCCAACCCTTCCTCCCGGAACCGCTCGGCCAAGTCGGGGTGCTTCTCAAGCATCTCGCCGGAGACGACGATGCCGGCGGCCTGCGCCGCGCGCGCGAAGCCGGCGACCTCGCCGGTCAGACTTTCGGGATCGACGGGCACGCACGTCGCGCCGGCCTTGAGCACGCCGAAGTAGGCCATGCCCCATTCGGGCGCGTTGTGGCTGAGGAGCAAAACGCGGTCGGCGGGGCGCACGCCCTCGCCCGCGAGGAAGCCCGCGGCGCGCGTCGCCAGCTCGTGCAGGTCGGCGTAGGTGTATTGCTCCTTGCGCCCGTCGCGCTCGATGCGCATGGCGACGCGCGTGGAGAAGCGCTTGGTCGAGGTCTCGAAGAGTTCCAGCAGGTCGCGGTAGGTGTAGATGCGCTTCGGCTGCGCGCGCATGTCCTCTTCGAGCGTGGGGAAGATCCACTTCTTGAGGCCGGGGAAGTGGACGTTCATCCAGTAGTCGTACCAGTCGAGCTTTTCAGGCCACCAGGGGAGCAGCGGCTGCTCGTCCTTGCGTATGCGCGCGTGGAGCGAGCGCACGTTGTCTGCGCGGAAGACGTAGGCGTTCTCGATCATGAACGGGCGGAACAGCTCGAACGCGGCGGCCGTCTCGCGCGTCACCTCCTCGACGCGGTCAACCGTCTGCTTCGCGTGATCCACCCACTCGGTCAGGCGGCCCCCGCCCCACCGGGGCCGCACGCTGTCGAGCAGCGACGAAGCGCGCTTCGCCGCCGAGTTGATCATCGGCGTCGAAGTTTTCTCGAAGTAGGACGGAGTGACAGCCTTCGTCTCCATCCGGCCCGCGATCTCGTTGACGATCTTAAAGCCCGTCTCCTTCTCCTCGAAGTGCTTGCGCTTGTAGAGGCCCAGCAGCCCGACGATGCGGCGCATGTCGTTGGGGTTCGAGTCGCCGGTCGCCGCCTGGTGCACGAGGCGCGGCTCCTCGACCATCGCCTCTGCCGTGACCGAAAGCATCACCGAAGCCACGAAATCGACTGGCGTGATGTCGAGGATCAGCTTCTCGTTGACGGGAATCTGCGTCTGACCTTTAAGCGCGATGAAGATGAGCGGCGCGGTCGTCGTGAAGCCCTCGTTCCAGCCGGGGAAGGGGTAGGCTTGCGCCGACTCGACGATGCTCGGCCGCACGATGGAGCGGACGATGCCGTCTTCCGCCGCGACCAACTGCTCGCCGAGGCTCTTCGTGTAGGTGTAGATGTTCGGCCAGCCCCACCACGCGGCGCGCTCCATGCCCAACTCTGTAAGTCGCTCGCGCGTCCACACCTTGCGCTCGCGGGCGACGGCCAGCCCCATCGCGTCCAGATCGTCCGGGTCGCGCCCCTCCTCGATGAGTCGCTTGCGCGCCTGCTCGCGGAAGCGCGCGGCCTGCATCGCGTCGCGCGCCTCGTCCCTCACGCGCTCTGCGAGCTTCGCGCAATCCCTGATCTCCTGCTCGACGGAGAACTCGACGCCGGGCAACTCCTCCTTGCGCGGGAAGTAGCCGATGACGGGATCGCTCTCCCAGACGGGGCCGGAGCGGTTGCCCGCGACGAAGCAGGTCGAGACGTGGATGAGCGCGGGCCGCCGCATCCGCCTGGCGAACGCGATGACGTTCTGCGTGCCGACGACGTTCGTCCGAAGGGCGCTCTCCAGGGTCGGGTTGAAGGTGACGTTGCCGGCGCTGTTTAAGACGATGTCGATGTCATCCGCGATCCGCCGCGCTTCCTCTTCCGTGTAGCCCAGGTTGTCGTCGCCGATGTCGCCGCCGAGGATTTCGACCTTGTCTTTGATGAAGCCCTCGAACGCGCTGCCGTAGCGTTCGCGCAGCGGGTCGAAGGGCGGGGCCGTGATGACGTTGTTCCAGAAGCGGGTGCGCGACTCTTCAAGGGAGCGGGCGCGCACGGTGACATAAACCTTCCCGACGTTCGGGAAACGGTGCAGCAGCATCGAGAGCGTCACCTTGCCCAGGAAGCCGGTGCTCCCGATCAGGAAAATCTTCCTGCCCTGATAAATCTCTGTCGGCGACAGTTTCATCGGCTCGCTATTCTACCTCGCACAGCGCGATGACGGGTTGGTGGAGCATAGTGATCTCGGCGGAGCGGCCCATGTAGCTGCGTGCCGTCGAGATGGCCTCGGTCAGATTATCGGCGCGCTCCCATCCCATGCGTTCGGGGACGTGGGCGTTCTCCGCGCCCGCGGCGATGACGCGGCCGACGTGCTGGCGGCCGTTCTCGCCCCAGTACCACATGAAGAAGGGGTGCGCGCCGTGGTATGCGTTGCCGCGGCGGTACATCTCGACGTAGGAGGGGTTATTGGCGAACTCGCGCTCGTACTTCTCGCGCAAGACCTCGGCGTCGCGCGTCTCGGGCAGCAGGCGGTTGAAGAACTCGATGTACGAGGGGTGGAAGTTGTGATCAAATTCGTCGAAGCACGGGTGGTGAAGGATGAGCACGCCGCCTTTCTTCAGGAGCGGCTTGCTGCGGTAGAAGTTGAAGTGGTAGCCGAGGGCCATCACCTGCACGAGCAGCGGATTTAAGATCGAATAGACGTTGTACGGCGAGATGTCTGGGATGCCCGTGATCAGGATGTCGCACTGGCCGTTGACGGGGATGGTGTACTGGTCGAAGTTCTTCTCCAGTATCTTCGCGTGCGTCGGCTCCGTCCGGCCGGCGTGGCAGGCGATCATCTCGTAGGCGGCGGGGAACTGGTGCAGCAGCTTGCGGCGCGCGGCGCGCGGCAGCGCACCCATGGTCTTCCGCATCGCCTCAAACTTGAAGCGATCCATGGCGGAGAACTCGTCCTCGTTCTTTAAGAGGAAGTCCATCTCGCCGGTGTACATCCGGTTGTTGAGGGCCGTCTCGATGTGGAAGACGTTCATGTGCTCGTCAACGATCTTCCCCAGGCGGACGACCTTCGTGTTCAACTCCGAGTGGGCCGGGTCCATGTAACTGTTGCTGTCACGGATGGTCTGCGGCTCGTGGTGCGCGCGCAAGCTCTCGTAGTCGCAGAGGCCGACGGCGACCGACTTGTGGCCGCCGTCCATCGGGACGAGGTTGACGTTGACGTAGATGACGAGATCGCTCTCGACGCAGCGGCGGTTGATGCGTAAGGGTTCTTTGTGGCGCGTGTGGCCGAGCAACACCAGCCCGTCCGGGTCTTCGGCGTCGTGGTTGTAGTAGCGGTCGGGGTAAAAATCTTTGAAGATTTCGGGGCCGACCATGCGCCTCATCTCCCACTCGGTCATCTTGCGGTGGAGCGAGTTGGCGATGATGATGTGAACGTCGTCCACGCCGTTCGCAGCCAGAAGGTCGAGCACGACTTCGAGGACGGTCTGCCGCACGTCGGGCGTGCGCATCGGGGGCAGCGGCAGGGAGATGTCGTCAACCGCGATGGTGACTTTCATGCCCGGCTCGAGCTGCGCGTAGAGCGGGTCGCAGCCGTGCGGGTGGTTGAGGGCGTAACGGATCGCGGCCTCGCGGTTGGGCAGCCCCTTAATCGCGGGCTTCGGGTAGATGACGCGCGTGCCGATGGGCAGGTCTTCGAGGATGAAATCTTCGCCCGACGGGATGATGCGCGGCGCGCTGTCGCGGTCGATATAGACGACCGACTCGTGGACTTTCCGTCTAAGCTGTAGGCTCATAGAAAAGTGACAAGAGACAAGTGACGGGTGACAAGTGTTGTGTTTGGCGAAGTACGAGCGGAAGTTTACCCGTTTCCGCGCCGCGCCGTAAAGCAGAAGGCAGAAGGCGGAAGGCAGAAGGCGGTCAGGACAAGAGACCAGAGGTCTTTCCTGACTGCTTTCTGCCTTCCGCCTTCTGTTAACAGCTAACAGCTAACAGCTAACAGCTTGATCACTTCGCCGCCTGCTGTCTGTTGGCCTGCGGCAGGCTGACGCCGAGGTTGCGGACGAGGAAGCCCCAGCGGTCGGCGACCTCCTCGATGATCTTCGCGGTCGGCTTGCCCGCGCCGTGGCCCGCGCGAGTCTCGATGCGAATCAGGACGGGAGCGTCGCCGCCCTGCGCGGCCTGCAAGGCCGCCGCGTACTTGAAGGAGTGCAGCGGGACGACGCGGTCGTCGTGGTCGGCCGTCGTGATCAGGACGGCCGGGTACTTCGCCCCCGCCTTGATGTTGTGCAGCGGCGAGTAGGCGTAGATGTGCTTGAACTCTTCCGCGTCGTCGGCCGAGCCGAAATCCGAGACCCACGCGCGGCCGATGGTGAACTTGTGGAAGCGGAGCATGTCCATCACGCCCACGGCCGGCAGCGCCGCGCCGAAGAGATCGGGCCGCTGGTTCAGGACGACGCCGACGAGCAGGCCGCCGTTCGAGCCGCCCATGACGGCGAGCTTCTTGTTCGTCGTGTACTTGTTACTGATGAGCCACTCGCCCGCCGCGATGAAGTCGTCGAAGGCGTTCTGCCTCTTCGATTTGATGGCGGCCTCGTGCCACGCCTTGCCGTACTCGCCGCCGCCCCGGATGTTCGCGACGGCATAGACGCCGCCCATCTCCATCCAGATGAGGTTCGAGACGGAGAAGCCGGGCGTCTGCGAAATCTGGAAGCCGCCGTAGGCGTAGAGCAAGGTCGGGTTCTGGCCGTCGAGTTTCAGCCCCTTGCGGTGCGTGATGAACATCGGCACGCGCGTGCCGTCCTTCGATGTGTAGAAGACCTGCTTCGTTTCGTACCCGTTCGGGTCGAAGTCAACCTTGGGCTGCCAGTGGAGCGTGCTCTTGCCCGTGGTCGCGTCGTAGTGATAGACGCGGGCCGGGACGGTGAAGGAGGTGAAGCTGTAGAAGAACTCCTTGTCGGAGAGCTTCGCCGCGCCGAAGCCGCCCGCCGAGCCGATGCCCGGCAGTTCGATGTTGCGGACGAACTTGCCGTTCAGGTCATAGACGCGAACCTGCGTGTAGGCGTCCTTCAGGTAGGAGGCGAAGAGCTGGTTGTTGGCCGTGCCGATGCCCTGGAGAGTCTCCTTCGCCTCCGGGACGATCAGCTTCCAGTCGGCCGGCTCGGGCTTCTTGATGTCGATGGCGACCACCCGGCCGAGCGGGGCGTCGAGGTCGGTGCGGACGTAGAAGGTGTCGCCGACCGTCTCGACGACGCTGTACTGCGCGTCGAACTTGTCGAGCAGCTTGACCACCGCGGAGTCGGGCTTCGAGAGGTCTTTGTAGTAGATGCGGCTCTTCGGCGACGATCCCTCGCTGACGTTGATGACGAGGTAGCGGCCGTCCTCTGTGACGAAGCCGCCGAACAGCATCGACTTGTTGTCGGGGCGCTCATAGACGAGCACGTCCTCGGACTGCGGGGTGCCGAGGCGGTGGAAGTAGAGCTTCTGGAACTCCATCACGGCACTGAGCTTGTCGCCCTGCGGCTCGGCGAAGCGGCTGTAGAAGAAGCCCTTGCCGTCCTTCGTCCACGCAGCGCCGGAGAACTTGACCCACTTGACGGTGTCGGGCAAGTCCTTGCCGGTCTCGACCTCGCGGACGTGCCACTCAGTCCAGTCCGAGCCGCCCGAAGAGAGGCCGTAGGCGAGGAGCTTGCCGTCCTCGCTAAGCGAAGAGCCGGCCATCGCGACCGTGCCGTCGGCCGAGAGCTTGTTCGGGTCGATGACGACCTTGGGCGTGTCCTTCAAGTCCTTCATCCAGTAGAGGACGAACTGGTTCTGCAACCCGTCGTTCTTGTAGATGAAGTAGCGGTCGCCGCGCTTGAAGGGGGCGGAGACTTTCTCGAAGTTCCAGAGCTTCGTCAGGCGCTCCTTGATCCACGCGCGCTCCGGTATCTGGTTGAGGTAGCCGAAGGTGAGTTTGTTCTGCGCCTCGATCCACTGGCGCGTCTCCGGCGAGTCGGAGTTCTCCAGCCAGCGGTAGGGATCGGGCACCTTCGTGCCGTGGTATTCGTCCACGTGATCCGTCTTCTTCGCCTCCGGGTAGCTGAGCTTGGAGGCCGGCGGGTCGTTGGACGGGACGATGCTCTGCGCGCTGACCGAGGCGCAGAGCGCGAGCGCCAAGGCGAGGGCCGGAAGAATTTTAAGGGAACGCATTTCAGATAACTCCTTAAAGCTTACTCGGACGGTTAAGGGCCAACCGGCGCGGCGGGGGGGCGTGCCGTACGAGGTCATAGCGTCATTTCAGATTCAGTATGGGCCAGTCGTGGTGCAGCGCCGTCTGGCGCAGGCGCATGTCCGGGTTGACGGCGGCCGGGTGGCCGACGATGGAGAGCATCGGCAGATCGCTCATCGAGTCGGTGTAGGCGAACGACTCCGAGAGGCTGATCCCCTCGCGCTCGGCGAAGTTGCGAATCCAGCTCGCCTTCGTCGCCGCGGCGAGTACGGGCGGGAGCAGGCGTCCCGTCGCGACGCCGTTGACGAATTCGAGGTGGTTGGCCGCGTAATCTTTGATGCCCAGGTAATCCATCAGGGGCTTGACCGAGATGTCGAGCGCGCCGGTGACGACCACTTGTCGCAACCCCAGGCTCTTGGACTTCTCGATCAGCTCGAACGTGCCGGGGAAGACCGCGGGCTTCAAGACTTCCTCAAACAACTCCTCGGCGAAGAAGCGCAGCCGGTCTTCCGTCTCGCCGCGGTAGCGTTTGAAGAAGAGGTCGTTGAAGACCTTGCGGCTGTACTGATCTGTGGCGGCGAAGACCGGGAGGCTTAGAACCGTGGCGGCCGTCTTCGAGAAGCTGCGCAGGAGACCCTGCTGCCGGCGCGCGTAGAAGCCGAGTGTGTGTACGAGGTTGGTGCTGACCAGAGTTCCCTCCAGGTCGTAAAAGGCGGCGGCTGGCAAACGGCGTCCTCCGGCGTCCGACGTTATGACTGACTGATTCGAAAACTCCCCGGCTGGTTTGAGGCAGACCGAAAATATACCCCAGCGAGATGCTTTCATGAAACCGCGGGGCAACTCGTTTAGATGAACGGGCGGCCCGGCCGGATGGACGGAAAGGCCCGAATCCCGCGCGAATTTTAGAATCGCAGCCCGCTTTGCAGGTAGTGGAACGGGACGCACTCGGCGTCGAAGCCCGCGCCCGTGAGGGCTTCGAGCATCCGCCGCGCGCCCGCGTAGTTGAGCGAGTGGATGACGATCTGCGCCGTGGGCTGAGAGCCGGGGCGCGCGGCGAGCCATGCGGCGACGGCGTAGCCGGTGCGCTCGTCGTCCGGCTCGTCCGAGAAGTAGTGCTCCTCGCGCAGGTCGTGGTCGAGCAGGATCAAGTCGTACTCGTTCTGGGCCAGCAGCTCGCACGCGCGCCCCACGTCGCACGTCACGTCCAGGTCGCAGGCCGACAGGCGGCGGCGGAACCAGTCGCAGCGCGTCTCGTCGTCCTCCACGATTAGAACCCGCTTCCTCAAAGTGCCGCCCCGCCCGACTGAAATTTCCCCCTTTGTCGGTATAATACGGCCACCGTGAAAATCGCAACGTGGAACGTGAACTCGATCACGGCGCGCGAGCCTGTGGTCCTGCGCTGGCTCAAGGAGGCGCGGCCCGACGTGCTGTGCCTGCAAGAGACGAAGTGTGTCAACGAGAAATTCCCGCGGACGAACTTTGAGGCGCTGGGGTACCGCGTCGAGGCGCACGGGCAGCCGACTTACAACGGCGTGGCGATACTCTCCCGCACGCCCGCCGAGGAAGTGCAGCGCGGCTTCCCCGGCGAGGAAGAGGGCTCGCAGTCGCGACTGATCGCCGCGACCGTCGGCGGCGTGCGCGTCGTCAACATTTACGTGCCGAACGGGCAGTCGGTCGGGTCGGAGAAGTTCAGGTTCAAGCTCGACTGGCTCGCTCGCCTGCGCGACTACCTCGACGAGCACCTCTGGGCGGACGACGAGGCGCTGCTGTGCGGCGACTTTAACGTCGCGCCAGAAGATCGAGACGTGCACGACCCCGATCTGTGGCGCGGGCGGATACTGTTCAGCGAGCCGGAGAAGAAAGCCCTGCGCCACGTAGGCGAGTGGGGTTTTACGGACGCCTTCCGCATGCACGAGCCGCGTCCGGGCTTCTACTCGTGGTGGGACTACCGCGCGGGCGGATTCCGGCGCAACGAAGGCTTGCGGATCGATCACGTCTGGGTGTCGGAGCCGCTGGCCGAGCGTTGCCGGGGTGCTTGGATTGACAAGGAGCCGCGCGGGTGGGAGCGGCCGTCGGATCACACGCCGGTCGTGGCGGAGTTTAAATGAAAGTGCGTTCGCGAAGACGAGGAGGGGAGCAATGCTTGTAAGACGTGACGGCGAGATGGACGAGGACGACAACGGTCAGACGGCAGGGGAGGGGGTCGCCAAGCCGCCGGAAGTGACGCCGGAAGCTGAACGCACGAACGGGAGGTCGAACGCGTTGCTGTGGGCCGCTGCCGGCCTCGGCGGCGCGCTCGTCGCCCGCGCGTTTGTGAATCGGCGGCGCACGTTCGACTTCCGCGGCAAGACCGTACTCGTCACGGGCGGCTCGCGCGGGTTGGGGCTGGTGCTCGCCAGGGAGTTCGCGCGCGAGGGGGCGCGCGTCTCAATCTGCGCGCGCGACCCGGAAGAACTCGAACGCGCGCGGCGTGATCTGGCGGCGCGCGGCGCGGAAGTCTTCGCCTTCCCGTGCGACATCACGGATCGGGCGCAGGTGCAGGAGTGGGTCAGGCTCACGGCCGACCGCTTCGGCTCTGTTGACGTGCTCGTCAACAACGCCGGCATCATACAGGTCGGCCCCGTCGAGGTGATGACGCTCGCCGACTTCGACGAGGCGATGAAGGTTCACTTCTGGGGGCCGCTCTACGCGACCATCGCCGTGCTGCCGGAGATGCGGCGCACGGGCGCGGGCCGCATCGTCAACGTCACTTCAATCGGCGGCAAGATCGGCGTGCCGCACCTCGTCCCCTACTGCGCCAGCAAGTTCGCGCTCGTCGGACTCTCCGAGAGCCTGCGCGCGGAGCTGCTGAGGGAAGGCGTCCTCGTGACGACCGTCTGCCCGGGCCTGATGCGGACGGGCAGCCCGCGCAACGCCGTCTTCAAGGGCCGCCACCGGGCGGAGTACGCCTGGTTCTCGATCAGCGATTCGCTCCCCGTCACCTCGATGATGGCCGAGCGCGCCGCGCGCCAGATCGTCGCGGCCTGCCGGAGGGGCGAGGCCGAAGTGATCCTGAGCACGCAGGCGGTCGTCGCGATCAGGCTCCGCCAACTGTTCCCGGAGCTGTTCGCCGACATGAGCGGCCTGGTCAACATGCTCCTGCCCGGTGCGCGGGGCGAGGGCAGCATCGGCGCGCGGCGCGCGAAGGGCAAGGAGAGCGAATCGGGCTGGTCGCCCTCCGTGCTGACGACGCTCACGGAGAACGCGGCCGAGCGCAACAACGAGCTGGCGCGCGGCGAGTCCGCCCGTCCGGACGAGGGGGCGCAGAAAGGCAGGGCGCGGGGGGCATGATCAAGAAGAGGACGAGGGAGAAGCTCAACCGGCTGCTACAGGAGCGCAACGAGTACCCGGAGCGCGCCGCCGACGTGGACGTGCGCATCGACGCCATCTTCGGCGACACGCTCGCCGTGATGGTGATGGACATGTCGGGCTTCTGCCGCCAGACGGTGCGCCACGGCATCCACCATTTCCTCGCCAAGATTCACCGCCTGCACTCCATCGCCCTGCCCGTCATAGAGCTGCACGGCGGCGAGGTGATCAAGGTAGAGGCGGACAACATCTACTCGGTCTTCGAGGACGTGCGGCAGGCCGTCGCCGCCGCCTCCGACACCGTCGGCCGGCTCCAGGCCGCGAACACGATGCTGCCCGAGGAGCTGGACATGCAGGCCGATTTCGGCATCGGCTACGGCCACGTCCTCATCGTCGAGGACGAAGACTTCTACGGCACGGAGGTCAACCTCGCCTCCAAGCTCGGCGAAGACATCGCGCACGGCGGCGAGATACTGCTGACCGAGGCGGCCTGCAAGAGGCTGAACGCGGCGGGGCCGGGCGGGTGCGAGCCGGTCGAGATGAGTGTGTCGGGCCTGAACCTGACGGCCTACAGGCACAAGCGGACGGGCGCGTGAGGGGGAGGCTGTTAGCTATTAGCTATTAGCTGTTAGCTATTAGCCGTTAGCTTTTTTTCAACGCGCGCGTGGGGCGTTGAGTTCGACGCTAAGAGATCGGGTTGGTTATCACGGCTGACAGCTAATCGCTAACAGCTAACAGCTATCCATGACGAAACGTAAAACCGTGCGGGGCGTCGCGAAGGGCGGAGGCGGGGTGCGCCTCATCACGGCCGCGCTGCTGCGCGGTATGCGGCTGCCGGAGCCTGACGAGGGCGGGAGCAAGGAGGAGCGCGGGCGCGTGCTCGTCGTGGGCGGCTCGCCGGAGATGCCTGGCGCTGCCGTGCTCGCTGCCATGGCGGCCGTCCGCGCCGGGGCGGGGAAGTTGCAGATCGCGACCGCCGGGAGCGTGGCGCGCTTAGTCGCCGTCGCCGTGCCCGAGGCGCGCGTCTTCGCGCTGCCGGACGCCGACGAGGGCGCGTTCGATCCGGCCGGAGTCTCGCTTATCGCGGATTACGTGCGCGAGGCGCGGGCCGTGCTCGTCGGGCCGGGGATGTGTGGCGGCGAGCGGATCGGCCGCGTCACGCGCGCCCTGCTCCCACTCCTCGGTGAGGGTGCGACGCTCGTCCTCGACGCCGACGCGCTCAACGTGCTCGCCGAAGAGCCGCGCCTGCTCGCACCGCTCGCCGGCCGGGCGATACTTACGCCGCACGCCACCGAGATGTCGGACATCACCGGCATCGACGAGGACGAGATAAAAAACGAT
>DATHBT010000234.1:0-22449 GCA_035295985.1 Pyrinomonadaceae bacterium | reverse complement strand
GTTGAGGAGGTTGAAGCCCTCGGCGATGAAGCGCAGCCGCGCGGTCTCGCCGAGGCGGAAGCTGCGGGCGACGCGCGCGTCGAGCGAGTAGAAGTCGCGCGTGCGGTAGCCGTTGCGGCGCGTGTTGGGAAGGCGGTCGTTGAAGCGGTTGCCGTCGTTGTTCAGATCGGCCCCGACGGTCGCCGAGTAGGCGACGCCGGTCTGGAACTGCGCGATGGCCGAGAGCGTCCAGTCGGAGAGGAGCGCGCGCACGAACTCGCTGTCACCGCGCTCGTAGCGGCCGGAGTCCCAGATCGGGCTGATGACGATGCGCTGCGGGATGTCCACGTCGGCCGTCCCGTAATCCAACCGGATGTTTGATTGGTCGAAGACGATCTTGGCGTCGTCGCCCGCGTTGCCGGGCACGACCGAGGTCTGGTCGGGCTTGTCGTCCTGCGCCTGCGAGAAGGTGTAGGAGGCGAGCAGGTAGAAGTTGCGCGCGAAGCGGCGCGTGAGCTGCGCGGCCACCCCGTCGTAGCGCGAGTTGCCGTTCGACTCGAAGAGGTTTATTCGGGCGTAGGTGGGGATGCGGCGCGCGCCGGCGAAGCGCGTGAAGGTGAACGTGTTGCCGTTCGGCTCCACCCCCGTGGCCTGCACGGCCGCGGGCAGGTTCACGTCGCGCGTGCGCGACAGGTGGACGCCGCGGTAAAAGAGGTACGTGATCGAAAGGCTCGTGTTCGCGAAGACCTCGCGCTCGAAGCCGAGGCGGGCCTGCTGGACGTAGGGCTGCGCGTAGTCGCGCTCGAAGAGGTAGAGCGACGGCGTGCCGGCCAGCACCCCCGCGGGCGGGGCCGAGAGCACGTTGGGGTAGCGCAGGTTGTTGGCCGCGATCTGGGCCGCGGTGAGCGTGATGTTGATGACCTGGATGCCGTTCTGCGAGTGGGCGGTGCCCAGCATGATCCCGGTGGTGCGGCCGTAGTAGATGCCGTAGCCGCCGCGGATGACCGTCCGCTCGTCGGGCGCGTAGGAGAAGCCGAGGCGCGGCGCGAAGTTGTTCTTGTCCGAGGGGCGGAAGGAGGTGTCGAGGCCGGCGTTGATGAGCGCCGGGTCGGGATTCCGGACGGGCGGCGCGGCGAGCGACTGGTAGTCGTAGCGCACGCCGAGGTTGAGGGTGAGCTTGGGCGTCACGCGCCAGTCGTCCTGGAGGTAGGCCGCGAACTCCGAGCTGTTCGGGTTGGTGGTCGCGCCCGAGGTGTTCGCGCCGGCGAACGCCTGCTGGAAGCCGGACGGCGTGTTGTTGGCGAAGTCGGTGTAGTTGTTGAAGGTGTACTGGCCGCCGAAGAAGCCGGGGAAGAAGTTGAGGATGCGGTCGAAGTTGAGATCGACGCCGGTCTTGTAGTTGTGCTTGCCCGTCGTGTAGAGGACGTTGTTGACGAGCTGGGCGCGCTTGATCGTGGTCTCGCGCGGGCTGAAGTTGTTGCGGCCGATGGTGAGGAACGAGGTGGTCGTGCCCGTCACCGCGTCGCCGATCCTGGCCTCGGGCTGCTCGCTGTTGGCGAGGCCCGGCTCCTTGTCGCGCGCGAGCTGGAAACGGAACTCGTTGACGAGGCTCGGCGACAGGGTCGAGGCGAGCGTGCCCGAGAACGTCGTCGTACGCGCGAGGCTGTTGCCCGTGTGCTCCTCGACGGAGAGCGCGCCGGTGCTCTCGTTGTTGACGCCCGTAAAGTTCTGCTGGTTGAAGCGCAGGGAGAGCTGGTTGCTGCCCGTCACGCGCCAGTCGACCTTGCCCATAAAGACGTCCTGATTCTGATCGACGGGGTACGTGCCGAGCTTGGGGGTGAGCGCGGCCTGCGCGGCGGCGGGCGCGCGGAAGATGTTGACCACGTCGAGCGGGTTGGGCACCTTGCGCCGTTGGCCGTCGTAGGTGGCGAAGAAGAAGGCGCGGTTCGGGGCGATGGGGCCGCCGACGCGCCCGCCGAACTGGTGGATGTTCAGGGGCGGCTGGTTGTTCGGCCGGCCGGCGCGCGCCTGCGCCGCCTTCGTCGCCGGGGCGTTCGCGTTCAAGGACTCGTCGCGGAAGAACTCGAACGCGCCGCCGTGGAACTCGTTCGTGCCGGACTTCGTGACGACGTTGATGACCGCGCCGCCGGCGCGCCCGAACTCCGCCGAGAACCCGTTCTGGTTGACCTGGAACTCCTGCACCGACTCCTCGGAGAACTGGTAAGGCGGGCGCACGCCCGTGCGGCCGAACGCCTGGCCGAAGAACGTGTTGTTGTTATCGACGCCATCAACCTGCAGGTTGTTGAGCGTACCCTTCTGGCCGCCGACGGAGAGATCGCCCGTGCGCGTCGGATCGCGCACGACGCCGGGCGTGAGCGTCGCGAAGTCGAGGTAGTTGCGGCCGCTGACGGGCAGGTTCTGGATGGCCGTCTCGCCGACGGTCGTCGAGACGGACGTGCGCGCCGTCTCGACGACGGAGCCCTCGCTCAACACGTCGATGACCACGTCCTGCGCCGCGACGCCGAGGCCGATGTCGAGCGTGGCCCGGCCGCCGACCGTGACCTGCACGTTCTCAAGCGTCACCGGCCTGAAGCCCTGCGAGGGGGTGGCGACGACGCGGTAGAGGCCGGGCGGGAGGAACGTCAGGCGGTAGAGGCCGTCGTCGTCTGAGGTGGCGCTCCGCTCGAAGCCTGTGTCCCGGTTGGTGGCGGTGACGCTCGTGCCGGGCACGGCCGCGCCTGCGGGGTCGAGCACGCGCCCCTCGATGTTGCCGGTCGTGGCCTGCGACTGCGCGAGGGCTGAGACGGACATGAGCACGCACGCGGCGCACAGCATAAGCAGGCGGGCGACGCCCATCGGGAAATGTCTGGACATAAATTCCTCTCGTTCGGCTGTCAGGGTTGAAGGGCCGGGGCTGCGGCGGAAGTGCCTTGCGGGGCCGCTCGTTGGAAGCGGGACTATAACGACGGAACCGAGGCGCGGTCAAGAGAAAGCAGAAGGCGGAAGGCAGAAGGCAGTCAAGGCAGAGCGCGCCCATGCTCTTCTCCTGACTGCCTTCTGCCTTCCGCCTTCTGCCTTCTGCCTTCTACCTTCCAGCCGCGACCGGGCGCAGCCAGAGGGCGAGGCGCTTGACGCTCGAAGTTTGCAGCAGGCTCATCAGGCCGATGTAGCCGTAGCCGAAGAAGAAGAGGAAGAGGAACGGGAGCGTGCCGTACATCTCCATGTGCAGGGCGTAGAGCATCGCGCAGAGGAAGTAGGCGGAGAAGCAGAGTTCGAGCAGCGGGAGCAGGCCCTTTTTGCGCTTGTACTTCTTGGCCTTCCACGTCGCGTCCGTGTCGGTCTCGACCTTGTACTTCGGCGTGCGGACGAACTCGCTCTTGACGCCGAAGAGGGCTTCGAGCACGGCGCGCGCGTTCGAGAAGGCGAGGCCGATGCCGACGGCCATCACCAGCGGCAGGTGCAGCAGGCGCGACTTGCGACTCCCCTTCTCGTCCAGATACCAGACGGCCGAGCCGTAGAAGAGGACGACCGAGACGGTCGAGAAGAACAGGAGCGGCACGTCGAAGACCATCAGGTGATAGAAGCCTTGGTTGTAGCGCACCAGGAGCAGCGGGAATTGCAGGAAGCTGCCGACGATCATCAGCGGGTAGCTGATGTTGCCGGTCAGGCGGAAGAACATCTCCAGCCGCACGCGCAGCGGCAGCGGCGCGCGCCAGATGCGCGGGTAGAGTTTTATCCCGACCTGCATGACGCCCTTCGCCCAGCGCCGCTGCTGCGCCTTGAAGGCGTTGATCTCGACAGGGATTTCCGACGGCGCGTCCTCGTCCAGGAGATAGACGAAGCGCCAGCCCATCAACTGCGCGCGGAAGGAGAGGTCTGTGTCTTCGGTCAGCGTGTCGTGCTGCCAGCCGCCGGAAAGCTCGATGGCGCGGCGGCGCCAGATGCCGGCCGTGCCGTTGAAGTTGAAGAAGCCGCCCGTGCGGTTGCGCACCGTCTGCTCGATGACGAAGTGGCCGTCGAGCATGATGGTCTGCAAGCGTGTGAGCAGGTTGTAGCGGCCGTTAATGTGCGACCAGCGCATCTGCGCGCAGCCGACGCCGGGGTCGGTGAAGAAGTGGACGAGCTTGCGGAGGCAGTCGGGTTTGGGGACGAAGTCGGCGTCGAAGATGGCGAGCAGCTCACCCCTGGCCTGCCGCGTGCCGTTTTCAAGCGCGCCGGCCTTGAAGCCCGTGCGGTCGGTGCGGTGGATATAGTGTATGTCGAAGCCTTCGCCCCGGTACTTCTCGACGGTCGCGCGCGCGAGCGGCACGGTCTCGTCGGTCGAGTCGTCTAGGACTTGAATCTCAAGCCGTTCGCGCGGGTAGTCGATTGCCGTGACCGCCGCGAGCAGGCGTTCGACGACGTACATCTCGTTGAAGAGCGGGAGTTGGACGGTGATGAGCGGGAGGTCTTCTTCGGCGAAGTACGACTTCGGCCTGGGCTGGATGCGGCGGTAGCGCCAGAAGTCTATGACCTGCTTGATGCGGTACGCGCCGTAGATGGCGAGGACGCCGAGGATCGTGAAGTAGAGGACTAGGACAGTCCAGTCGAACGTGTCGAACTGGTAGAGGACGCTGATGTTGCCCTCGGTGCGCCAGTGCCAGGCGTCAATAAAGTCGGCCTGAAGATCGCTGAACTGCTTCCACAGCTTCTCGTGCCGCGCGGCCTGCTCCGCCCACGCCAGTTTGTGGGCCTTCTCGATCTGCTCCGCCGTCTGAAGTAAGAACATTGCGCTTAAAAATTCCCCGCCTCTGGAAAGCCCGGCCCTTCGTCGCCCGCGGCCGGCGCGCGGCGCGGCCCGACCTTAGATGCGCCCGCGGGCCGAAACACACCCCACACAAAACAGGCAGCGCCACTCTTTTCCAAGAGTCGCACTGCCCCTGTGACGCGCGGGGATTTTAACCCGACCGCGGCCCGGCTCACAAACTCCCGCAAACGTGCCGCGCGCGAAGCCACCGCCGCAAAGCGTGCGGTCGGACGGCTTCGCGCGCGGCGCGCACGTTTGCCTATCGCCCTTCTTAGGAGCCGGAGCCGAAGGTGCTGCCGGTTCCGCCCGTGCCAGTCGTACCACCGCCGGTCGTCCCGCCGTAGTCGGTGCCGGTGCCGGTCGTGCCGGTGCCGGTCGTGCCGCCCCCGTAGCCTCCGCCCGGCGTCGTGCCGCCGCCGTAACCGCCGCCGGTTCCCGTTCCGCCGTAGCCGCCGCCGCCGGTGCCGTAGTCTGTTGGTGGCGGGGGCGGGGGCGCGCCGGTTCCGCCGGGCCGGTTCTTGCCGAGCACGGCCGCGCCGATGACGCCGCCGAGCACCGTGAAGCCGAGCACCACGCCGGCGCGGATGATGAGGCCGATGAAGCCGCCCGCGGCCATGATCCCGGTGCCGATGCCTGCGCGCTCCAGATCGGCGTTCTGCATCGCCGCGCTGCCGATGCCGAGCAGCAGGAACGGCAGGCCGAGGACGAGGCTGACGACGCCCGCCACGACGCCGGCCGTCACGCCCAGCTTCGCGCCGTCGCCCGGCGTCATCATGACGGGCGCGTTCTTCATGTACATGAAGACGGCGAGGAAGCCGCCGCCGATGCCCCACAGGAAGCAGCAGCCGCTGATGATGGGCAGCCCCGAGAGGACGCCGGCCGCGGCCCCGCCTACGACGGCGGCTTTCATTCTGTTGTCCATGTCTCTTTTACACCTTCGCTGGAGAGAGATTCGTTAAAGCTTCGTGTTCCGAGGTTCGACCTTGCGGGTTCGTCCGAAGCCGCGCGGGAGATTGCGGCGCGCGGCGCGTGCCGCGCCCTGTTGGCGAATCTTGCTAAACGCTCAGCTCGCCCGCGTCCGGCCCGCCGGCGAGAGACGCCTGGCGGTCGCGCCGGCCGAGCGACTGTCCGAGTTCGACGAGGCCGGGCAGGGCGAAGAAGGCAGCGCCCGCGCCCGCGATTGCGCCGGTCAGAGCGCGCGAGGCGTGCGTGTTCGCCAGCAGCCCCGAGAAGTCGAGCGCGAAATCGACGGCCGTCGGCAAGAGCGCCAGCAGGAGCCAGCGCCGCGCCGGGGCGTCAGTCCTGCGCAGGCCGCGCGCGAGCGGGTAGAGCACCGAGCACGCGGCGAAGCCCGCGTAAATCCCCGTGCAGCGCGCGCAGACGGCGAGCGCGTGTCCGTCTATCGAGAACGAACGCCCGGCCTGCTGGTGGCACAGCCCCGTGAACGCGCGATAGACGACGCCCGCGGCCCAGCCGTGCCCGCCCGCCGCCAGCAGCGGCGCGAGGAAAATCAAACCGACGCCCGCCGCGGCCACGCCCGAAGCGATCAGCCACGCCAGCACGGCGCGCCTACGCCACCCTTCGGGCGTCGCCGTCTGCGGGACATAACTTGTGGCGGGCAGAGGCATCGGGATTGCGGATTGCGGATTGCGGATTGCGGATTTGAAGCAGAGGGCGTGTGGATCGAGCCGGCCTCCTATCTTTACAAATCCGCAATCCGCAATCCGCAATCTAAAATCGAATGACTGTTTCCGGGCCGCCTTCGACGTGGACGGTGTCGATGAAGCGTATGTGGCGCGACTCGGTAGTCATGACGAGCGAGTGCGTGCGCTTGCCAGCGCCGAAGAAGCGTACGCCGCGAAGGAGCGCGCCGTCGGTGACGCCCGTCGCCGCGAAGATGATCTTCTTGCCGGGCGCGAGGTCGTCCACGGTGTAAACCTTGTCCGGGTCGTCGATGCCCATCTCCTTGAGGCGCGCGAGCACCTCGTCGCGCGGCGGAACCTTGTCCCTGTCCACGCCGAGGCGCTCGGGGTCGAAGACGAGCCGGGCCTGCATGTCGCCGTTCAGGCACTTCAGTGCCGCCGCGGTGAGCACGCCCTCGGGCGCGCCGCCGATGCCCATCAGCGCGTGGATGTTCGTGCCGGCGACGGCTGCCGAGATTCCGGCCGAGAGATCGCCGTCACTGATGAGACGTATGCGCGCGCCGGCCGCGCGCACCTCGTCGATCAGCTTCTTGTGGCGCGAGCGGTCGAGGACGATGACGGTCAGGTCGTCCACGTCGCGCTTGAGGCCCTCGGCGATGCCTTCGAGGTTTTCGCGCACAGACTTGTTGATGTCGATGCGCCCGCGCGAAGAAGGGCCGACGACGATCTTGTCCATGTAGAGGTCGGGCGCGTTCAGAAGCCCCCCGCGCTCCGAGGCCGCCAGCACGGCGATGGCGTTGTTCGCGCCGAGCGCGCAGAGGTTCGTGCCTTCGAGCGGATCGACGGCGATGTCGATTTCGGGGAAGATGCTGCGGTCGGGGCAGTCCTCCTTGACGCCGCGGCCCACCTCCTCGCCGATGTAGAGCATCGGGGCCTCGTCGCGCTCGCCCTCGCCGATGACGATCCGGCCGCACATGTGCACCTCGTCCATCTCGCGGCGCATGGCCTCGACGGCGACGTGGTCGGAGTGCTTCCGGTCGCCCTGGCCCATCGTCTTGGCCGACTCGATGGCCGCCGCCTCGCACACGCGCAGGAAGTCGAGCGACAGGTGCTCCATTGCCCGATCAAAAGACATCTGGGTCTCCGCTCCCGAAAAGTTTGAACCGCGGCAGGGCCGGTCCCTCACAGTGGACGTGCCCGCGGGCAGGAAAGCGACGCCATACTAACAGAGCACGCCCCGAATTTGTAGCCTTTCTTCTCCCTCGCGCGCGCTGCATCACGCCCCACGCGCGCCGGAATCCGCGACCTGACGCCACCACCGTACCATCGGCTTTTGCGATATAATCCGCCTAGTCAGGTGTTTGGCCGCGCGGTGTGGGTTAATGAAGCGGTAGGAAAAGAGGATAGTTGAGATTATGGGTCGAGCCTAATAACGGCATTACCAATCCGCTAAGAGGTGAATCGATGAGCGTTACTACTATCGAAGCCGTCGTCGAGAACGGGCAGATTCGGCTCCCGTCCAGCGTTCGCTTACCCGAGAGGGCGAAGGTGTACGTCCTCATCCCCGACGTAACCGTGGCCCCTGTCTCTTACGTCGGAAGCCCCCGACTGGCACGCCCGGAACAGGCGGCCGATTTCCAGAAAGAGGTCGTTGAGGAAAGTTCTGATGCCGGCTTATGACAGTAATCTGTTTAACCCACCCGCCCCGCTGGTAAGAGTAGTCCTTCGCCATCGTTCGTCCGGGGTGACCGTGTCCGACGTTCCGATGCTGCTCGATACCGGCGCTGATGTCATTTTACTGCCTCATGCCTTCGTCGAACGGCTCGGCGTTAGCGTGACTCCGGGTGAAGGTTACGAGTTGGTGGGCTTTGACGGGAGGGTGAGTGTCGCGCAATCCGTAGAGGTCGATCTAGTATTCCTGCGGCGCGCGTTCAAGGGGCGGTTTCTGCTCATCAATCAGGAATGGGGCTTAGTCGGGCGAGACGTGCTCAATCATGTGTCGCTATTATTTGATGGCCCACGCCTCGATTGGAGAGAGGAAAAGTAGGCGGGGGCTTGGTGGGCGAACAAGTCGTATTAACAACTTAACTTCATTGCGTAAAAGCCGCGTGGCGTGACGAAATTCGTCACGCCACGCGGCTTTATGTTCGTTGCTGTGTAGGCCGCGCTGCCCTTCCCAGTTCAGACGGCCTTAAGCTTCTGAAGTCTTACTCGCTCGCCCGTGCCGCGCGCGACTCGAAGGGGATGTGGGATTCGACGGCGGCGTAAATCTGGAGGTACATCTTGGTCTCCTCCGGGATGAGCGTGCGCCAGGCAGAGCCGCCGCGCTCGATGTAGCGGGGGAGTTTGCGCGGGTTCGAGTTGTAGCCGGCGGCGAGCAGGTCAGCCTGCGTGGCGATGCCGGTCGAGAGCGCCGTCTTAACCTCGTCCTGGCGGGCGAGGAAGCCCCACGTGTCCTTCATGTAGATGAGCATCGCGCGCGTGGCGTTCGCGTGGTCGCGCATGCCCTCGACGAAGTCGGGGTTGAGCGCGGCGCGCGGGTACTGTGCGCGGATGGCGTGATAGGTCGGCGGGATCATCTGCACCATGCCGCCCGCGCCGGCCGACGAGACCGAGTAGCGGTAGGTGTCGCCCGCGTTGAGGGCGTAGAGCGCGCCGATCTCGTCCAGCAGCTCGGGGCGCGACTCGCGCTTGAAGCGGCCGTGATCCACGTGCTCGACGAAGCAGAGCCGCTCGGCAGCGTCAACGAGCGCCGGGTCGATGGGCATGCCCTCGGCGGCGAGGCTCGCGGCGGCGGCGTCCAACTGCTCGCGGACGTACCGGCGTCCCTCGCGCGTGAGCGCGGGGGTCGAGACCGACGGGTGTGCCGAGGTGTAGTAAGCCAGCTCCTTCAGCTTGCCGCCTTTCTCCAACGGGTACTTGACGACGAGCGGGGCCAACTCCTGCCCGGCGGCGTCGAGCACGCGGACGGCCGTGTTGACGTAGTTCGGCCGGACGACGTGGACGGTCAGCGGCACGCCGAGCGACGAGAGCAGTTGCGCCTGGTTGCCGGCCTTGAGGAAAGTCTCCTTCGGGAGTGAGACGAGGTGCAGGCGCGCGGCGGCGTCCTCGACCGCCAGCGTCACCACATCCTGCGCGACCAGAGGGTTGCCCGCGAGGAGTTGCTTGGCGTTCTCGATGCGCGTGCGCAACTGCCGGCCGAACTCCCGGTCCGCGCGTTCGGCGGACGAGACCAGCTCGGCCGCGGCTTCGGTCGCCATGCGCGTGGAGGGCGTGAGCAGGCGCACGTAGAAGGGCGCGAAAAGCAACACGAGGGGCAATGCAGACAAGTACAGCTTTCTCATCGGCGTTTATTCCTGACCTGAACTGTCGGTGAAATTGGTGTACCCGATTGGGGGGGACAAACTTTTGACGTGCGACGGGCCGCGCCGGTTGCAACCGAAACCCAACAGTTTCCCAATCAATTTGCCGACCGAATCCGTACACCGCGGGCAGCTACTTCGCGTGCAAAACGGGACGATTTAATTGCGGATTGCGGACTGCGGATTGCGGATTGAAAGAGTGAGGGAGACTCGGCGAAGGGGAGGCGCGGAGACGCGAGGGGGCGGCGAGATTCGCCGGCGCGACCTCACCTCGTCACCGTCTCGCCGCGTCCCGTGTCTCAGAAATCCGCAACCCGCAATCCGCAATTCCGAGGGGTCAGTCAGCCGCGACGGCGTCGCGCGATTCGGTGGGGCGGTAGGGCGGGAGCGTCTTGCGGGCGGGTTTTTCGTTCTTGAGGCCGAGCGCCCAGTCGGCCTGCATCAGCGTGTGGATGTCGCGCGTGCCCTCGTAGATGACGGCGGCCTTGCAGTTGCGCAGGTAGCGCTCGACCGGGTAGTCGTTCGAGTAGCCGTTCGCGCCGTGGACTTCGATAGCCATCGAGGCGGCCTTCTCGCTGCGGACGGTGGCCTGCCACTTCGCCAGGGACGTGGCGCGCGCGTTCGGGCGGCCCTCGTTCTTGAGCCAGCCCGCGCGCAGCCACAGGAGGTGGCACATCTGGTAGTCGGCCTCCATCTCGGCGATCTTCTGCTTGACCAACTGGTGGTTCGCGATCTTCGTGCCGAACGTCTCGCGCTCCCCGGCGTAGGCGACCGACGCGTCGCGCGACGCCCGGATGATGCCGGTCGCGCCAGCGGCGACCGTGTAGCGGCCCTGTTCGAGCGCGAACATGGCGATCTTGAAGCCCTCGCCCTCCTCGCCGACCATGTTCGCGTGGGGCACGCGCACGTCCTGCAAAGAGAAGTAGCCGGTGTTGCCGGCGCGTATGCCGAGCTTGCCGTGGATCGTCCCCGAAGAGAAACCTTTCATGCCGCGCTCGACGATGAAACAACTCATGCCCGTGTGATCCCGTTTGCGCCGCTTCTCCTCGTCAGTCCAGCAGAAGAACAGGAAATTGTCGGCCACGTCGCCCGCGAGGCTAATCCACATCTTCTCGCCGTTCAGAACCCACTCGTCACCCTCGCGCCTCGCGGTCGAGCGCGCGCCGACGACGTCCGACCCCGCGCCCGGCTCGGTCAGCCCGTAGGTCGCGATCTTCTCGCCGCGCGCCTGCGGCACGAGATACTTCTGCTTCTGCTCCTCCGTGCCCCACGTGTAGAGCGTCATCGAGTTCAGCCCCGTGTGAACGGACATGATGACGCGCAGGCTCGTATCTACGGCTTCGAGTTCTTCGCAGACCAGGCCGAGCGAGACGTAGTCGAATCCCGCGCCGCCGTACTGTTCGGGGATGCAGACGCCCAGCAGGTTCAGCCCGGCCATCCCTTCGAGGAAGCGTCGGTTGAACTGCTGCTTCTCGTCCCACTCCTTGATGTGCGGCGCGACCTCGCGCAGCGCCCACTCGCGCACGGTGTTGCGGATGGAGACGTGGTCGTCGTTCAAATCGAAATCGATCATCTTCTCAATTTTCCTTCGGGTGAAATTCGACGGTCGCGCCGGGGCGCGGCGAGAACGCGCGCGTCAGCACTTCGACGTGTCAGCAGGCTTGTGCAAAGCGAGACGCTCAGGATTAAGCGGCATCTTACAACAAGCCCGCGACGCCGCCAAAGACCCGGAAAGGTCTGGCGACCGGTGCGCGGCTCAACCCTCCCCGAGCAGTTCGCGCGCCGCCCCGCGCGCCTCTTCGAGCGTGCGGACGCGTCCGTCGAGTTGCATTTCGTAAACAGCGCGCGTGATCTCGCCGACGCGCGGCGAAGGTTTCAAACCCATCTCCAACAGGTGACGGCCCAGCAGCAGCGGGGCGGGCGGGCGCTCCTCGACCGCGAGTTCGCGCGCGCGCCCGACGAACCACTCCTGCGCCTCCGCGCCGTACCACCTCTCGGGCGGTACCCACGGCGCGTTGCGCCCCAAAGAATCGGCGCGGGCGACGCGGTAGAGCAGATCGAGTTCGCAGCGGCGCGCGAGGCGGCGGAAAGCGCCGTCGGAAATCTCCTCGCGCTTGCGGTAGAACTCGCCGGGCTTGAGGTGATGGCGCACGAGTTCGACCACCTGCGAGCGCACGTCGTAGCCGTCGAGCGTGAAGATTTTCAGGCGGTCGAGGAACGAGATCGTCGGCTCGACGCCGGCCTCGTCGTGGCCGCGCGAGCGGATGCGCCCTTCGACGAACTCGGTCGTTGCGGGCTTACCGAAGTCGTGGCAGAGCGCGGCGAGCATGACCGTCACCTTCTTCGCGTAAGGCAAATCGCCGATCTGCTCGCGCGCGCGGTCGAGCGTGAGCCAGGTGTGAACGTCGCACGGCCCTTCCGGGTGCCAGTCGTATTCCTGCGGCACGCCGGCGAGCGCGTGGACTTCGGGGAAGAGCTGCGCGGTGGCGTTAAGCCGTGCCAGCCACTCGAAGCCGAGGGACGGGCGCTCGGCCTGTAGCAGAATCTTTTCCAGCTCGCCCCAGAGGCGCTCGGCCGGCAGGTCTGTGAGATCGATTGAGCGGCAGAGTTCGACCGTCGCAGGATCGATGTCGAGCCGGAAGCGGGCGGCGAGTTGGGCGGCGCGCAGGACGCGCAGGGAGTCTTCGACGAAGGTGTCGGGCGCGACGGCGCGCAGGAGTCTTCTTCCGAGATCGGCGCGGCCGTCGAAGGGGTCGAGGTGCTCATTGGTGAGCGGGTCGCGGAGTACGGCGTTGATCGTGAAGTCGCGGCGGCGCGCGGCCTCCTCGACCGTCATCGCGGGGTCGCCCTCGATGACGAAGCCGCGGTGGCCGCGCCCCGCCTTGCGCTCGCGGCGCGGGAGCGAAACGTCCAGATCGTGACCGAGCTTATAGACCGTGAACGCCTCGCCGACCGCGTCCACGCGGCCGAATTTTTC
Organism: Pyrinomonadaceae bacterium; assembly: GCA_035295985.1. Classification (GTDB taxonomy): domain Bacteria; phylum Acidobacteriota; class Blastocatellia; order Pyrinomonadales; family Pyrinomonadaceae; genus JAIVGV01. The sequence goes on along the minus strand of DATHBT010000234.1, from coordinate 9,702 downwards.
CAGCAGGCGGCGCAGGCGGGCCGGCTCGACGCCGTAAACTTCAACGTCCCAGTCCTTCGGGCGCAGGCCGAGCAGCGTGTCGCGCACGCAGCCGCCGACGAGCAGAGCGCGCCCGCCCTCGTCGCGCACCGCGCCCGCGAGCGCCAGTATTTTTTTCGGCACGTCACCCATCGTCAGAAGCCGCGAAGCGCCACGCTCACAGTCCTCGCCGCGAAGTTTCCCGTTCGATTATCGGCGCGCGGAGAGTCTTCCGCAAAAAGGTGCGGGCCGCAAGCCCCGCGCCGCGGCCCCTAAGATGTAAGTTTCAAGTTTGAGGTTTCGGGTTTAAGGTCAGGGGTCTCGAACTTGGGAGCGTTCGTACGCGGCGGCGCGGGCGGTCAGCGCGTGTCGAAGTTGATGTTCGGCTCGGTGTCGTCGCCTTCATCCTCGGCCGCGTCGTCGGCGTCGTCCTCGTCGAGTTCGTCGAACTCTTCGTCGAGCAGGTCTTCGTCGAAGTCCTCCTCGTCGTCGCCGACCAGGACTTTAACGCCGCGGGTCGAGGGCAGGCAGCTCAGGACCTGCACGCGCTCGACGCGCGTCATCTCGTCGGACGAGTGCCAGAGCTTGACCCAGAAGGTGCGCGTCCGCGTGTGGACGGCGAAGGTCGAGCCGTCGCGCATGACAGGGACGAGTTCGGCGACCGTTCCGGCCCGCAGGGTTTCCAGGAGTTCAGGGACGAACTCGCGCACCTGCTCGAACTGTAGAACCACGGCCGTCTCGTCAACTTCCGCGGGCGGGAGTTCGACGGGGTCGTCGGATTCGAGCAGCAGGCGCGCGTCGGTGCGCTGCGTTTTGAGTTTGCGTATCGCCATCCGTGGAGAATCCTAACACTGGTTGCCGAGGCCGAGTCGGCCGCGCAGGTGTTCCTGTAGGTCTGCGACCCTGACGCGCTGCTGCTCCCACGTGTCGCGGTCGCGAACCGTTACGGCCTCGTCTTCGAGCGACTGGTGATCGACGGTCACGCAGTAGGGCGTGCCGATCTCGTCCTGGCGCGCGTAGAGCTTGCCGATGCCGCCCGTGTCGTCGTACACGGCGCGGAGGACGGGCTGGAGGCTGCGCTTAATCGCCTTCGCCATGCCGACGATTTCGGGCTTGTTCTTGGCGAGCGGCAGCACGGCCGCCTTGATCGGCGCAAGCTCCGGGTGGAGCCTGAGGACGACGCGCTTCTCGCCCTTGTCGGTCGTCTTCTCCGTGTAGGCGTCCATCAGGACGGCCAACATCGTGCGGTTGACACCCGCGGCCGGCTCGATGACGTAGGGGTAGAAGCGCGTCTTCGTGGCCTCGTCGAAGTAGGAGAGGTCTTCCGTCGAGTCAGGGTTAAAACGCTTCCCTTCCTCGTCGGCGGGCTTGTTCGAGTGGGCGCGGAGATCGAAGTCGGTGCGGTTGGCGATGCCCATCAGCTCGTCCCACTGCCGCTCGTCCTCCTCGCGTTCGGGGAAGAAGCGGTACTGGATGTCAACGGTGCGCTTGGCGTAGTGGGCCAGCTCCTCTTTCGGCTGCTCGTAGAGCCGGAGGTTTTCACTGCTGAGGCCGATGTCGGTGAACCACTTGTGGCAGGTGTCGATCCAGTACTGATGAATCTCCTCGTCCTCGCCGGGTTTGACGAAATACTCCATCTCCATCTGCTCGAACTCGCGCGTGCGGAAGATGAAGTTGCCGGGCGTTACCTCGTTGCGGAAACTTTTGCCGATCTGTGCGACGCCGAACGGGAGCTTGCGCCGCATCGACTGCTGGACGTTGAGGAAGTTGACGAAGATGCCCTGCGCGGTTTCGGGCCGCAGGTACGCGAGCGCGCTCGGATCACTCTCGTCGGCGACCGCGCCGAGCGTCGTGCGAAACATCAGGTTGAAGGGGCGCGGCTCGGTGAGATCGGTTGAACCGCAGTTCGGGCATTTCAGCTTCCTGTTTTTGGCTAAGTTCGCAATCAGAGCTAGGTAGCTTTCTGCGCTCGGAATGACCTCGCTTTCGTCAACTCTATCTAGTTTGTCAGCGCGCAGGCGGCTCTTGCACTCGCGGCAGTCAACGAGCGGGTCGCTAAACGTGTCCTCGTGGCCCGAATACTTCCAGACGAGACGGTTGAGGATGATCGAGGAGTCCAGCCCCTCCATGTCGTCGCGCTCGTGAACCATCCAGCGCCACCAGGCGCGCTTGATGTTGTTGACCAGCTCCGTCCCGAGCGGGCCGTAGTCCCACGCGCTCCCCAGGCCGCCGTAAACTTCGGACGAGGGGAAGACGAACCCCCGCCGCTTCGAGAGCGAGACGATTGTTTCGATGTTCGGCGCAGACACTCTCAACCTCCGTGAATGGTGAAAAGAAGCTCTTAGCTATTAGCTGTTAGCAAAACCAAGAACCGAAAGCCGGGGTGAAGGCCGAGAGCCGGAAGCTGTTTCCCTCCGGCTAACAGCCAACAGCTAACGGCTAACAGCCTCTTTTCACGATTCACGAGAATAACGCCGCGGGCAGGAAATGAAAAGAAGAGAGGACGGCCGCGTGCGCCGTGACGCGCGGGCCGCCTCTCTTCTTTAGCAGCGAACGAATTTTTCCGCTCTACTTGGCGGGCGTGTCCACCTTGATGTTGATGTCCTTGCTGCCGCCCCCGCCGCCGAACCAGCGCCCCCAGCCGAAGAACAGGATGAGGAGCACGATCACGAAGATCACCACGATAGCCACCACGCCGGTACTGCCCGCGCCGCCGCCGCCGTCACCGTCTGCCATGAGAAACGACCTCCTTCGAGTCTCTTCTGGAAAAGCTTACGAAGCGTCCTACCTACTTTTGGGAGAAGTTACGTGCGGCCCTTGTTAACACAGCCGCGCTAAACGGGTCAACGAAAAAGCGCGACGGGCGGCGCGTCCCGTACCGAAGGTTTACGCGTCGCCCGTCGGGCGCATTCCGTTTATGTCCGCGCGCGGCCTAGCGCGGCGTCGGGCGCGGCGGGGTCGCGCCCTGCGGCACGATCCACAGCTCGATGGTGTCCACCTCGCGCGTGCCGCCGCCCATGACGACGACGCGGCTGCGGTCTATGTTGCGCGTGTTGACGACGTACTCGCGCGAGCGGTTGACGAGCGTGTTCAGCCGCGCCGGCCGGCTCCGCCTCCCGTTATAGACGATGATGTATCCGGTCGCCGTCGGGTCTTCCTGTAGTGCGACGGCGAAGTTGTCGAAGTTCGCCTTGTCCTCGTTGAAGGCGACGGACGGGAACTCCGCGAACTGTCTCCCCGTGGGCCGAGGAACCTGCGGGAGCGCGGTGACGGCCGTTGCGAACTGCGCGCGCTGGCGGCAGTTGCGGTCGCCCGACCCGTCGTCCACGACGAGGATCGCGGTCACGCGCTGGTTGCCGACGCCCGTCGTGTCGACGGTGATGGTCGGCGTGCCCGCGCCCTGAGCGATGCGCGCGGTCGGCGGGCTGATCGTCCACGTGTAGTTGAGGCCCGACTGTCCGGCGTAGCCCACGTCGGCCGAAAACGTCACCTGATCGCCCTCGCGCACCGAAGACGGCGCGGAGATGTTCACGGGGTAGGGGCAGGGAGACTTGACGGCGCGCTCTATCGTGACGGTCTTCGGGCGGAAGTTGAGCACGATGCACTGCCGCTTGTTGGGGGCGATGGTGAAGTCGCGCCGCCAGGTGGTGTTGTTGGGGAAGCGTATCTCGACGGTGTGCGCGCCCGGCTCCACGTCGTAGAGTTGGACCGTGGTACTCGTCGTGCCGCGCGGCTGGCCGTCGATGAAGACGGGGTAGCCGCCCGGCGTGGTGGAAATCTCGAAGCGGCCTGCGCGGCTGTTGCGATCCTGCGCGTTCGCCGCCGGGGCCGAGCCGAGGCCGGCGAGCATGACCAGCGCGCAGGCGGCGAGCAGTGCCTTCGAGCCGAGGAGGGCGGCGCTCGTTTTGAATCTGGGATTCATGACGGCCTAGACCTCCCTCGCGGCCTGCTGGAGTTTGGACTGGCGCGCGCGGCGGCGCCGCGCCCCCGCGCCGATGGCGGCGAGGCCCGTCCCGAAGAGCAGCAAAGTGGCCGGCTCAGGGATCTCGGGCGGCGGCGGCTGGGTCGGCGGCGGCGTGGGGGTGAATTCCGGGGTAGGCTCGCCGCCGGGGATGAAGAAGAGCGGGACGCCCGCGAAGCCGAGGAGCGGCCACAGCGGGAAGCCGCCGCCCGGTATCTTGATCTGGCCGCAGTCGCAGAGCGTGCCGTCGATCTCGCCGAGTTCGATGGTCTCGACCGTCGTCTGCTGATCCTGCGGGGCGACGCCCGCGCCGGTCAGCGGGCCGGGCGTGTTGGGCGCGGCGGTCGCCGCCCCCTCGCCCGCGATGCCGGCCCCGCCGGACTTCGTGTCCTGAGCGATGCCGGCGATTGAGTTCGGCTGACCCGTGGACTTGCCCTGCTGCTGCATGAACGAGCGGAGGCGGAGATCGACCGAGGGGCCGCCGGAGCGGCTAAGGGCTGAGGAGAGCGACACCACGTCCCTGTACTCGACGGGGCCGGCCTGCGCCGGCACGGCGGCTAGGAGCAGCGCGCCGAGCGCCAGGGCGATTGGCCTGCGTACCTGATGCCTCATCGTTAGTGACCGTCCTCCCTTGAAACCCCGTCTCGTGACGACAAGTCTGCCCCGGCTGCGAGCGTAAATCCTTGTGACTTTTAGAGAAAGTCCACTTTCCGGGTCGTTTACATGAGAGGAAAACGCGCAATGCTGTACGGTTTCCAGATTTGCGCGCCGCTTTTTTACGTCCTAAACCTTTGCAGGGAAAAGGAAAAGGCCCGGCGGGGAGGCCGCCGGGCCTCGGAGTTCAAGCCCGGCCCGAAGGCCCTGGCTGTAAGTCCATGAAGTGGCGGGCCGTTAGCGGCGGCCGCCCCCGCCCCCGTTACCGCCGCCGCGGCGTCCGTCGCGCCGGCCGCCGCCGCCGCCGCCGCGACCGCCGCGGTCGCCTCCGCGGTCGCCCTGCTCGGAGCGTTCGGCGCGGTATTCGCCGCCGTCGCCCTCGTCGCCGCGATCTTCGCCACCGTCGTTCTCGGCGTTTTCGTCGCGCGGGAGCACCGCCTTGCGGGAGAGCTTGATCTTGTTGCCCTCCTTGCCGATGCACTTGACCATGATCTGCTGGCCCTCTTTGAGCTCGTCCCTCACGTCGCGGACGCGGTGGTGTGCGATCTCGGAGATGTGCAGCAGGCCGTCCGTGCCGGGGAAGATTTCGACGAACGCGCCGAAGTCCACGATGCGCGAGACCGTGCCGACGTAGGTCTCGCCGATCTCGGCCTCGGCGGTGAGTCCGCGGATGCGCTCGACTGCGGCCTGCGCGGCGTCGCCATCGGCCGTGGCGATGAAGATCGTGCCGTCGTCCTCCACGTCGATCTTCGCGCCGGTCTCCTCGACCAGGGCGCGGATGATCTTGCCGCCCGGCCCGATCACGTCGCGAATCTTGTCCGGGTTGATCTTGATCGTGATGATGCGCGGCGCGTACTGGCTCAGGTCCTCGCGCGGCTGCGCGAGCGCCTCGTTCATCCGTTCGAGGATGTGGAGCCTGCCTTTACGGGCCTGCTCCAAAGCCTCGGCCATGATCTGCGCGTTGATGCCGGCGATCTTGATGTCCATCTGGAGGGCGGTGATGCCGTCCGACGTGCCGGCGACCTTGAAGTCCATGTCGCCGTAGTGATCCTCGGCGCCGGCGATGTCGGAGAGGATCGCGTACTTGTTGCCCTCCATCACGAGGCCCATCGCGACGCCCGCGACGGCCGAGCGGATGGGCACGCCCGCGTCCATCATCGAGAGGCTGCCGCCGCAGACCGTCGCCATCGACGAAGAGCCGTTCGACTCGGTGATGTCCGAGACGATGCGGAGCGCGTAGGGGAACTCCTCCTCCGTGGGGAGGACGGGCTCCAACGCGCGGCGCGCGAGCGCGCCGTGACCGATCTCGCGCCGCGAGGTCGAGCCGAAGCGGCCGACTTCGCCGACCGAGTAGTGCGGGAAGTTGTAGTGCAGGAGGAAGCGGCGCTTGATCTCGCCCGTCTCCAGATCGTCCATGAACTGCTCGTCCGCCTTCGTGCCGAGCGTCGAGGTGACGAGCGCCTGCGTCTCGCCGCGCGTGAACAGGGCCGAGCCGTGCGTGCGCGGCAGCCAGCCGACCTCGCAGTCGATGGGACGAATCTCGGAGAAGCGGCGGCCGTCCGGTCGGCGTCGCTTGTTGAGGATGTCGTCGCGGAAGATCGTCTCCTTGAGGTGGTCGTAGATCTTCTTCGCCATCTGGCGCTGCTCGGGCGCGTCCTCCGGGTACGACTCGACGACCTCTTTTTTGAGCGCGTCAACCGCGGCGTAAGAGGCCTGCTTGCCCTGCGCCTCGGTGTCGAGCGCGGCGCGCAGCCGATCCGTGTAGTTGCGCTCGATCTCGCCCAGCATCTCCTCGTTGAGCTGGGGCGGCGTGACCGGGCGCTTCTCGATTTCGAGCGCCTTGTAGAGCTCCTTCTGCCAGCGGCAGAGGCGGTTGATCTCCTTGTGGGCGAGCATCAGCGCCTCGACCATCACGTCCTCGGAGACCTCCTTGGCCCCGGCCTCGACCATCACGATGGCCTCTTCCGTGCCCGCGACGATCAGGTTCAGGCTCGACTCGCGCACCTCGTCATACGTCGGGTTGATGATGTAGCGGCCCTCGATGAGGCCGACGCGGACGCCCGCAATCGGCGTCGGGAACGGGATGTCCGAAAGGTAGAGCGCGCACGAAGCGCCGGTGATGGCGATGACGTCGGGGTCGTTCTCCGAGTCGGCCGAGATGACGGAGGCGATGACCTGCGTCTCGTTGCGATACCCTTCGGTGAAGAGCGGGCGGCAGGGGCGGTCGATGAGCCGACTGGTCAGAACCTCCTTCTCGCCGGGGCGCCCCTCGCGCCGGAAGTAGTTGCCGGGGATGCGCCCGGCGGCGTAGTTGTGCTCGCGGTACTCGACCGTGAGCGGGAAGAAGTCGATCCCCTCGCGGGGCGAGTTCGCGCCGACGGCGGCGCAGAGCAGCATCGTGTCGCCGTAGCGTATGACGACCGAGCCGTCGGCCTGCTTGGCGACCCGGCCGGTCTCGACCGTCAGGTCGCGCCCGCCGAGTTTGATGGTCTCTTTCAGATACTTCTTAACTGGCATTCTCTCTCTCCTTCACACGACAACTTTCTCGCGCGCCCTCGGCGTCTCATCCGCCGGCGCGGTTCGGCGATCCAGAAACCGTTTCGCGTCCGCCGCGGGGCGCCACGTGACGCGCCCCCGCTTCGTCCGTCTTCGTCAAAGCCCCGGCGAAAGAGAAAGCGGCGGCAGCCTCTCGCGTGAAGCTGCCGCCGCCTTGTCCCTCGTAGTACGGGCTTTCGGGCTACTCGCGCCCCCTCTGGCGGCAGTTCGCGCCGTCACGTTCGGCACTGCCGCCCGGCTTGTTTCGGGCGCGGGCGTTTGCGTTTTAACCAACCGTGTCAACCGACCGTCGGCCGTCGTCCCGCGCCTTCTTACCGGCGCAGGCCGAGGCGGCCGATCAGCTCGTGGTACTGCTCGATGTCCTTGCGCTTCAAGTAGTCGAGCAGGCTCCTGCGCTGCGAGACCATCTTGAGCAGGCCGCGCCGCGAGTGGTTGTCCTTCTTGTGCGTCTTGAAGTGCTCGGTGAGCTGGTTGATGCGCGTGGTCAGCAAAGCGACCTGCACCTGCGGCGAACCCGTGTCACCCTCGTGGGTGCGGTAGTCGCCGACGATCTTCTCCTTCAACTCTCTGTCCAACATGGCTTGTTCGAGATGGCCCTCCCAGACCGCAGTAGAACCTGCTAACCGCAGGCAACCGCAAAAGTTAGCAAATCGCCGAAGAATCTAGCACGCCGCTCCGCGCACTGTCCAGCCGGCACGCGTCAGGTCTCGCGGCCATACTTGAGGAGCATCAGGCGCGGGCTACCCCAGCGCGGGACGGTGATGACCCAGAGGTTGTCGTAGTCCGTGTCGGCGACCGTGGGGGCGGGCGACGCGCCGAGCGCGGAGATGATCTGGGGGATGCGATCCGTGTGGCTTGAGACGACGACGGTGCGCCCGCGCTGGTTCTCGCGGATGTGGTTGACGAGTCCCTGCACGTCGGCCGCGTTCAACTGGATGACCGTTGCGCCCGCGCGGTCGGCTAGCGGTTTGGCCGTCCACTGGCTGCGGCAGACCTCACTGACGTAGATGGCGGAGACGCCGGCCTCGCCCGCGACGTGAGCGAGCTCGGCGGCGCGCTCGCGGCCCGCCTCCGTGATCGACGTGCCCGTGCTGTTTTGTAGCCCCAGGCCCGGCGGCGGGCACTCGCCGAGCGCGGGCGGCGCGTCCTGCCGCTCGGCGTGGCGCACGAGCAGGATCGTCGTCGGCGGCTGCCGCTGCAAGTACACGACCCCGCCCGCGGCGAGCAGGCCCGCGAGCAGCAGTAAGATTACCGCGTACAACAGAAACTTCGATCCGCCTGTCTGCGCCATCGGCGAACGAACCCTCCAGACCTTTTGGTGAAGCGTGCGCGAGTGTGGCCCTTTTGATACCATGCCGGCGAGACGCGATCAAAGTTCAACACCGGAGAGGGACCGAATGGCGGAGGCGCGTGCGCGCATACTGATCGTCGGCGGGGGTTTTGGCGGGCTGTTCACGGCGCTGGAGCTTGCGGGCGCAGGTCAAGTGACGCTCGTCAGCCCCGAGGATCACTTCACCTTCACGCCGATGCTCTACGAGTACATGAGCGGCGAGGTCGAGGCCTGGCACATCGCGCCGCACTACAAAGAGTTGCTCGACGACCGCGTGCGCAACATCACGGGCGCGGTGACTGACATAGACTTCGACGCCCGCGAGGCCACGGTCGCGGGCCGCGTCCGCCGACTGGCTTACGACGCGCTCGTGCTCGCCGTCGGCGGCGTGACGAACTTCTGGAATGTGGAGGGCGCGGAGAGGCACGCACTCCCCTTCCGCAAAATACGCCACGCCGAAGAGCTGCGCTGGCGCATGACGGACGTACTCGACCGCATCCCGCCCGACGCCGCTCCGCAGGACGCGCGCGCCGCGGCCACCTTCGCCGTCGTCGGCGCGGGCGCGAGCGGCGTGGAGCTTTCGACGAAGATGGCAGACCTGCTGCGCGACGCGTTCCAGAGGCGGGGCTTGCGCGGCGAGCCGCGCGTCGTCGTAGTGGAGATGGGCGACCAGGTCGTGCCCGGCATGGACGACGACATCCGCGTGGCGGTCGAGCGCGCGCTGGGTGATGCGCGCGTCGAAGTCCACACCTCGACGCGCGTCGTGCGCGTCACGCGGGACGGCCTCGTCTTCGAGCACGGCGGCGCGGAGACGGAACTCAGGGCCGCGGCCGTCGTCTGGACGGCGGGCGTGAGGGTGAACCCGCTGGTCGAACGGCTCGCGCTCGAAAAAGACAGGCGCGGACTCGTGGTCGTCGAGCAGACTCTACAGGCGCGCGGGCGCGGGGAGGTCTTCGTCGTCGGCGACATCGCGGCCTTCCGCGACGTGGAGCCGAGCCTGGCGGGCACGGCGCAGCTCGCCTTCCAGCAGTCCGCGCTCGCGGCGCGCAACGTGCGCGCGCTGCTCGAAGGCGGCGAGTTGAAGACCGGGCGGTTCGCGGAGCTGGGCGAGGCGGTCAGCCTGGGGACGGAGAACGCGGCCGTGCTCGCGGGCGGCCAGGTGGTCGGCGGCGCGATGGCGCGG
>DATHBT010000233.1:0-29550 GCA_035295985.1 Pyrinomonadaceae bacterium | reverse complement strand
AGGTCTGGATAGAAATAGTTTTTTCGGGCGAAGATGGAACGCTCGTTAATCTGTAGCCCCAACGAGAGCGCGGCCCGCGCGCCGAGTTCGACCGCGCGCCAGTTCAGGACGGGCAGCGCCCCGGGCAGGCCGAGGCAGACGGGGCAGGTGTTGGCGTTCGGCTCGTCGCCGAAGCGCGTCGAGCAGCCGCAGAAGATCTTCGACTCGGTGCTCAGTTGCGCGTGAATCTCAAGGCCGATGACGGCCGCCCAACCAGGTTTCATAAGCCGTTAGCGATTAGCTGTTAGCTGTTAGCAAATGCTCTAACCGAACGGGCCGACGGCGAGGTGTCTGACGCCGTCGGACTCTTCGGACTTGTGTTCGAGCGGGAGTCCCGCATCCTCCCACGACTTGATGCCGCCGACGAGGATGTAGAGTTCCGTGAAATCGTACTCTTCCAGAATGAGCGCGGCGCGGGTGCTCGAATGCTCGTAGTGGCACGCGCAGTAGATGACGACGGGGCGACGCCGGGGCACTTCGTCGATCCGCTCCTCCAGTTCGCCGCGCCAGATGCGTAGGCTGCCGGGTATCTGCCAGTCGCTCTTGGCGCGGTGGTACGGGTTGCGCGTGTCCAGGAAGACGGGGTCGCGCCCGCCTTCAACCAGCGCCCACGCCTCGGCGGGGCCGACCCTTGCCGGCTCTCGCATCTCGCTCATCGCGCGTTGCGCTCGAAACTCCTCTCGTGAGGGTTTTAGGGAAACTCTCAGGGGCGCAGCCAGCCGGGCGGCGCTCCGGCGCGACGCGCGTCCTCTTCGAGCCGACGCCAGCGCGCCGCCAGCCCCGCGCGCGCGCCTTCGAGCAGACGCAGGCGCGTGGCGAGCGCGGACGAGTCGGCCGAGGCGTAGTCGAACGGGGCGACGATGCCGACGAAGCCGGGCGCGAAGAAGACGGAGCGTTGGTGCGCGAACCGCCCGCGCGGGAGCCGACGCGAGAACGGAGCGCGCGAGTTTCGTTTGGAGTAACCGAAGCCGGCGCGCGTCCCGCCGTTGACGTTGAAGCCGAGGGTCGCGCCGGAGCGACTGCGGCCGGAGCGATTGCCGCCGAAGTCGTGCAGCAGTGCGTTCGCGGGGTTGCGCGCGTAGGCCGTCCCGGTCGGGAGGTTTGTCGGGAAGCCGCCGCGCCCGAAGTGAAAGCGCGGGTCTGCGACGACGGTCAGCGCGCCCGCGGCGAGGCCGGAGGAGGACGAGAAGCCCGCCGAAGAGTTGCCGGACGTTTCGGCCAGCAGACCGCGCAGGTAGTCGATCTCGGCGTCGAGCGCACCCGCCTCTTCGCGCAGGGCCGCGGCCCGCCCGCGCCAGTAGCCTTCACCGTCCGCGTCTTCCTCGTCCTGCCGCCGCGCGCGCTCGCGCATCGCCCGCTCGTCCTCCTGGTCGCGCCGCCGCGCCTCCTCGGCCGAAGGCAGCCCCAGCTCGGCGCGCCTGCGCTCGTAAGCGCGCTCGCTTTCGACCCGCGTGCGGCGTACGGGTTCGAGTTCCCTGTTCGTCAGCGTCGGCGTGGCGCGGGGCGTCGTCGCCGTCGGGCCGTCCTGCGCGCCTGCCGCCGGCCGCCCCTGCGAGCCCCGAGCCGCGGCGGCGCGGCGGAAGAAACTGCCGGCCGGTTCGTTGTTCGCGCGCTCGGTCTCCGCCACATCCACCAGGTCGAGCGGGAGCGTGACCGAGACGCCCGGAGCGGCCTCGTAGGTCAACTGCGCGCCGCTCAGGCGGAAGCCTTCGGCGATTTCTACGCGCCGGCCGCCGCGCATCACGAGCGTGTAGGCGGCGGCCGAAGACGGCAGCAGGACAAGCAGCAGGAGGCACGTGGCGATCAGGCGCATGGCATCACCGTGACGGGGCGGCCCCGCAGGGTCGCCGGGCTGTAAAAACTTCTCGCGCGTGCACGTCAACGGACTTTCCGGCCGGAGTATAGCACCGGCGTGCGCGGGCGCGGAAACGGAGAGTTCCGTGACAGTTGAATCATAAATCCAACACTGTCGCCGGCCGAAAGTGGTGTACAATCCGCGCGATTCGTCCCAGTTCACCGTATCGCGGCGTCGGACAGGCGTCGGCCGCCGCTGGCACCGTTCACCTTTTTCTCCCAAAGGAGGCAACAGGGAAAAATGGCTAAGACAGTTGCGACTATCCTCGGCGTGGCCTTCATCCTGGTCGGGCTGCTCGGCTTCGTCGCGCCCGGCATGATGGGGATGCACCTGAATGTGGTTCATAACCTCGTCCACCTCATCTCCGGCGCGCTCGCGCTCTACCTCGGGCTGAAGGGTACGCTCGCCGCCGCGCGCACCTTCTGCATCGTCTTCGGGGCCGTGTACGCGCTGCTCGGCATCGCCGGCTACCTGCTCGGGGGCGACGCCACCGCGCACACGGTTAACGTCCCGGCCCACTCCTCCGAGGCCAGCCTTTGGAAGGTGATCGGGGGGACTCTCGAACTGGCCGCGCCGGAGCACGGGCTGCACATCCTGCTCGGCCTCGTCTTCCTCATCGGCGGGCTGCTGACGCGCGGCGACGTGCGCTCGGCCGTCAGGGACGCGACGTAAGCAAAGAACCCTGCGACGCAGGAAGGCCGCGAGGCCCGTCACGACCGGCCCGCTAATCGGGTCCGGTTCAACGAGCGGGCGCGCGGCCTTTCTTTCGCCGGGCCGCGCCAATCGGGTAAGATGCGACGTGAACGGCGAGGCCGGCGGGCGCTACTTTTCGGCCGCCCGGTCTCGCCCAATTTTTTCGGGAGAATTTTCCTGATGATCAAGACCGTGGAGTGGACGGACGAGGGCGTGAGGATGCTCGACCAGCGGCTGCTGCCGAACGAGGAGAAGTACCTGGTGCTGCGCTCGGCCGAGGAGGTGGCCGAGGCGATCAAAGATATGGCCGTGCGCGGCGCTCCGGCCATCGGCGTCTCCGCCGCGCTCGGTCTCGCCGTCGGCATCAAGCAGGCCGTCGCCACGAACGCCGCCGACCTGCGCTACGACTTCGACTACATGTGCGACCTGATGTCACGCACCCGGCCCACGGCCGTCAACCTCTTCTGGGGCATCGAGCGCATGCGCCGCGCCTTCGAACGCGCCGCCTCGGAGACCGACGACGCCAACGAGATCAAGCAGCGCCTGATCGAAGAGGCCGTCCGGGTTTACGAGGAGGACATCGCCTCCAACCGCCGCCTGGGTCGCTTCGGCGGAGAGCTGATACCCGACGGCGCGACCGTCCTGACGCACTGCAACGCAGGCGCGTTGGCTACGGCCGGCGATTACGGCACCGCGCTCGGCGTCGTCCGCGGCGCGCGCGACGCGGGAAAGCGCGTCGCCGTAATCGCCGACGAGACGCGCCCCTTCCTCCAGGGCGCGCGGCTGACCGCGTGGGAGCTGGCGAAGGACGGAATCCCCGTCACCGTCATCACAGACAACATGGCGGGCCACGTGATGAAGCAGGGCAAGATTGACTGCGTCGTCGTCGGGGCCGACCGCATCGCCGCGAACGGCGACACGGCCAACAAGATCGGAACCTACATGGTAGCCGTCCTCGCCCGCCAACACGGCATCCCCTTCTACGTCGCCGCGCCCGTCTCCACCATCGATCTCGAAATCCCCACGGGCGACGGCATCCCCATCGAGGAGCGTAACGTGCGCGAGGTCACGCACCTGCGCGACCATCAGCTCACGCCCGACGGCGTCCCCGCGCACAACCCCGCCTTCGACGTGACCCCCAACGAACTCATCGCCGCCATCATTACCGACCGCGGCGTCGCGCGCCCAGCCTACACCGACAGTCTCAAGCGGCTCGCGACGGCCGAACAGTAAAAAGGCCGTGAGCGGTAAACCGCGACGGGTGACGGGGAAGAGGTTTGCCTTCTCCCGTCAACCGTCGCGGTTTACCGCTCACCGTTTATGGCTATCTCGCGAAGCGGCTCTGCTTCCACCAGTCGAGCGTCTTCTGTAGGCCCTCTTCTAACGTGACGCGCGGCTCGTAGCCGAGGAGCGTGCGGGCGCGCGTGATGTCGGCGAGGCTGTGTCGCACGTCGCCCACCCTGGCATCGCGGTACTCGGCCTGAACTTCCTCGCGGCCGATCACTTTTTTGATGATCGAGAGCAGTTCGTTGAGCGAGGTCTGGCGGCCGGCGGCGACGTTGATCGTCCGGCCGACCGCGTCCTTCGATTCGGCGGCGAGGAGGTTGGCTTCCACGGCGTTCGAGACGTAGGTGAAATCGCGCGTCTGCCCGCCGTCGCCGTAGATGACGGGCGTCTGCCCCGACGCGAGCGCGCTGATGAAGCGCGAGATGACGCCCGAGTACTGTGAACTCGGGTCCTGGCGCGGGCCGAAGACGTTGAAGTAGCGCAGGGACACGGTTTCGAGCTTGTAGGCCCGCGCGAAGACCTGGCAGTAGTACTCGCCGACGAGCTTCGCCACCGCGTAAGGCGAGAGCGGATCGGGCGCCATCGTCTCGACCTTCGGAAGCTCGGGCTGATCGCCGTAGGCGGACGAGGACGCGGCGTAAACGACGCGGCGGACGCCCGCGTCGCGCGCGGCGAGCAGCAGCGCGAACGTGCCCTCGACGCAGGCGTCGTGCGTCTCGCGCGGGTTATCGACCGAGCGCGGCACGGACGGGATGGCCGCCTCGTGGAAGACCAGCTCCACGCCTTCCAGCGCGCGGCGCAGGGCCGCAGGGTCGGCCACGCTGCCCCGGACGAAATCCACGCCGCCGCCGATTGCCTCAAGATTCTCGGCGTGGCCGGTCGAGAGATCGTCGAGCACGCGCACGCGCGCGCCGCGCCCGGCAAGCGCCGCCGCGATGTGCGAGCCGACGAAGCCCGCCCCGCCCGTCACCAGTACGATTCCGGAGAGAGACATAGAAAGGTGGCTGTTAGCGATTAGCTTTTAGCTGTTAGCCGGGAACAAGACTATCTTGTTCCCGGCTAACAGCTAAAAGCTAACGGCTAATCGCTTTCACTCACCTGCCGACGCCCACGTAGCTGAAGCCGAGAGCGCGCATGTCTTCGGGTTCGTAGATGTTCCGCAGGTCTGCGACGCGCGGATCGCGCATCAGCGAGCGGACGCGGGCCATGTCGAGTGCGCGGAACTGGTTCCACTCGGTGACGAAGACGAGGCAGTCAGCGCCTTCGACGGCGGCGTACTCGTCGGCGGCGTACTCGATCTCCGGCAGCAGCGAGCGCGCCGCGTCCGCCGCCACGGGATCGTAGGCGCGCACCCTCGCGCCCTTCCCCACGAGCGCCCTGATGATGTCAACGGACGGGGCCTCGCGCATGTCGTCCGTCTCGGGCTTGAAGGAGAGGCCGAGCACGGCAACCAGTTTGCCGGACACGTCGCCCGCCAGCCGCTCGATCTTCTCGATCATCAGGCGGCGCTGGCGGTCATTCACCTCGATCACCGACTCGACGATCCGCGACGGCGTGCCGGCCTCGCGCGCCAGCGAGGCGAGCGCCCTGGTGTCTTTGGGGAAGCAGGAGCCGCCGAAGCCGGGGCCGGGGTGCAGGAACTTGCGGCCGATCCGGCCGTCCATCCCGACCGCTTTCGCCACGTCGTGCACATCGCAGCCCACCCGGTCGCAGAGGTTAGCGATCTCGTTGATGAAGGAGATCTTGGTCGCGAGGAAGGCGTTGGCGGCGTACTTTGAAAGCTCGGCAGCTTCGAGCGAGGTCACGACGAAGGGGGTCTCGATCAGGTATAGCGGGCGGTAGAGGTCGCGCATGATGGCGACGGCCTCCTCGTCGCGCGAGCCGATGACGACGCGGTCGGGGCGCATGAAGTCGTTAATCGCGGCCCCCTCGCGCAGGAACTCCGGGTTCGAGACCACGCCGAACTTCGCTCCGGGCCGCTCCTCCCGGATGAGCCGCCGCAGGCGCTCGCCCGTGCCCACGGGTACGGTGGATTTCGTGACGACCACCTTGTAGCCGTTCATGTGGCGCGCCACCACGCGCGCCGCGCCCTCGACGAAGGAGAGGTCTGCGGAGCCGTCCTCCCTCGGCGGCGTGCCGACCGCCAGGAAGACGACGAGCGACTGCTCGACCGCCGACGCGAGGTCGGTTGTGAAGGAGAGGCGGCCGGCCTGCGAGTTTTTCTCGACCAACTGTTCGAGGCCGGGTTCGTAGATGGGAATCTGCCCCTCGCGCAGGCGCGCGATCTTCGCCTCGTCTATATCAACGCACGTCACGTTGACGCCGAATTCGGCGAAGCAGGTCCCCGTGACCAGGCCGACGTACCCCGTCCCGATAACTGCAATATGCATTCGTCAAAGAGTGCTGGTAGTAAGTGACAAATAAATCCGCCTGCTGCTTCGACGACTACGCCGCAGATAGCAGCGTCTTACCCGTCACTTATCGTCGCCTTCGGGGGCGGCAGACAAAATTTTGCGGGTCACGCGGCGTCGAACAACCGCGTGACCCGCAAAGTTATGTTCTCGATCTACGCGCGCGAGACGCCCCGCGCGGGCAGCAGAAGCTCACCCGAAGCCGCCGAGAGCCGGATTAGCGGGACGGGCTGATGACGATGGTGTCGTCGCCGGTGGCGAACTCGTCGTCGTCCTGGGTCGCAAGGATGGCCGCGGCAATCGCACCACCGATGCCGAGCAGGAGCAGCGCCAGCGAGCCGCCCGAAAGAGAGCCGAAGTCGGTGTCACGCGTCAGGCGCGTGCAGCGCGAGCCGGGCTGGGCCGTGCCGGCCGTGTCCTGGTTGCCGGCGGCGATCTGCTTGACCGTGCTGCCCGAGCGAAGCTCGACGCGGCCGGCCTGCGTTGAGACGATCGTGTTGCCGCACTCGACGTCAACGACGAAGACGTTCGGCGCGGAATTGTCGGCCACGGCCGTGCCGTCCTTCGTCACGACGCTCGAGGCGATGCCCGTCGAGGTCGAGAAGCGAACCTTGCCGGCGTCGAGCGCGCCGGTGACCGTGCCCTCGTTGAACGTGAGTTTAAGGCTGGAGTTAGGCATCAGCTCGACGCGGCCCAACTTGCCGAGGCTGACGACCGCGCTGGAGTTCTGCCCCGTCGTGATGGCGCTGTCGCTGAAGACGGTCGCGCCGGAGATGGCATTCGTGCCGTTGACGGAAACTTCGCCGACCACCGACAGTTCGCCCGAGGGGCCTGCCTGCGGCGCGGCCAACCCGACCATCGAGTAGGTGCACACAACGGCGACCGCCAGGCTGAGTGAAAGGGCCGCGCGGCTCCAAGTTCTGCTGATCATCATAATCCTCCCGTAGACTGAACCAAGGTTTTTTTTCAAGAGCGCCGCAAGCGTCCTGTAGGACTCGGCGGGAGGCGTTTTTCGAGAAAGTCCTAGCCCTTATCCGCCTCAGCGTTGTGGGTGCGCCCTGTGAAAGATTCCGAAAAAAATTTAGTCGCCGGCCTCTGTGGGCCGCTTTGACCAAGCCTTTTTACACGAATACCAATCCCCTGTCAACAAACATTTCTCTCAATTCTGACCATTTTTTGGCCTAACTTCGGCCCGGCTGGCCCGCCGGGGCTGTACGAAAGTCAGGCCCGCCGCTCGAACAGGTAGGCGCTCTCGTAGAGGCGACCCTTCCCGCCGTCCGCGGCGGCTGCGAACTGGCGGCGGCGCAACTCGCCGCGCGCGGTGCGCGTGCCGCTCCAAATGGCCGCCCCGGCGAAGTCGCCCCGCTTGTTGAGGGCGTAGAAGTTAACGTCGATTTCGCGCAGTTTCTCCTGATCGTTGCCGTAGCGGGCAGCGACCAGTTTCAGGGCGTCGAGGCAGGCCTGTTCGGGCGACGCGCCGCGCTTCATGTACTCGACGACGGTGCGCGCCCCGTTGATGTAGATGACCTCCTCGCCGCGGCCCGTCGAGCCGGCCGCGCCGACCTCGTTGTCCACGTAGAGGCCGCAGCCGACGAGGGGCGAATCGCCCACACGGCCCGGTATTTTCCAGGCCAGACCGCTCGTCGTGGTCACGCCGCTGATGTCGCGGGCGCTGTCGAGGGCGATGCAGTTGATCGTGCCCGTGGGCGGGTGGCGGGCGACTTCGTCGGCCCAGGCGAGCAACTCGTCGCGGCGGGCCGGGTCGCCCCCGGCGTATGTTTCGGCCAGTTGGTAGCTCGGCCTCTGGCGCTCGGCGGCGATGCGGCGCTGGCCTGCCGGGGAGGCGGGCGCGGGCGTGTAGGGGCTAGGCCCCCACTTGTCGGCGGGGGAGAGCGTCTCCTTCCAGCGCAGCCAGGCGAGACGCGACTCCTCGGTGAGCAGGTTCACGTCCTCGAAGCCGTGCGCGGTGGCGAACTCGCGCGCGCCCTGACCGACGATCAGTATGTGATCCGTGCGCTCCAACACGGCGCGCGCTACTTTCGACGGCTCGCGGACGCCGCGCAAGCTTGCGACCGCGCCGGCGCGCCGCGTCGGCCCGTGCATGCAGCTCGCGTCCAGCTCCACGTCGCCGCGCTCGTTCGGCAGGCCGCCGTAGCCGACCGAGTTGTCCTTCGGGTCTAGCTCGACGATGTTGACACCCTGGATCACGGCGTCGAGCGTGTCACCGCCCCCTCGCATCACCTCGACCGCCTTCGTGACGGCGGCCACTCCGTTGCCGCTGGCTACTGCGAGCGGCGGCCGGCTCGTGAACTGCGACCCGGCGGCGCGCTCCTGCGGGAACTCCGACGCGAGCGCGGGCGTGCGGAGCGGCGTGACGATGGCGGCGGCACCAAGCCCCGCGGCGGCGCGGCCCAGAAACTTGCGTCGACTGTCGTCTGTTTTCATCTGCTCACGCGCGCCGCGGCGCGACACATCAAGCGGGCCGGTTTTGCGCCAAGGGATTTCTTCTGGGAACTGAAAAAGTGCGCGCATCCTAGCAGAAGGGTCTGGAGCGCGCAATGATTGTTTTCTTGATAGATCAACCCTGGCTGGACACGGCGAGATTTGAAGCGCACGTTAATCCTCGCCGCCGGTCTCGGCCGTCGTGTCAGACTTCTTCTGCCCGACGGTCTCCTCGTAAAACTTCAGCGCGCGGTCGGCGAGTGACGGGGGCACGGTGACGCGGTAGGGGTGTTTGGCGACGAAGGGCGGGACGCGGCTGACGTGCGCGCCCAGCGCGCCGAGCGCGCGTGCGGCCGACTCGTCGTCAGGCTCCTCGAAGCCGAGTGCTTCGGACGCGCGGCGGAGGGCGCCGCGCAGGCGGTCGAGCGGAAGCTCGCGGTTGGCGAGCGCCTTGCCGCGCGCCTGGAATTCGCCGAGGGCAAAGAGCGTCAGGCGCTCGCCGCCGTCGGGGTTTTTCGGCGTTCTCTCCTCGAAGAGCGTCGGCTGCTTCATCGCAAAGGCTTCGGCTGGGACGGGGGTTCGGCGTCGGGCGGCGGCACACGGCGCGGGCGCGTGGCGGGCGTCGGGTGCTGCGCGTCGGCGGGTTGCGTCGCGCCGTTCTGCGCGCCGGCCCTCCGCGCGTCGGTGGTCTGCGTAGCGCCGCTCTCCGAAGTCTTACTCGGCTGCGCTTCCGTGCCGGCCGGCCGCGACGCTGCGCTGGCCGGCCTTGAAGCAGGCTCCGGCTGCTGCCCGCCGTGCTTCTTCAACAGCTCGGCCTGCTCGTAGGTGTCCAGGCGCGCGAAGAGGTAGAACAGCTCGCCCGTGCGAACGGGGCCGAGGTAGCGAAAGGTGTCGTTGAGCACTTCGCCCTCGCGGAAAGTTTCGGGGCGCGGCGGCGTCTCGAAGAGCGTGCCGAGTTCGTCGCGGGCGACGGCGTAGAGTTCGGGCAGGTAGTCGTTCTTCGTCTCGCGCGCGATGCGGATCGCCATCTGGCGCAGCGCACGGACGCGGTTCGAGTTGCGGCGCACGTAAGCCGTGCTGACCTCGCGGCGGCTGGCGCGGTCGTCCGTCACCAACTGCTCCGCGCGCAGGTAGCCGAGGTAGGCGCGCACCACGGGGCCGAACTCCTGCTCATCCGGCGGCACGTCGTCCTGCGCGCGCCCCACGCCGGCACAGACCGCCAGCGCGGCGCAGAGCAGTAGTCGCGCCGCCGCACGCGGCCCGCGCCACCGCCTCACGCCACACGCCTTCACTCGCAACACGACCGGCATCGACTAATCGTCTTCCGAACTGTCTCGTGAGAGTTTTATGGGGGACGCCGGAAAGTTTACCACAGCTTCATCAGGAAACTGCGTCACGCGCGCGGGCGAGCGCCGCCCGAATCAGAATAGTCATGACACCACATACCAGTCCTCGCCCGTTTGCGCCCTCGGAGGCGCGGTGCTACATTTTCGCCGAATTAGCTTCGCCCACAGTTTCCGAACTCCCGCGCCGACCCGGCCGGAGGGGCGCAACCGATGAGAAGATCAAACACGCTACTCGCCATCGCCATGCTGATCTTCTCGGCCGCCGCGGCCACGGCGCAGTCAGGCGCGGGCGGCTACCACGCGCTGGTGATCGGCAACAACAACTACGCCTCGCTGCCGAAGCTCAAGACTGCCGAGGCGGACGCCCGCGAGGTCGCGTCGCTCCTGAAAGAGTTTTACGGTTTCGAGACGCGGTTGCTGCTCAACGCGACCCGCCAGCAGATCGTCTCGGCGATCTTCTCCTACCGCCAGACGCTGGGGCTGGACGCCAACCTACTCGTCTATTACGCCGGCCACGGCATCAACGACGCGCAGGCGGACAAGTCCTACTGGCTCCCCGTTGACGCGACTCGCGACGACGACTCGAACTGGATCAGCGCCGACGACATTACGACTCGCATCCGCGCCATCCCCGCCCGCCACGTCTTGGTCATCTCGGACAGTTGCTACTCCGGCACACTGACGCGCGGCCTCGGCGAAGCCCTGCCGCCGCCCAACGCCCGCGAGCAGTTCATTCAGCGCATGATGGCCGGCCGCTCGCGCACCCTAATGGCGTCTGGCGGGGACGAGCCCGTAGCCGACGGCGGCGGCGGCGGTCATTCCGTCTTCGCCAGCGCGCTCTTGCGTGGCCTGCGCGAGATGGACAAGGGCAAGTTCACCGCCGCCGAACTGTTCCGCCATTACGTCCAAGAGCCGGTCGCAGGCCGCGCCCAGCAGACGCCCGAATACAACCCACTTAGAAACAGCGGGCACGAGTCGGGCGACTTTGTCTTCGTGAAAATCAAGACGGACGGGAAGAGCGTCGAGGTGACGGTCAAGGCCCCGAGTCCTGCGCCGGCCGTGCCGGTCGATCCGGCGGCGATAGAGCTGAGTTTCTGGGAGAGCATCAAGTCGAGCACGGACGCCGATGACTTCAAGGCTTACCTCGACTCCTACCCGTCGGGCCGCTTCGCCGCGCTTGCGCGCAACAATATCCGAAGGCTCGAAGCGGCGAAGTCAGTGCCGGCCCCGACGGAAAAAAACCCGACCGACAAACTCGCCGCCGGGAACGCGCCGACGGCGAACGCTCCCGCCTCGAACGCGACCGCCAACACTAAGGTAGCGTGGCAGAAATTTGAGCCGGAGGGGGAGGGCTTTTATGTCCAACTGCCGACCACGCCCACCTCGGAGACTAAAGTCAACCCAGACAACCAGCGCATGCAGATGCGCACGCACTTGAGCGAGACCCAGACCCACTCCTTCTACGTCGCGTCGTTAGATTACCGGGGGCTATTCCAACGCGGCGCAGTCAGTTTCGACTCTTTCGCCAAGGGCTTCCTCGACTCCTACTGTGAGCCTGCTCGCAAGCAGGGCTTGACGTGCGAGGTGACGTTCCAGCGGGAGTTGACGCTGAGCGGTCATCCGGGCAAGCAGTATGCCATCACTATGAGCGGCAACGGCCGGCGCATCGACGGCGTGCTCAGAATGTACATGACGGCGAGCCACGTTTACGCCTTCCACGCCCTCGGCGGGAAAGAGGGCGACGCGACGGTCGATAAGTTTCTCAACTCGTTCGCCATCGCCGCGGCCAAGCCCGCGGGGCGCTGAGCGCGGAGTAGTATGTCGCGGGAGACGAGAGATTCGTCCGTCGAGGGCAGGCGCGTCGCGCTCGGCGTCTCGGGCGGCATCGCGGCCTACAAGGCGGCGGAAGTCCTGCGCGGGTTGCAGCGCGCCGGCTGTCGGGTACGCGTGGCGATGACCGAGCACGCCACGAAGATGATCGCCCCGCTCACCTTCCGCGCCCTTTCGGGCGAGCACGTCGTCGTTGACGACTATGCCGCCGACAACCCCGACCCCATCGCCCACATCACCTTCTCGCAGACGGTCGATCTCCTCGTCGTCGCGCCCGCGACCGCCAACGTCATCGCGAAGTTCGCCAACGGCGTCGCCGACGACTTCCTGACGACGACTTACCTCGCCTGCACCGCGCCCGTCCTCGTCGCGCCCGCGATGAACACGACGATGTGGGAACACCCGGCGACGCGCCGCAACCTCGAAAGGCTACGCGCCGACGGCGTCCACGTAGTCGAGCCTGACGCGGGCGAGATGGCCTGCGGCACAATCGGGCCGGGCCGCCTGAGCGCGCCCGAAATAATCGTCGCCGCCGCGCTCGAAATCTTGAAGGCCGCGGGCGGCCGTCTGACGCCGAACGGCCTCGGCGAACTCACTTCATCCGTGGGTAACGACGGGGCGGCGCTCCGCGCGCGAGACCTCGCGGGCGAGCGCGTCCTGATCACGGCAGGCGCGACGCGCGAGGAGATCGACCCGGTGCGCTTCATCACGAACCGGTCTTCCGGCCGGATGGGCTTCGCCTTGGCCGAGGCCGCGCGCGAACGCGGAGCTGACGTGACAATCGTCGCTGGCGCGACGAGCGTTCGGCCGCCCGCGGGTGTGCGCGTCGTCTCCGCCCTCTCGGCCGGCGAAATGCAGGACGCCGTGACGCGCGAGATCACGGCGGCCACAGTCTTCATCGGCGCGGCGGCCGTCGCGGACTACCGCCCGTCCGCGCCCGCCGCGCAGAAGATCAAGAAGTCGGCCGCGCGGCTCACGCTCGAACTTGAGCGCACGCCCGACATCCTCGCCGCCGTCTCCGAATCGCGCCACGAGGGGCTGCTCGTCGTAGGCTTCGCCGCCGAGAGCGAGCGCGTCGTCGAGAACGCGAGAGAGAAGCTGCGGCGCAAGAAGCTCGACGCCATCGTCGCCAACGACATCACGGCCGACGGCGCGGGCTTCGACGGCGAGACCAACGTCGTGACCCTGCTCGCTGCCGACCGCGAAGCGCCGGTCGAGCTGCCGCTCATGTCGAAGTTGGAAGCCGCCCACAAAATTCTCGACGAGGTCGCGAGGCTCCGCCGGAAGCAGCCGGCGCTCGCGGTGCAGGCGTGACGGCGGAGGCGCAGCGCGAAGAGTTGTTGTCGCTGGTCGAGGAGGTCGGCGAGCAGCTTGAGTATTTTCGTGAGCTTGGCGTCACGGGCGTCGAGTTCAACGCGCCGGAAGTTGCAGGACAGGACGCGCCGGGCGAAGTGCTATTTAAAGCGGCGACGCCCCGGCCGTCCCCAGCGAGCGCGCGGGCGGACGCGCAACGCTTCGCCGCCCTGCGCCGCAACGCCGAAGCGGAATCGCGTCAGCCTGCCGCGCCGGTCGAACCGAAGCATCCGTCTGATGCGAGACCGGGCGCCGCACAACCTCCCGCGCCGCCGGAGTCGCAGCCCGATACAACGTCGCGGCCCGGCGCAAAGTCCTGGCCCGTTACGAACGATCAGTCCCCCGGCAAGGTTTTTGAAGAGATGCCGAAACGTAAACCAGTCCGCACGCCCGACCCCGCCCCGCCCGCGCCGCGCGAGACGCTCTTCGGCGAGATCGCGCCGCAGGACGAACTCTCACTCGGCCGCCCCGGCGAGACGCTCGAAGACATACGCGAGGACGTGGGCCTCTGCATGCGCTGCCCGCTCTGTTGCGAGGGGCGCACCAAGATCGTCCACAGCGAGGGCAACCCGAAGGCGCGGCTCATGTTCGTCGGCGAAGCTCCGGGCGCGGACGAGGACGCGCAGGGCCGCCCCTTCGTCGGCCGCGCGGGGCAGTTGCTCAACAAGATCGTAGAGGCCATCGGCATGAAGCGCGAGGACGTTTTCATCGGCAACGTCAACCGCTGCCGCCCGCAGAACAACCGCACGCCGACGACGGCCGAGGCCGCCGTCTGCAAGCCGTTTTTGCTGCGCGAAATCGCCATCGTCCGCCCCGACGTGATCGTCGTCCTCGGCAACACCGCGATGCACAACCTGCTCGACACCAAAGTCGGCATCACCAAAGTGCGCGGCACGTTCCAGGATTACAAGGGCATCAAGGTGATGCCGACCTTCCACCCCGCGTATCTTTTGCGCGACCCGTCGAAGAAGCGCGAGACGTGGGAGGACATGAAGAAGGTGCGCGACTACCTGAGCAAGTCGAAGAAGGCGGATGGTGAGTGATGAACTGAAAGATCGTCAGTTGTCCGTAGTCAGTTGTCCGTTGCATGTGCCGCTTCGGCCTTCGAGTCACGTCGCGGGCGGCGAGCTTGGGAGGCTCAAACAACGGGCAAAGGACAACTGACCACGGACAGTTTTTTATGGCCGAACTCTCACTCTTCGACGACGGGCCGGCGGCGCGCGACGAGACGCCCGAAGAGATCAACGCCGAACTCCTCCAGCGCGCCAAGCAACTGCCGCAGTACAGGGATCGCATCTTCATCTTCGGCGCGGGGAAGCGCGGAGCGCGCGCGGCGGTCGTCGGCGAGTCGCCCGGCCCGCCAGACATCGACAGCGGGAAACCCTTCATGGGGCCGGCCGGCCAGATGCTCGACAAAATCCTCCTCTCGGTCGGCCTGCGCCGCGCCGACTGCTACCTGACCAACGTCGTCAAAATGATCTCGACGGGCGACGAGCTGACGCCCGACGTGCTCAAGTTCTTCACGCCCTACCTGCACCGCGAGATGGCCGCCGTCCGCCCGCAAGTCATCATCAGCTTCGGCAACACGCCGACGCGCGCCCTGCTCCGCACCAAGAAACCGATCTCGCAGGTGCGCGGCGAGTTCCACGACTACCACGGCGCGCACCTCATGCCCACCTTCAACCCGGCCTACCTCCTGCGCGACCCCTCGAAGAAGCGCGAAGTCTGGGAGGACATGAAGAAGGTGCGCGACTTCCTCGCCGGCAAATGAGTTGTGCCGCGCGCCGCCGGCCCGCGATAACGAACAATGAGCATCCGTTTCAGCCGCGACGCCGCCTTCGTGATCGGCGTGCTGACGCCCATCGCCGAGACGATCCGCAGGTGGGGCACCTGGCGCGAAGACCCGGCCGCCTACTTCGACGACTTCTTCCTCGCCGGGCTGCTGCTCTACGGCGCGTGGCGCGTGCTGCGCGACCCGCGCACGGGGCAGCGTTTCCTCGCCGCCGGGTGGGGCTTCGCGTGCGGGATGATCTACCCGAGCTTCTTCTTCCAGATTGATCGCGTCAGGCAGGGCCTGCCCGACCCCGCGCCGGTCTCCGCCGAGTGGGTGCTCGTCATCAAGACCGTCGGCTTCGCCGTCGCGATCCTGTCGCTCGTCCTGAGCCTGCGCCCGCTGCCCGAAGTTCGGCGGGAGCGGGCGGCCGAGTGAGGCGCAAGGGAGAGTCGCACGCCCGCCGGAAACGTTTTCGCCGAACATTTCACGCCGTCCGCACTTCCCTTTTTTCGCCGCGCCGCGGTAACTTCTCCGCGTGCCGAGCACGAACGCCCCCGTCAGGACTCCCGACCTCGACGCGCACCACGGAACGAGCAACGAAAGTGCCCCGCAGTTCGCGGAGGTGGCCGTGCCCGTGCGCGTGCAGCGCACCTTCACCTACCGGCTGCCGGCCGCGCTGGCCGAAGACGTGCGCGTCGGCTCGCGCCTGCTCGTGCCCTTCGGACGCAAGCTCGTGACCGCTTACGTCGTCGCGCTGCACGACGAACTCGACCCCTCGGTCGAACTCGAAGAGGTCGAGATCAAGGAGGCCGAAGAACTGCTCGACGCGGAGCCTCTGGTCACGCCCGAAGTCCTCGAAATCACACGCTGGATCGCAGACTACTACGCCGCGCCCTGGGGCGAAGTTATCAAGGCCGCGCTGCCCGCGGGCCTCAACGCGACGGTCGAACAGGTTCTGACCGTCACGCCCGACGGCCGAGACGAACTCGCCCGCCTGCCGCCGCGCCGCGCGGCGACGGCGAAGGCGCGCGTGCTGCGTCTCGTCGCCGAGGAGACTGAAGTCACGCTCCGCCGCGTCGCTACGGAAGTCGGCCCGGCGCGCGCCGCCGCGGCCGTGCGCCAGCTCGAAAGCTCCGGCTGGCTCACCGTTCACCACCGTCAGCGCACCGCGCTCGCCCGCACGAAGCGGCGCAAGGCCGTCCGACTACTCCCGCCGCGGGCGGGCGCGTCAGGTTCGGACTCACACGAAAACGGGGCGGGCGAAGCGGGCAGGAACGGCCGAGACGGCGGCAACGGCGGCGGGCGCGAACTGACGGTTCAGCAGCGAAGCGTCGTCGAAACACTCATCGCGCGCGGCGGCGAGATGCTTTTCGCGGAACTCGTCGAGGCGTCGGGCGCGGGCCCGTCGGCCGTCCAGTCGCTCGAACGGCGCGGCCTCGTCGAAGTGTTCGCGCGGGAAATCCGCCGCGACCCGCTCGCGGGCGCGAAGCTGCCGGCGGCCGACGATCTGGTTTTGACGGCGGAGCAGCGCGAAGCCCTCGCGGAGATCGAAACGGCAATCGATGCGCGCGGCTTCAAAGCGTTCCTGCTCCACGGCGTGACGGGCAGCGGCAAGACCGAAATCTACATCCGCGCGATGCGCTCCGCGCTCCGCCAGGGGCGCTCGGCGATGATGCTCGTCCCGGAGATCGCGCTGACGCCCGTCTTCTCGCGCCGCCTGCGCGCGCACTTCGGCGACGCGGTCGCCATCTTTCACTCGTCTCTCACGGCGGGCGAGCGTTTCGACGAGTGGGGACGCATCCGGCGGGGCGAGGCGCGCGTCGTCATCGGCACGCGCTCGGCCGTCTTCGCGCCGGTGCGAAACCTCGGCGTCATCGTAGTGGACGAGGAGCACGAGTCGTCTTACAGGCAGGCCGAGTCGCCTTACTACAACGGGCGCGACACGGCGGTCGTGCGCGCGCACCGCGAGCGCGCCATCGTGGTCTTAGGCTCGGCCACGCCCTCGCTCGAATCCTTCCACAACGCGCGCGCCGGTAAGTACCGCTACCTCGAACTGCCCAACCGCATCGCCAACCGCGCGATGGCTTCGGCCGAGATCGTTGACATGCGCTCGGTCTTCGCGCGCGCGGGGAAAGCACAACCGCTCTCTGACGAACTCTTGGCGGCCGTCGCCGAGACGCACGGGCGCGGCGAGCAGTCGATCATACTTCTGAACCGGCGCGGCTACTCGACCTTCCTCGTCTGCCGCTCCTGCGGCGAGCGCATGCAGTGCCCGAACTGCGACGTGACGCTCACCTTCCACCGCCGCGAGCGCAGCCTCGTCTGCCACTACTGCGACTTCCGCCAGCGCCCGCCCGCGCAATGTCCCGCGTGCAAGGGCGTATACATCTTCTACGTCGGCGAGGGCACGGAGCAGATCGAGGAGATTATCCAGCAGAAGTTCCCCGCGCTCCGCATCGCGCGATTAGACCGCGACACGACCTCGCGACGCCGCACCTACGAGCAGGCCATCCTGCGCTTCGGCGCGGGCGAGCTGGACATGCTCGTCGGCACGCAGATGATCGCGAAGGGCCACGACTTTCATAACGTCACGCTCGTCGGCGTCGTCTCGGT
Organism: Pyrinomonadaceae bacterium; assembly: GCA_035295985.1. Taxonomy (GTDB): domain Bacteria; phylum Acidobacteriota; class Blastocatellia; order Pyrinomonadales; family Pyrinomonadaceae; genus JAIVGV01. Next base: position 11,907 of record DATHBT010000233.1, on the reverse strand, counting down.
GGACGCCGGCCTCGCGATGCCCGACTTCCGCGCCGCCGAGCGCACCTTCCAACTGCTCACGCAGGTCGCGGGGCGCGCCGGCCGGGGCGACCGCCGTGGGCGCGTGCTCGTCCAGACCTACCACCCCGAACACTACGCTTTGCGCCACGCCTGCGCGCAATCCTACGAGTTGTTCTACGAAGAGGAGATTCGCTACCGGCGGAACTTGAGCTACCCGCCATTCGTCTCGCTCGCCGCGCTGCTCGTCCACGGCGCGGACGCCTCGCGCGTCCACGAGAACGCGGTCGGCATCAAGGAGGCGCTCGAAGAGGCGAATGAGGATCGCTCGTGCCGCGTGCTCGGCCCCGCGCCCGCGCCGCTCGCGCGCCTGCGCGGCGAGCATAGGTTCCAACTGCTCGTCAAGTCGCGCAGCCGCCCGCGCCTGCGCGCCGTGCTCGACCTCGGCCTCGCCTCGGCAGCCGCCCGCGGTTGCGACCTCCACTCCGTCAATGTTGAAATCGACCCCGTCAACCTGATGTAACAATCCGTCAGTCGTCCGTGGTCAGTTGTCCGTTGCTCACGGTTACGCGGGCTTAATGCCTCAGATTTAGCGGCTAGCTGCCCGAACACAAACAACGGACAACGGACAACTGACCACGGACAATTTCCTTATGAGACTTTCAGAACTCGCCGCCCGGACCGGCGCGCGCGTCGACCCGGAGTCGGCCGGTGAGATCGAAATCACAGGCGCGGCCGGGCTGGACGAGGCCGGGCCGGGCCACGTCACCTTCCTCTCGAACCCGCGATACACGCCGCGCGTGAAGACGACCCGCGCTTCGGCGATTTACCTCGCCGAGAATGCCGAGGCGGGCCGCGACGACATCGCGATCCTGCGCGCTCGCGACCCATACCTCGCGTACACGCGCGCACTACGGCTCTTCCACCCCGAACCGCGCCGCGGCCCTTCCGTCCACCCGTCGGCGGTCATCGACCCGTCGGCGCGCGTCCACGGGTCGGCCTACGTCGGCCCGTGCGCCGTCGTCGGTCGGCATGTCGACATCGGCGCGCGCTCCGAGATTCACGCGAACGCGACCCTGTACGACGGCGTGAACATTGGAGAAGACACGATAGTCCACTCCGGCGTCGCTCTACGCGAGGGCACAATCGTCGGAGCGCGCGTCATGATTCATAACAACGCGGTCGTCGGCTCCGACGGCTTCGGCTACGCGAAGGACGAGGAGGGCCGCTGGCTGAAGATTCCGCAGACGGGCCGCGTGGTGATCGAAGACGACGTGGAGATCGGCGCGGGCGCGACCATCGACTGCGCGTCGGTCGGCGAGACGCGCATCCGCCGCGGCGCGAAGATCGACAACCTCGTGCAGATCGGCCACTCCTGCACGGTCGGCGAAGACTCGCTGCTGTGCGCGCAGGTGGGGCTGGCGGGCAGCTCACACGTCGGCCGCCGCGTCATCCTCGCGGGCCAGGCGGGCGTGGCGGGCCACCTGACCGTCGGCGACGACGCGGTCATCACGGCCAAGAGCGCGACGAGCCACAACGTCCCCGCGGGCAAAGTCATCTCCGGCATCCCGGCCTTCGACAACCGCGACTGGCTGCGCTCGACCGCCGCCTTCCGCCGCCTGGGCGAGATGGCGCGCACCGTCCGACAGCTCGAAGAAAGGCTCGCCGCACTCGAACAGGGCCGCGCCCCCGAAACCGACGAATAACATTTGCCACCTCCCCCGACTGACAGTTCACCATTGCCAGAAATGTTGGGGTGACTTCACAGGGTTTCCGTAACTGGCTTTCCTCCGCCGCCGCCTTCCGCCGCCTGGGCGATCTGCGTCCTGCGCGTTTGCGGCGGTGAACTCTTCCCGCAAACAAAAAACGTACCCGCCTTGAAATAAACGCTTGACAGCCCGACGCGCCGGCGGGCATAATCTTAATTGAAATTGGATTTCAATTTCGTCAGAGACTGAAATCCGGTCAGAACGCGGTCAGAACGCTCGAAGGAGTTTTCTAAAACCTTGCGGACTCAAAACCAGACGGCGGCGCAGGCCCTCAATTCTTCACGCCCCGAACAGAAGATCGAGGTCGTCATGCAGCATCGTGACGGCGAAGAGTGCCTTGCCCTCCGCCTCTCTACCTGGACGGACGGCCTCGGCTGGTGCGCGCAGAAGACCATCGAGTTGGAAGTAGATCAACTCGACGAGCTGCACCGCGCCGTCACCGTCGCCCGCCGCCGGCTCGCGTCCAAACGTGCGGAATCGGATCAGCCGGTGGCCGCGGCCAAAGTCATTCACATGCCGACCATCGCCTGAGCACAATCCGACTGTTGCGGGCGATTCCGTAAAAAATCAAAGGCGGCAAAAGTTCAAAAGGCAGCCGGCTGACTCCACGAGTCGCCGGCTGCCTTTTTAACTCTCGGCTTTCCGCTTGTTTTCTTACTGCTTACCGCTCACCGCTTACGGCCCACCCGGTTCTCCCCTACACGACCTGCCGCAGCGTGATCTTCTCCTTCGTGACGCTGGCGCGGCGCTCCGAGGTCAGCTTTTCCAGTTCCTCGACGTGGCGCTGCTCGTCCGCGATGCGGCCTTCGAGGAGGAAGCGGGTGGGAAGCTCCTCGTCGCCGCAGGCGTTCCAGGCTTCCATGTAGGCCGCGAGCGCCTCGCGCTCCATCTCCAAATCCTGCCGCAGCATCTCGGAGAGATCAGTTGACTGACGGATCATCGCAGGCTCGACCGTCGGCACGCCGCCGAGCGAGACGACCTTGTCGCCGAGCATCTCGGCGTGATCGTGCGACTCCCCGCTCTGGTCGCGGAAGTAGGAGCGGTAAACTTCGCGCTCCGCGCCGGTCACCAGAAAGCTGTGCTGCATGTACTGGATGACCGCCGTCAGCTCAAGGCTCAGCGCCCGGTTCAGACTCTCGATCAGCTTAGCGTTCGCCATCACAACCCTCCTGCCGAAACCTGACGATTGAATCCCGAAAGACGCGCGGATAGTAACCGCATTCCGACTCCGGGTCAAGCATAAGTGTTGGAATAGTTCGACTTAATATTGAAATTCGATTTCACTTCCAAGATGTGAAACCGGACAAGTCCGCGTCCGAAGACGAAAGGCGCGCTCAGTGATCAAATCTGAGCGCGCCTTTCGTCTCGTCTTTACGGACGGTGCCGGCCACCGGGCGCCTGCTGTCGTCCCGCCCGCGTGTTTTACGTGATCGCGCCGCCGTCGATGATGACGATCTCGCCGTTCATGAAGCTGTTGCGCTCGCTGACCATGAAGGCGGCGAACTCGGCCAACTCCGCGGGCTGCCCCAGCCGCCCGCTCGGAATCCACATCTTGTGCATCTCGACGAGCCGCTCGGGCAGCGTGTGGCCGAGGTCTGTGTCGAAGATGCCGGCGGCGATGGCGTTGACGCGCACGCCGAAGGTGGCGGCCTCGCGCGAGAGGCACTTCGTAAAACCGATCATCGCCGCCTTGGAGGTGGCGTAGTGGACTGAGGTGGGGAGCGAGCGGATCGCGCCGATGGAGGTGATGTTGAGGATCGAGCCGCCGCGCTGGCGGATCATCTGCTTGTAGATGGGTTTTGTGACGGCGAAGAGGCTGTTGACGTTCGTGTCGATCACCGTGTCCCAGGAGCGGTCGGTGGTCGTCGCGAAGTTGTCGCCCCTGTTGACGGCGGCGTTGTTGACGAGGATGTCGATGCCGCCCCACTCCTCGACGAGGTGTCGCACGAGCCGCTTCATCCCGACGCGATCCGTGACGGAGACTTTGTCGGCGTGCGCGCGGCGGCCGTGCGCACGAACTTTCGCGGCGACTTCTTCCGCCAGGTCGTCGCGCGAGTGGTAGCTGAAGGCCACGTCCGCGCCCTCGCGCGCGAAGACCTCGCACATCGCCGCGCCCAAACCGCGCGTCCCGCCCGAGACGAAGGCGCGCTTCCCTTCCAGCAGCAGACTCAAAACGGCCTGTCTCCGAAAAAGCCCGCGCCTTTAAGATTAGTCGGCCGCGGGCCGGATTGTCTTGCTTTGTCGGCTGATTAAAACTTGAACGCGAGCGGTGCGTCAACCGCGGGCGCGGGAGCGGCGGGCGGTCTGGTGCTCAGGCGATGCTTTCGACCCGTGCCGGCTCCTCAGCGCCGAGGGCGTGCGCGGGGACGAGGGCCGTGATCTCCTCGACGATGCGGCGCGTCGAGTTGGGGAAGGCGATGCCGGCCGTGGCGGCGCGCATCTGCGCGTAAAGGCGCGCGTCCGTCGCGAGCCGCTTAACGGTCGGGACGATGTCGGCGGCGCGTTCGAGCAGGACGCCCGCGCCGCGCCGCGCCAACATCTGCGCCGCGCCCGACTCCTGCGGCATCGGCGGCGTGGTCGCGTCGGCGATGATCGGGACGCGCGCGGCGAACGCCTCGAAGGTGGTCAGCCCGCCGAGCTTGGAGATCATCACGTTGGCCGCGTGCATCAACTGCTCGACCTGATCCGAGTAGCCGATGACCTTCACAGGGAAATTCGCGCCCGCGGCGATTGATTCGGCCTCGGCGCGCAGCTCCTCGTTCCTGCCGGCGAGGAATATGGCCTGAACGTCCAGATCGCCCCGGACAAGCTCCCGAAAAATTTCCGGGATGTTGCCGCCGCCGACCCAGCCGGCGTTGACGAAGACGGTGAACTTTTCGGGATCGAGTCCGAGCGCAGAGCGGGCGGCCTGCGCGGCGCGCTCGTCCGGCAGCTCGAACTTCGGGTGCACGGGCATGCCCGAAACCTTAATCCGTTCGGGCGCGACCCCGTAGTCGATCAACTGCTGCCGGGCCTCATCGCTCGCGACGAGGTAGAGCCGCACGTCGTCGCAGGCCCAAGCCTTCCAGAAGCCGTAGCACGGGTCGGTCACGACCGTGACGAGCGGGATCGTCTCCGACAGGCGCAGCTCGCGCAGGACGCGCGCGAAGATGTGCTGCGTGAGCGGGTGGACCGAGACAACGACGTGCGGGCACCACTTCTCGAACAGCTCGCTCACGTAGGCGACGCAGCGGCGATAGACGAACTCGCGCGTCTCGGGGCGGATGCGGTTCATCGCCCAGTAGAGGTACTTCATCCAGTGCTGCCGGTTGCGCAGCACCCAGTTGTAGAAGCGAACGAGCTTGGCCGACAGCTCGTGCGACTCTTCGACCGCGCGCACGACGCGGACGGCGTAAGAGTCGCCCTCAACAAATCTCTGCACGCCCGCGACGATGGCCGCCGCCGCCGAGCGGTGGCCGCCGCCCGTGTCGGACGAGATGATCAGAATTTTCGGGCCGACGGGTCGGGTCATCATCGCTTGTTTACAGTCTCAGGCTTTAACCGCCAGGCCGTCCGCCTTCTCCTCGCCGGGCCGGAGCGCCTTGCTCGCCTTCTTCATCTCGCGTTCGAGCCGCTTGATCTGAATCAGGTGCTTCGGGTTGAACGGCAGCGACGGGTAGTAGCTGTTCGACTCGTGCGTGCAGAAGCAGCCGTCGGCGACTTCCCGGCGGCGCTGCTTCATCAGCTCGGAGCGCCAGAGCGACTGGAAGTTCCAGTCGTGGTCGCGGAGGTTTCCGATTGCCGCCTTGTTCTCGCAGGAGGAGACGGAGCCTTCGTCGTAGATGACCGCGCCGGCCGTCCCGGCGTAGCACTTCATCTGCGCCTTCTGCTCGCGCTGTGTGCGGTCGATGAGGCCGTGCATGTAGATGTCGATGGCGGCCTTAAAGTACCCGGCGTCGCCCGCGTAGTTGTTCTTGATGGCGGCGTGGCGCGAGTCGTCGTCGATCATGCGCGCGAGCTTGGCGTAGCGCGCGTGGTCGATGTCCAGCTCTTTGGGATCGGCCGACGGCGGGCGGATGTAGTTGAAGTTGACCTTGTCGGGCCGCAGGTCGTACTTCAAAAAGTCGTACCACTCGAAGATCGTGTCCTGGTTCGAGTTCATGAAGCAGGTGCAGGTCTGAATGTCCAAGCGGCCGTACTCGCGCTTGATCTGCTGCAACTGTCTCGCCGTGTCGATGGCAATGTCCCACGAGCCGGGCTTCTGACGGATCTTCTCGTGCTGACTTTTGAGGCCGTCGATGCCGAGCGCGACGGCGACGTTAAGCCGTGGGCACTCTTCGAGGATGCGCGCCACGTCGGGCAGGATGCGCTTCTGAATCTGCCCGTTCGACATCAGGTAAACCGACTCCAACCGGTTGTTCTCGTAGAATGCGCGGACGATCTCGGGCAAATCTTTGCGCGTGAACGGCTCGCCGCCCGCGAGGATGAGGACGCCGAGGTTGCCGCCCAAGGTCTCCGAGATTTTCTGAACCTCGTGCGTCTTCATCTGCAACTTCTTGCGCGGGCGGTCGTCCAGCTCGTCCGTGAAGAAGCAGTGCGTGCAGCGCATGTCGCAGACGGAGGTGACGAGGATGTTGAGCAGCACGGGCGAGAACGGCTGGCCGATGGCAAGCCGTGCGTACCGCTTCAGAAGCTCTCTGGTCGTGTAATCCATGATTGCCTTTCGAAAATAACGCGGCCCGCCTGACATAACTGTCGGCCGCGCACGGAGGCCACACGGCGCGGGGCTTAAACTCTAACAGATAAGCGACTTCCCCGCACCTCGCGGCTGCCGCCCGGCGCAAAAACCCGGCCTCGAATTAGCGCGTGAACATGGATCAAAAGAGACTGGTGCTGCGGCCTCTTCCATCTCGTTCGCGCCGGCCCGCGTTCATCCGCGGCAAATGACCCCGGCCAATCTTTGATGCTAGTTGCCGTCCTCGCGCTCGCCGCGGGTTCGCAGGCCGAGGGCGCGCATCCTTCGGTAGAGGTGGCTGCGATCCATGCCGAGCAGTTCGGCGGCGCGCGTGACGTTGCCCTCCGCCTCGGCCAATTTGCGGCGGATGAACTCCCTTTGGTGCGCCTCGTTGGCCTCCCTGAAGGAGGAGAACTTCGAGGCGGCGGCGGGGGGCGGCTCCTCGCCGCCGAAGGGCGGGAGGTCGGCCACACTAACCTTCTGCTTCGCGTGCATGATGACGACGCGCTCGACCGTGTTGCGAAGCTCCCTGACGTTGCCGGGCCACGAGTAGCTCTGAAGCGCGTCGAGCGCGTCGGCGTCGAAGCGTTTAGGCTGCTTGTTGTAGGCGGCGGAGAATTTCCGGTTGAAGTGCTCGACGAGCGCGGGCACGTCTTCGAGCCGCTCGCGCAGGGGGGGAAGCTCGAACGGGATGACGTTCAGGCGGTAGAAGAGATCGGGCCGAAAACTCCCGCGCTCGATCTCCTGTTCGAGCCTTCGGTTCGTCGCGGCGATGACACGAACATCCACGCGCCGCTGCTCGTTGCTGCCGACGGGCGAGAAGCGCTGCTCTTCCAGCACGCGCAGGACTTTCGCCTGAACGCGCGCGCTCATGTCGCCCACCTCGTCGAGGAAGAGCGTGGCGTTGTCGGCCAGCTCGAACTTGCCGCGCTTCGGGTGCGTCGCGCCGGTGAACGCGCCCCGCGTGTGGCCGAACAGCTCCGACTCGATCAGCTCTTCGGGGATCGCCGCGCAGTTCAACTCGACGAACGGCGCGCCGGCCCGCCGCGACTGCGCGTGCAGGGCGCGCGCGACCAGCTCCTTGCCCGTCCCCGACTCGCCGTAGATGAGCACGCGCCCCTCGGTCGGCGCGACGACCGCGATCTGCTTCCTCAGCGCGCGCATCGCCACGGACTCCCCGATCATCTCGAATTCGGCGGATAGCTCGGCCGTGAGCGCGGCGTTCGCGCGTTCGAGGGCGTTCTGCCTTAGAGCGTTGCGGACGGCGAGCAGCGTCTTTTCGACCGACAGAGGTTTTTCGACGAAGTCGAACGCGCCGAGCTTCGTCGCGCGCACGGCCGTCTCGACGTTGCCGTGGCCCGAGATCATCACGACGGCGCAGTCCGCGCCCGCCGCCTTCAGGCGCGACAGCGTTTCCAGCCCGTCTATCCCCGGCAGCCACACGTCGAGCAGCACGCAGCCGTAAGGCCGCCGCTCAAGCGCGCGCAGTGCGTCCTCGCCGCCGCCGACCGTATCGACCGTGTAGCCTTCGTCTTCGAGCACGCCGCGCAAGGTCTCGCGGATGCCGCGCTCGTCGTCAACGATGAGAATGGAGTCAGACATCCGTCGAAGCGGGGCGCGGCGACGCGGTGACGCGGTGACGCGGAGAATCCGAGTTCTCTTCTCCCCGCGCCTCCCCGTTGCCCTGTCTGCGCATCGCGGCTTCTTCAGCCGCGGGCAGCTCAACGACGAAGCGCGCGCCGCGCGGGTGGTTCTGCTCGGCGCGGATGCGGCCGCCGTGATCCGTGACGATACGCTGGACGATGGCGAGGCCGAGGCCGGTGCCGCGCCCGCGCGTGGTGAAGTAGGGCTGGAAGAGGCGCGGCAGGTCGCGGCGCGCGACGCCGTGGCCCGTGTCCGCCACCTCGACGAGGAGGTGGCCGCGCGCCGGGTCGTGGCCGGTGGCGACCGTCACGCGCCGCTCGTCTGCCGACGATTCGACGGCTTCGAGCGCGTTGTCGATCAGGTTGACGAGGACGCGGCGCATCTGCTCCGGGTCGAGCATGGCGGCGGGCAGCGCGGGCGCGAGCAGCACGCCGAGGCGGACGCCGCCGAGGCGGTCTTCGTAGAGTGCGACCGACTGGCGGACGACCTCATTCAGATCGGCCGGCTCGAGCCGCGCGTGCGGCAGGCGCGCGAAGCGCGAGAACTCATCCACCATCGCCTTGAGGCCCGCCACCTCGCGCGTGATCGTCGCCGTGCAGTCCTCGACCACGCGCGAGACGTGTTCGAGATCGCGGGCGGGCAGGACTCCCCCGCCCTCGCCTCCGGGATCGAGCAGGTCGTTCGGCCCGCCGGTTGCGGGCGCGGCAGATTCGGCGCGCGAAATGTGTGCCTGAGATTCGACGCGGGGCGCGTCGGCCGAAGTTGAGCGCACGGCCGTGTGTCCGTTGCCGTTCGTGCCGGGCGCTCGTGATTCGTCGCGGCCGGTGGCGCGCCGGAACTGGCGCGCGATGCGCTCGGCCGAGAGCTGGATGGGGGTCAGGGGGTTTTTGATCTCGTGGGCCATGCGGCGCGCGACCTCGCTCCAGGCGGCGGCGCGCTGCGCGGCCAGCAACTCGGTCAAATCCTCGATGACGATGACGACGCCGCGGCCCGCGCCGGCCGGCGTGTCGAGCGCGGTGGCTGTCAGCGCGACGGGCAGGCCCGCGTCAGCGCCGGCGTCGCCGGTCGCGTTGCGCGAGAGTTCCATCTGCCACGCGGCGCGGCCGGCGCGGCGCGCTCGCCCGATCAGCTTTTCGATTGTGGCGCGATCCTCTTCGGCGAAAAGGTGCGCGAGTGATGCGCCCGCGGCCGGCTCGTGCGTGAGGCGCAGCATCGTGGCGGCGGCGGCGTTGAGGGTCGTGACGCGATCCGCGCCGTCCAGCGAGACGACGCCGGTTGAGAGCGACTCGAGGACGGTCTCGATGTAGTTGCGCCGCTCGGCGAGCGCGAGGTTCTTCTCGCGCAGCTCCGCGGCGTTCGCCTCAAGCTCGGCGGCGTTGGCTTCGAGGCGGCGGCTGTTCTCTTCGAGCTGCGCCGTCATCTGGTTGAACGAGTCGGCGAGCAAGGCCAGCTCGTCGTCCGTGATCGAGGTGACGCGGTGCGAGAAGTTGCCCCGCGCCACCTCGTCCGCGGCCTCGGCCATCGTGCGGATGGGAGTGCCGATGCCGCGAGCGAGGTGTATGGCGGCCCACGTCGCGGCGAAGAGGAGGAGGAGCGTGAGCAGTCCGAGCGTCGAGAGTCCGAGCATGCGGACTTTGCGCTGGCGGCGCTTGAAGTTCTCGAACGTCTGGCTGCTCTGGACGAGCGAGGCGAGCTGCGGATCATTGCCGCGCGCGCGCACCGCGACGAGGCGGCTCCCCCCGCCGAACTCCACGACGGACACGTCGAACAGCCTGTCGCCCTGTCGCAGCTCTCGCGGCAGGGGCGAGGCCGCCGGGCCGCCGACGCGAGCGAGCAGGTCGGCGAACTCGGCCGCGCCGTAGTCGCGTGTGGCTGAGACGGCCCGCCCGCCCGTGCTCGCTGGAACATTCGACGACTCCGATGCGTCGTCATTCGCCGGTGTCGAACCTTCTGCGAAGACGACGACGAGTGCGGCGAAATGCAGACGCCCGGCCAGCTCGTCGAGCTTCGGCCCGACGGCTTCGGGCGTCTGGCCTTCGAGCAGCAGCGCGAGTGCGTTCGTCGTTTCGTCGAGGCTCTGTGCCTGCCGGCTAGCCTCGTTCGACTGCACCACGCGCGCCTGCTCGACGACGTTCTCGGGCAGACTGCTGAACCACTTGTCAACGGCCCGGTTGAAGAAGAGGTAGGAGAAGACGGCCAGCGCCGTGATCGGCAGCAGGCTGACGGCGATGAAATAGACGACGAGCCGCGTCTTGATCTTCGACCCCAGCTCGCGCTCGCGCCGCTCGCGGCGCAGCTTCAGCAGGTTGCGGACGAAGATGAAGCTGAAGAGGAGGAAGGCGACGAAGTTGAGCGTCGAGAGCGCGTAAACGAGCAGCGTGTCGGCCGCCGTGTCGGGCGTAATGAACTCCCACAGGCCGAAGACCTGCAAGGCCACGAGCACGAAGAGCAGCGAGAGGACGAGGCCGCCCAGCAGCCACGGCGCGCCGCGCCGACGCGGGCGCACGCCCTCGGCCTCGAGACGCTTGCCTTCATACGCCGGCCCCGCGCCGCCGTCCGCAGCGCCCGCGCCGCCGCTCGACGGCCCGGCGTCGTCAGTCGTCAACCGCCCTTCGTCGTGCTTGAGTGGTGTGTCGTTTCGTCGGCCCATCGCGTCTCACCGCCGCGCGAGTTTAGCACGGCGGGCCGGCGCTCGGCGCGCGGCCGGTGCTGCGCCCCGACGGACACTTTGGGCTACAATCCACGCGCGTCCTGTTAATTCCGCCCCACTGTCGAGTCGCAATGAACCCTCTCGCCATCTTCCTGAACCGGCAAGACCGGCTGCGTAGCGGCTGGCGCTTCACACTCTTCGTCGCCGCCTTCTACGCCGTCTCGACGGCGATGGCCGTCCTCGTTTACGCCACCGCGTTGACGCTGCGCGGGCGGGCCGCGGCCGACTTCAACGAGCTGCTGAGCGGCCCGCTCGGCTACCTGCTCCAATTCGTGCTGACCTTCTTCCCCGCGCTCCTGCTCGGATGGGGCTTCGGAAAGTTCTTCGACGGCGTGCCGCGGCGCTCGCTCGGCTGGACGCCGCGCGCGGGCTGGGTGCACGACCTGGCTATCGGCTCTGCCGTCGGCTTCGGCTCGCTGCTCCTCGCGGCCGCGCTCGCCTCGGCGCTCGGGGGCTTCCGCTTCGCCTTCGCGCCCGAAGGCTTCGGCGTCGCCTTCGCCAAGACCTTTTTCGGCGCGGCCGTGCTCTACGTCCTGCTGGCCGCCGCCGAAGAGGTGGCCTTCCGCGGCTACCCCTTGCAGACGCTCCTGCGCTCCCACACAATCACCTTCGCGGCGCTCCCCGGCTCTCTGCTCTTCGCCGCCGTACACCTCGCCAACCCGAACGTCCCGCGCGACTACAGGCTCGCGTTCATGTTCGGCAACACGGCGCTCGCGGGCGTCTGGCTCGCCGTCGCCTACTGGCGCACGCGCACGCTCTGGCTCCCGCTCGGCATCCACTGGGCCTGGAACTGGGCGCTCGGCTCGGTGGCGGGCCTCCCCGTCAGCGGCATCACCTCGCTCAACCGCGCGCCCCTGTTGCGCGCCGCGGACGCCGGCCCGGAGTGGCTGACCGGCGGCAGCTACGGCATTGAAGGCGGCGCGGCCTGCACCGCCGCCCTCATCCTCTCGACCGTCTTCGTCTGGAAGACGCGGCTGCTACGCGCCGATGAGGAGCTGAAAAAATTCACCGACGCCGAGCAGCCGAAAATGGGGACGGCAGACGCGGGCGAGGTCATCATTTGAACTACGCCC
>DATHBT010000232.1:0-5307 GCA_035295985.1 Pyrinomonadaceae bacterium | reverse complement strand
GGTCGGTGGTCAGCAAAAGACCAACTGTTTTTGCTGACCACCGACCACCGACCACTGAACACTGTTTTCCCTTGCGCTCCGCGCGGTGAAGTCGCATAATCGGTCGGCAATGTTGAGCCGTTGTTTGTAGTGAGGAAGCGCGATGGTCGGACTTACCGGGCTGGAGAAGTTCTCACACCTCGAAGACAAAATCTACCGCACCATCGAGCTGACCAAAACGCTCCGGCAGGAGCGCGACGCGCTCGAAACCGAGCTGGCCGCCACGCGCCGCGAGATGGGCCACCTGCGCGACGAGACCGAACGGCTGGAAGCGCAGGTCGAACGCCTCCTCGCCGAGCGCGACACGATCCGCATGAAGGTCGAGGCGATGCTCGACGCCATCGCCGTCCTCGACCCCGAGATGGTCGAGGCGCTGCGGAGCTAGAAGCCCCCGACGGACACTCGACCGCTTCCCCCTTAACAGCCCCGAAGGCGCGACACGGATGAGCACCATCAAAGGCCCTGGAGACTCCGCCGGCGCACCCACCATCCGCGTGGAGATCTATAACCAGATTTACAACATCCGCTCGGACGGCGACAGCGACTACGTGACGCACCTCGCCGAGTTCGTCGATCACCGGATGCGCGAAATCTCCTCGGGCACGCTCACGGTCGATTCGCTCAAGGTCGCCATCCTCGCCGCCCTCCACATCGCCGACGAGCTGCACCGCCTCAAGCGCCTGCACGAGCAGGCCGACTCGCAGCTCGCCGCCCGCTCGGCCGAGTGCGCAGACATGCTCGACCGGCTGCTGAAAGCCCGCACCGCCGCCGCCGATCAGAACGGCGGCACGAGCAAAATAGCCTTCTCGTAATTCGTCAGTAGTCAGTTGTCCGTTGTCCTTTGCCCGTGCCGCCCGATGCCGGTGAGCCGCGGCGCGACTTGGGAGCAGCGCGGTCACGAATAACTGACAACGGACAACTGACTACTGACAAAGCCGACTGACAACCGGCCGCGCCGTGTGCTAATATCCGCTCAGGCTGAGGGATTCGGTCTGCGGGGTTCGTCACCGATTCTTCGATGATTGAGCCTACGCCGTTAATTAAGGGAGACCGACGCCGCAATCAGGCCAGTGCGTTCCTTCAAAGTTAAGGAAACGCCGGAGGCCGCGGCTTCCAGAGGTCACCCACCTGTCTACAGGCAGGTTCAATTACGGCTTCGGAACGGCCGCCGCGGATTCCCCTCCGCCGACTTTTAGCGTGACAGGTAAACCGTGACAGGTGACGGTTTACCTGTCACTTTCCGTTTGAGAAGGGACTTGCGGCGATTGAAGGTTCTAATGATCGGCGACGTGGTGGCGCGGCCCGGCCGTGAGGCCGTGCTGGAGCGCGTGCAGGACTTGCGCGAGCAGCACGCGGTCGATCTCTGCGTGATGAACGCGGAGAACGTGTCGGGCGGGTTTTCGATCACGCCGCACCACGCCGAGCAGTTGTTCGCCGCCGGGGTTGACGTGATGACCTCCGGCAACCACATCTTCGACAAGCGCGAGATCGTCCCCTACATCGAGCGCGAGCCGCGGCTGCTCCGCCCCGCCAACTACCCGCCCGGCACGCCCGGCCGCGGCCTCTGGGTCGGCAAGGCCAACGGCGCGCGCGTCGCAGTCTTGAACCTCATCGGCCGCGTCTTCATGGGCGCGGCCGACTGCCCGTTCCGCGCCGCCGACGAGTTGTTGAACTCCGTCCCGGCGGACGTGCGCGTCCGGCTCGTGGACATGCACGCCGAGGCGACTTCGGAGAAGACGGCGATGGGGTGGCACTTAGACGGGCGCGTCTCGGCCGTCGTCGGCACGCACACGCACGTGCAGACGGCCGACGAGCGCGTGCTGCCCGAAGGCACGGCGTACCTGACCGACCTCGGCATGACGGGCAGCTACGCGGGCGTCATCGGCATGGACAAGGGCGGCACGCTCGCCCGCTTCACCTCCGTCACGGCGCGGCGGCCGGAGCACGCGGCCGGGCAGGTGCGCATCTGCGCCGCCCTCCTCGACATCGACGAGGAGACGGGCCGCGCCCGCGAAATCGAACGCCTTTCGCTGCCGCACGAGTCCTGAAGCGGCGGAAAGGCGCGGCCCGGTTCTTTTCGCCCGCCATGCGGAAACCGTCGGGCTGAAACTTTCCTCCCGCGCCGGATCGTTTATACTCACTGACTGCTGCTCCCCGGTAACGTCATTCAAAAATTTACACGGAGGCCCCGAACGATGAAGACCCGAACGCTGCTTCTCTCTCTGCTACTCGCATTCACGGTGGCTATCCCGCTCGCCGCGCAATCAAACGCGCCCGCGCGCGGCAAGGCCGAGGCGACCGTCAAGGGCAAGGCCATCTCGGTCAGCTACGGGCGGCCCACTCTCAAGGGCCGCGACCTGCTCGCGCAGGCCAAGCCCGGCACGGTCTGGCGCGTCGGCATGAACGAGGCGACCGAGATCACTACGGCCGGCGATCTCGTCATCGACGGCAAGGAGCTGAAGGCCGGCAAGTACTCGCTCTGGGTGCGCAAGACGGGTGAAGACACCTGGACGCTCGCCTTCCACCCGAAGACCGGCGTCTGGGGCGCGCCCGCGCTCAAGGAGGGCTACGCGGCGGAGCTTCCGCTCAAACTCACGAAGGCCGACGACTCCGCAGAGGAGTTGATGATTCACGTCGCCGACAAGGACGGCAAAGGCGAAATCCAAATCCACTGGGGCACGGCTTTGCTGACCGGCTGGTTCGATGTGAAATAGCTGTTAGCTGTTAGCTGTTAGCTGTTAGCCAGACCGACAGCCGTGAATAGAAAACCGGGGGCGTGAGGCAGTTCAATCGTAACAGCCTCACGCCCCCGGTTTTGCTAACAGCTAACAGCTAACAGCTAATAGCTAACAGCTAGCAGCTTTCCATCACGGCGCTGTGTCTTCGGGCACGCGCCCGACGCGCGCGGGCAGTTGCGAGGCGTGGATGTCGTCGGCGGAGGGGGCGGAGAGCAGGCGGCGGTACTCTTCGGGCATCGAGCAGACGCGGCCCTGCCGGTCGGTGACGACGTGGCCGGTCTCGCCCTCGGCGATGATCTGGCCCGTCGCGGCGCGTATGATCTCGTAGCCGAAGCGCACGGAGCGCCGGCGCAATTCGGTGACGTGCGTGCGGACGACGAGGTCGTCGTCGTAGTAGGCGGGGGCCTTGTAGCGGCAGTAGCTTTCGGCGACGACGAGGTAGGCGGAGCCTGACTCCTCCATCTCGCGGTAGGAGAAGCCGCGGGCGCGGCAGTACTCGGTGCGGCCGATCTCGAACCAGACGAGGTAGTTGGCGTGATAGACCACGCCCATCCGGTCGGTCTCGGCGTACCGGACGCGCACCGTCGTCTCGTGCCAGGTGTCTTGCAGCGGTTCTTCCTGGAAGGCCGCGTCCACCATCTGAAAACCTCCGCGCCGCTCCGCCGCGGCGACCGGCTGCTGTAGAATGACTTGCGCCCGCGTGGTGCGGACTATAAGAGCGAAAGGTTCGGGATGTCAAAGAGAGACAGGCTGAGGCCGGCGGCCGCTGTCGCCGCCGCTTTCGTGCTCGCGGCGTGCGCCTTCTGGGGCGGAGCGCGCGGTGTCGGCGCGCAGGCCGTCGCGCCGCAGGCGGCCGTCAACCCGAAGGCCGCGAGCGTGGCCGCCACGCTCGACGAGGTCTTGAAAGAGACGAGCGAGATCAGAGGCCTCGCCGTCTTGCGGCCCGTCAAGAGCGGGGCGCAGTCGCGCGCCGAGATCGAGCGGATGCTGCTGCGCCGTCTCGAAGAGGACAAGACGACCGAGAAGATGCGCGCGGGCGAGCTGTCCGCCAAGAAGTTCGGGCTGCTGCCGGCCGACTTCCAACTGCGCCCCTTCCTCGTCTCCCTCCTCACCGAGCAGATTCTCGGCTACTACGATCCCAAAACGCAGCACTTCTACCTGGCCGACTGGATCGAGGTGGACGGCCAGCGGCCCGTCATGGCCCACGAGCTGACGCACGCCCTACAGGATCAGCACTTCGACCTGCGCCGCTTCGAGAAGTGGCCCGACGGCGACTCGGACGCGGAGCTGGCCGCGCACGCGCTCGTCGAGGGCGACGCCTCGCTCGCGATGATGCTCTACGTCATGCGCGACTTCAAACGCGCCGCCGGGATGTTGCGCTCCGCCTCCGCCTCGTCGCCGCAGCTCGACCGCGCGCCGCGCGCCCTGCGCGAGTCCCTGGTCTTCCCCTACGACAAGGGGCTTGAGTGGGCGACGCAAATCTACAGGCGCGGCGGGTGGGCGGCCGTTTCGGCGGCCTACAAGGAGCTGCCGCAATCGACCGAGCAGATTCTGCACGTCGATAAGTACCTCGCGCGCGAAGCGCCGGTGAAGGTGGAGTTGACAGACCTCGCGGCGTCGCTGGGCGCGGGCTGGAAGCAGATCGACTCGGACGTGAACGGCGAGTGGGGCTACTACCTCGTGCTCGATCAGTTTTTGAAAGATGACAAGCTGTCGCGCCGCGCGGCGGCCGGGTGGGCCGGCGACCGCTACGCCCTCTACCAGCAGGCGAAGACGGGCGAGACGCTGCTCGCGCACGTCTCCGTCTGGGACACGGAGGAGGACGCGCAGGAGTTCTTCGACGCCTACGTCGCGCGCACCGAGCGCCGCTACACGCCCGCATCCGCCGAGACGAAGCAGCCCGATGCCGCGCGCCGCGTTTGGCGCACGGCTGAAGGTCTAGTCACCGCCGAGCGGCAGGGCGCGCGCGTCCTCGTCTTCGAGGGACTGCCGGCGCGGGCGAACGCCGCGGAGTTGTCGAAGAAGCTGGGACAGTGACCTCAGAACAGTAGCTGCGCCATTCGAGTTGAAAGCGGGTTAAAGGCCCGCGGCGTTCGAGTCGCGGCATTCAAGTTAAAAGTCGAAGCCCCGCAGGGGCGAGATATGACAGCTCGGGGCGCAGCCCCAAGCTCATCGTCGCAAAAAATGTGTGAAGCCCCGAAGGGGCGGAATAGATCTGTAAAACTATTCCGCCCCTTCGGGGCTTCGACTTTTTTAACGCCGTCTAGCTTGGGGCGCAGCCCCAAGCTACTACACGCCGCCCCTTCGGGGCTTCCGTTGTAGGTAACTCATACTCCGTAGTGTTCACAGCGCGGTCGGCTTCGTTGTCGAGCGCGGCGCGGCTGTGCTATTTTCACTATCAATTAGCACTAAAAACTGAATCCGACAAGTTGCTCACGAGACTGGGATGAGCGAGTTTAAGGTACGCCCGCTGAAGAAGTTGGAGAGCACGGCCGACGCCGCGCCGCCGCCGCCAGCGCGCCCCGCCGGC
>DATHBT010000231.1:0-36791 GCA_035295985.1 Pyrinomonadaceae bacterium | reverse complement strand
CTTCGCCTGCTCGTTGGCGTTGACGCCCTGGTCGCCCGGCTCCATCTCGCCGTGCTCTTTGGCGTCGGGGGCGCCCGCCTCGGCCGCGGCGTCCTCGATGACGGCGTTCAGCTCGCCGCCGACGATGATGGCCGCGCCCGTCAGGTAGAGCCACAGCAGCAGGATCATCACCGCGCCGAGCGAGCCGTAGGTCGCGCTGTAGGTGTCGAAGAGGCTGATGTAGAGGCGGAAGCCGAACGAGATCAGCAGCCACAGTAGCAGGCCGAGCGCCGAGCCGGGCGTGATCCAGTACCACCTGATCTCGCGGACGTTCGGGGCGAAGTAGTAGATGAGCGCGAAGGCGAGGAGGACGAAGGTGAGCACGAGCGGCCACTGGACGACGTTCCAGACGCTCGTAAACGTCCCCCCCAGCCCGAACCTCTGGGCGATGAGCAGTCCGATGTCGCCGCCGTAGAGCAGGAGCGCGAGGGCCGAGGCGATGAGCACCGCCAGCGCGACCGTCAGCCCGACGGCCACCAGCTGCTCCTTCCACCACGGGCGCGACTCCTTGACGCCGTAGGCCGCGTTCAAAGCCGAGATGACCGCGCCCATCCCGAAGGAGGCGAACCACAGCGCCGCGGCCAGTCCGAAGAGGGTCTTGCCCCCGCTGCTCTGCTGTATGATCTCGTCGAGCGTGTCGCGTATGAGCGCGTGCGCCTTGCCGGGCACGACCGTGCGCAGGTATCGCAGAAGATCGGCGCGCAGCTCCGGCCCCGACTCGGTGAAGTAGCCGAGCAGCGAGAAGAGGAAGAAGAGGAGGGGGAAGAGCGCGAACAGGAAGAAGTAGGAGAGCTGCGCCGAGCGGCCGACGGCATCGTCCCTGACGATCTGCCGCCAGACGCGCCGGGACAGCTCCCCCCACGTCAGCCCGCCCAAAGCCCACAGCGCCGCCATAGAATCTCTACCCGCGCGCCAACGCCGCCCCGGCCACAGACGCCCCACGCTTCGAGGCAGGCCGACAGCCACTCACCGCGGACACGCGTCGCACGAAACTTAAAGCGTCGCGCTGCGGCCCCTGAGGAGGTTGATGACCAGCACGACGAGCGCCACCACGAGCAGCAGGTGGATCAGCCCGCCCGCTATGTCGGCGATAAGACCGATCAGCCACAGCGCCAGAAGCACCGCCAGAATCACCCACAACATCTTCCCCGCCCCCCTTTCGGATTCTCACTGACACGATTCCCGCCCCTGCGCACGCGCCGTGCGCTACGGGTGACGGGCCGCGAACTGTCTGATGACTAACTTAGCCCCCAGCATATTTGATCGCGCGCCGCGAGGGCAACGGTGTTACCACCCACAGTTTATAAGTGTAAACACTTATGGCGAATTTGCGAGCGCGGGTCGGCGCCGCTGCGGTGACGGGTTTGGTCGTGACATCCCCAACGAAGAGACGATTGCGCCAGGTAGGCGTCGCCGAAGTGAACTCCGCCGGGGCCGTCCGAGCCGGCCAGCATCCCGACGCCGAGGAAGAGCAGCAGCGACGGCACGCCCGGCCGCCCCGACACCTTGCTCGCCAACACGCTCAGCAGCAGCAGCAGCACGGCCGCCGCCAGCAGTATGTACTCGAAAGAGATCACGCGCGCCTCTCGTAAAACTTCATCAGCGGCGTCACCGTCACGCCGTGCGCGATGACGGACGCGGCCACGACCGTCAGCGTCAGCGCCGTCAGCCGCTCCGCCGTCTCCGCCGCGAGGCCGTACCCGACGGCGTGCGTCAGGTAGTAGATCGAGCCGATGCCGCGGATGCCGAACCACGACATCAGGTTCAGCCGCGTCGCGGAAGTCCCCGACCCGGCGAGGCCCAGCCAGACCGAGACGGGCCGCACGACGAGGAAGAGCAGGGGCACGAACCAGAGCGCGTCGAAGGCCAGGTACTTCGGCGTGAGCATCGCGCCGACGAGCACCATGACGGTCAGCTCGCCGATGCGCTCCAACTGCTCGTTGAAGGCGAGCGCGGCCTGCGCCATGTAGGCCGGGGCCTTTTCGGGGTCGGTCGCGATCTCCTCGGCCTCGCCTACCAGGTTCATGCTCTTCACGTCTTCGGGCGGCTCGTCGCCCGTGTGCCGCCGCTCGACGCGCCGCAGCGCCACGCCCGCCGCGAAGACCGCGAGGAACCCGTAGGCGTGCAGCGCGAGCGCGCCGCCGTAGGACAGGGCGATCAGGCCGAGCGCGAGGAAGTCGTCCAGGCCCACGGCCTCCCTGTGCTCGCGCCGCAGGTAGAGGACGAAATACGCGACGGCCGTGCCGAGCAGCGCGCCGACGGCCAGACCGCCCGCGATGGCCCAGACAACGTCCACCGCCAGCCACCGCCAGCCGTACTCGCCGATCTCGTGCAGCCCCAGCAGCCCGACGCCGAGCATGACGAACGGGAAGGCCGTGCCGTCGTTCAGGCCGGCCTCGCCCGTCAGACTGAAGCGCAGCCGCTCCTCGTCCCAGGCGTGCTCGGTCTGAACGTCGGAGGCGAGCACGGGATCGGTCGGCGCGAGCACCGCGCCGAGCAGCACGGCGGCGCCGACCGGGAGGTTGAGCAGGAAGACGCCGGCCGCGGCCACCAGCGCCACGGTGATTGTCATCGAGATGGAGGCGAGCCTGATGGGCGGGCGCCAGCGCGCGTCGCTAAGCGGCAGCCGGAGTTTCAGCCCGGCCGTAAACAGCGAGACGATGACGGCCAGCTCCGTGAGGCGTTCGAGCAGCGCCGCGTGCTCGACCGGATCGATCCGCACGGCGCCCGCCGCCAGGGGGCCGAGCAGGACGCCTACGCCCATGTAGAACATCGACGCGGTCAGCGGCAGCCGCTTCAAGACCGATCCCGTGACGGCCATCGCCACGAGCAGCAGGCCGACGATGACGAACCAGAAGTCGAAGCTCATAAGGAAGCGCAGGCACGTAGCACCGTCAGAGTGGGCGCGGCAGCCACGACGGCCGCGACCGTCACAGTCTCTCGCCGCAGTACTTGCAGTGAACCGCGTCGGCGTCGTGCCCCTCGGCGCTGCACTCGGGGCAGGCCTGCCCCGAGTGCCCTTTGCGCGCCGCCTGCGCGATCTCGACGGTGACGATCCCGGTCGGCACGGCGATGATGCCGTAGCCGATGATCATCACGGCGGCGGCGATCGTGCGCCCCAGGGGCGTCTGCGGCGAGATGTCGCCGTAGCCGACCGTGGTGAGCGTCACCACCGCCCAGTAGATGCTCAACGGGATGCTCGTAAAACCGTTCTCCTCACCCTCGACGACGTAGAGCAGCGCGCCGATGATGACGACGAGCGTCAGCACCGCGAGCAGGAAGACGCTGATCTTGCGCCGGCTCGCGCGCAGCGCGCGCACCAGCACGTCGGCCTCCGTCATGTGGTGGCCGAGCTTGAAGACGCGGAAGACGCGGAGCAGGCGCAGGATGCGGATCACCAGCAGGTACTGGCTGCCGGGGACGAGCACGCTCAGGTAGGTCGGGATGATCGCCAGCAGATCGACGACGCCGAAGAAGCTCTTCGCGTAGGCGGCGGGGCGGCGGACACTGACTAAGCGCATGAAATATTCGATCGTGAAGAGGATGGTGAAGACCCACTCGGCCACGTAGAGAGCGCCGCCGTACCCCTCCCTGACGCCGCGCACGCTCTCCAGCAGCACGGCGGCGACGCTCAGGATGATGAGCCAGATGAGGGCGACGTCGAAGGCGCGGCCGGCGGGCGTCTCGGCCTCGTAGATGACTTCGTGGAGCGCGCTGCGCCAGCCCGACGCGGGGTACTCCCGCTCGGCCGCACTCTTGATTCCCGTCGCCGCGCCCGCGCGCTCGCTCCGGGGCGCGGTCTCCTCATCGATCCGTTCGGGGTTCACAGTGCGGGCAGTATATCGCGGCCCGCCCTGATTTATCAGCGCGACGCGGCGCGGGCGGGGCGCGGCTCGCCCAGGGGCAGATCGACCGTCACGGGGCTGTGGTCGGAGATGCGGCCCTCGACCGCGTGGTTCAGGTCTTTCAGCGTGCGGCCGAAGTGGGGCGCGAAGAGGTACGGCTGCTCTTTGCCCTCCGGGTCGGCGAGGCGGGGCGGCTTGACGAAGACCCAGTCGAGCTTGAACTTGCCGACGAAGCCGATGCGCCGCTCGACTTCAAACGTCGTGACGAAGCCCTTGCCGCCGCGCTGGTTCGAGTTCGAGAGCGCGCCGTCGTTCGCGCCGGCCGAACGCTCCTCGTCGCCGCGGAAGTCGAACGCGCCGCCGTCCGCGAAGCGGAACTTCTTCAAGGTGCTGAAGAACTCCGCCTCCGGGTTGGGAGCGACCCAGGGGACGTGTTGCACTGTCGGGTCGGCCTGACGGCGGTACTGGTTCAGCCCGCCGCGCACCACGCCGAACGGAAGCTCGAACCCGGTCGCGAACCTGATCCCGCGCTTGATCCAGAAGCTGCGGCTGCCGAGCCGCTTCCTGATCTCGCGGCCGAGGGACGTGGGCGTCGAGTCGCGGCCCGAAGTGTTCATGTCGCCCGCGAGGATGACGGGGTTGGGCACGTCTCTGATTTCGGCGAGCAGCTCTTCGAGTTGCCGCCGCCGATTCTTAGGCTTCGTGCGGTTCTCAAGGTGTGTCGAGACGACCGTTACGCGCCCGCCCGGCAGCTCCGGGTGGACGATGTCGGCGAAGAGCATGGTGCGCCCGCCGCGCCGCACGCTGCGGCTCGCCTTCTCGCGGAACACCATCTCGCCGGCCTTCTCCTTGCCCCGCTCCAGCTTCGACGGCCCCTTCTTCGCGTCCGCGTACCAGTCGAAGGGCTGCGTCCTGAACGGGACGAGCCGCACGTTCTCAAGCGGGAAGCGGCTCAGGATCGCGTTTCCGTGCAGGCCGCGGTAGCGCGAGGCGTCCACGCTGACGACCTCGCGCAGCTCCGCCCGCTCGTCCCCCGCCGTCTCCTCGAACTGCTCCGTGCCCAGGTTGACGGGCGAGACCTCCACGAACTCGACGCCGTAGGCGTAGTTCATCCCCAGGGCTTTGGCGAGGTCCGCGGCGACGTTGCGGTAGTCGGTGCGTTTCAGGCCCCAGTCCACCTCGTTGAGCACGATTACGTCCGCCTCCCGCAGCAGCGCGGCCTCGCGGAGCACCGCCTCGCGCCGCTCGCTGCCCGTCGGGTACTTCTCAGGATCGAGCAGGCGGGCGAACCTCTCCGGGTCGGCGAAGGACGCCTCGACGGCCTCGTACTCCATCCCGCGCTCGATGTTCCAGAAGACCACGCGGACGAATGTGCCCAGCGCGCTTGAGCGCGGGAGCCGCGGCTGCGCCCCGGCGTCGGCCGCGCCGTTGCTCACGAAGGGAGTGGTGAGCAGCGCGGCCAGTTTCAGTCGCAGAAGCGCGGGCGGGCTTTCGCGCTCGTAGAGTTGGACGAGTTCGCCGTGGGCCAGCGGCTCAGGCCCGGCCGCCGGCTCCGAGGCCAGCGCGCCCGCGCCCGCGAAGCCCGCCGCGGCGACGAGCAGCAGCGCGACGAATAGGGAACGGAGTGTCGGAAGTTTTCCAGTATGTTTCATCCGCGTACCACCTCGACCGAGCAGGGAGCGCCCTTGACGAGCGCGTCGGAAACGCTGCCCAACAGGAAACGCTCGACGCGCCCGCTCAACCCCCGCGAGCCGACGAAGATGCAGTCGGCCCCCAACCGCACGGCCTCTTCGAGTATGACGCCCTTCGCGCCGCCCTCCCTGATCTTGCACGTGACGTGTAGCCCGGCCGCGGCGCTCAAATCTTCCTCCGCCGTCTCGACCGCGGCCCGCAGAGATTCAGGAGTCACGACGCCGGCGCTGTGACTCCTGAAGGGCGCGGACGGGATTATGCCGGCTTCGACGGGCGCGCCCGACGGCTCGCACGCGACGACCAGCAGCGCGGTCGTCCCGGCGGGCCACTGTCGGCGGGCCACCGCGCGCACAGCCGCGCACGACGGGGGCGAGCCGTCGAAGCCTATGAGCAGGCGGACGGGCGAGTCGTCGCGCGTGTTATCGTCGTCGCAGCGAACCACGCGCACGGAGGTGTTCGCCTCGGCCGCGACCTTGTGCGAGACGCTGCCCATGATCAGCCGGCCGAGGGCCGTGCGCCCGTGTGAGCCTACCACAATGAGGTCGGCCGGCCACTCCCGCGCCCTCTCGATGATCGCCCACGCCGGCATGCCGGCCACGGCCTCGGCCCGCACGTCCCAGCCGGGGAAGGCCGACCGCAGTGACTCGCAGGCACGTTCGGCCGTCTCGCGCGCCTCCCCGATGGCCCGCATCGAGTGGGCCTGCGCCTGCACGACGGCCGTGCCCACGCGCCGCGACGCGAAGGCCTGCGCCGTGATCTCGTAGCTCGAAGGCGGGGGCGCAGGCAGCACCACTTCCCCGACGCTGAAGACCAGCGCCTCCGCGTCGTGCGGCAGGCCGGCCCTTGGCAGGTCGAACAGTGCCTCGTCCGCGCAGTCCGAGCCGTCGTAAGCTACCAGCACCTTCATCTTCTCACCCATCGCCCCGAAACCCTTTCTCGCCACCCGTCGGCCGCAACCGGCACGCTTAAAACAGTTCGCCTCCGAACCGCGGTTCCGACTGCCGCCGACGCGGGCGGTATTTAAAGTAGCCGACGCCCTCCGCCTCCGGCCGGAGGCGACAGCCGAACGCGCTGAGGGGGTTTACGCTGACAGGAGCGCGGCGGGCGAAAACCGTTCGCCCGCCGCAGACTCGAAGGGAACTAGCGAGGCAGGAACACGCTCGAAGGGGTGAGGAGCCGCGCGCCGGCCGCGCGCAAACGTCTGTCCGGCTCCCGCGTATCTTACCGCGACTTTTGCATCGTGATGATGGTCATCGGCTCGTCGCCGGCCGTGCGGCTGTAGGCGACCCAGTAGCCGGCGTGCGGGTACGGCGTCATCTTGTACATCGTTCCGTCCGCCTTGGCCTCTACCGCCTCGCCGAGCACGGCCGCGGGCGCGGGCGCGCGGGCATCGCGCCCGATGTAGGTGGCGATCACCGCGCTCGCTTTGCCGTCCGTGTAATAGACGCGCGCTCGCTCAGTCTCGGAGAAGACGTAAAAGTCCATCGCGTCGGACTTCTCCTCCGGCTCGCCGAGCTTGGCGCGCACCTCTGCGGCCGTCATCCCCAGCTTCACGCCGCGGTACTCGCCGTAGAGCGGGGCGGCTGGCTTGACGGCTTCGGCTGCTGCGGGCGCGGTAGTCGCGGCCGTCCTCTCGCCGGCCGCTTCCCTGGTCGTGCCGGCGCGCGCGGCCTCAGTCTGTGTCTGCGGCGTCTGCTGCGGTTGCGGGGTCGGCGCGGGCGTCTGCGCGAGTGCGAGCGGGGCGAGCGCCAGCACAGACGCGGCGGCGAGCAGGCGGCCCAAAACTGCCCTGCGTAAATCCTTGAACATCTTCGGTAAAGCCTCCCTCCGTGGGTACCGGGTCATTTTCAATGTCGAAAGGGCATCTAGTCTGTGCGCCAACACACATAGCCAAAACCTCAATCCGTGCCCAACATTGAAAATGACCCACTACCCGTCCGTGATAGAAATTGACTCTTCTACCATAGCGCGCCGGGCCGCCGCGCGCGACGGTGTTACCACTTAACCCGCGTAGGTGTTAACACTTATCCGAGGAAAAAAGGCCAGGCCGGCCACCGAAGGACTGTAGCCACCGCCCGGCGTCGACTGGGCGGGCACGGCCCGGCAGCGCCGAAATCTTCGGAAACGGCGAGTGGTGTCCTAATTTGTTTGTCCTCTGTGCCCCCTCTGTGCTCTCCGTGCCTCCGTGGTGAGTGGGGGTGATCAGCACTCACCACGGAGACACGGAGGACGCGGAGGGGGCACGGAGTAAAGCCGAAATCAGGACACTACTAAACGGCGGGGCCGCTCACCTAAGTGATCGGCGTTCGGGTATCCTATGCGCGGATGAGCCGAAACTACCCGCAGGACGAACCCCTCTGGCGCGCGCCCGATCAGGCTGCGCGGCTCGCCGAGCTGACGAGCGACAGGGCCGGCGTGAAGGAGCGCCCGCTCCGCAGGGACGTGCGCCTTCTGGGCCGCCTGCTGGGCCGCGTGCTCGTCGAGCAGGAGGGCCGCGCGCTGTTCGAGGCGGTCGAAGAGCTGCGCCGGCTCGCCATCCGCCAGCGGAGCCGCCACGCGCGCTGGGCGAAGAAGGACATCCCGGCGGTGGACGAGCGGGAGCTGGCGAAGGGCGCGGAGAAGATCATCCGCGGGATGACGACTTCGGAGGCCTACCGGCTGACGAAGGCGTTCGCCACCTACTTCGATCTGACTAACCTCGCCGAGACCAACCACCGCAGGCGTCGCCGCGCGGCCTCGCGCCTGCGCCCCGCCGCGCCGGCGCAGCCGGGCACGCTCCTCGGCACGCTCCGCCGCATGAGGGATGCCGGCGTCTCGCGCGAAGCGGCGCTCGAAATTCTGCGGCGGGTCGAGGTCGTCCCCGTCTTCACCGCGCACCCGACGGAGGTCGCGCGCCGCACAGTCCTCTTCAAACGTCGCCGCATCGCGCGCGAGCTGGAGCGGCTCGACCGGCTGCCGCTCACCGACGAGCGCGCCGCGCGCGCCGAATCCGCAATCGCCGCGGAGATCGCCGCGCTCTGGCAGACGGACGAGGTTCACCGCCGCCGCCCGACCGTCGCGGACGAGATCAAGATGGGCCTCGACTACTACGACGCCTGCCTCATCGACTCGCTGCCGAGCCTCTACGAGGAGATGGCCGCGGCCTTCCGCCAGACCTACGGCGAGCCGCTCGCGCCGGGCGCGCTCCCGACCTGCGTCCGCTTCGGCTCCTGGATCGGCGGCGACCGCGACGGCAACCCGTTCGTCACGCCCGACGCGACGCGCGACGCCCTTGGGATGGCGCGCCGCCTCATACTCGACCGCTACCTCGCCTCCGCCGCCGAACTGCTGGATCGTCTAAGCGCCTCCGCAAGGCAGACACCCGCCTCCGTCGCACTCGCACAAAAACTCGCCGCCTACGCCGATCTGTTCCCGCAAGTCGAAGCGACGAACCCGACGCGCTCGCCGCACGAGCACTACCGACGCCTGCTCGACCACGTACTCCACCGCCTGCGCCACACGCGCGACGCTCCCGCGCACGCCGCCGCCTACGCGGACGCCTCCGACTTCGCGGCAGACCTCACGCTGGTGCGCGAAAGCCTCGCCGGAAACCGCGGCGAGCGCGCGGCGCGGCTGTGGCTCGACCCGCTGCTCAGGCAGGTCGAGACCTTCGGCTTCCACCTGCACGCGCTCGACATACGCCAGCACGCCAGAGTCCACGACGCCGCGGTCGCAGAACTCTCGGCCGGCGCTCAACTGGGTTCGGGAGAGGGCGGGGAATCGTCGCTCCCGGACGTGCAGTCCGAGGCGACCGGCGTGCTGCTCGACACGCTGCGCGCGGTCGCCGGACTCAAACAGGGCTTCCCGCCCGAGTCGATTCGCACCTACGTCATCAGCGGCGCGCGCTCGGCTTCGGACGTGCTCTCGACGGTCTGGCTCGCGCGCCTCTGCGGCGTCGGCGTCGCCGCGTCTGACGACGGGCGCGATCCGGGGCTGATGCCCGTGCCGCTCTTCGAATCGATAGAGGACTTGCGCAACTGCCCGAACGTCTGCCGCGCGCTGTGGACTTCCGAAGCCTACGCGCCGCTCCTCGAATCCTGGGGCCGCCGGCAGGAGATCATGCTCGGCTACTCCGACTCGAACAAGGACGGCGGCATGCTCACGAGCACGTGGGAGATTTACAAGGCGCACCGCGAGCTGCACCGCGCGGCCGACGAGTGCAACGTCTCCCTGCGACTCTTCCACGGTCGCGGCGGCACGGTCGGCCGCGGCGGCGGCCCCACGCACCGCGCCATCGTCGCGCAGCCCGTCGGCGCATTCACCGGCAGCCTCAAGATCACGGAGCAGGGCGAAGTCCTCAACTTCAAATACTCCGACGCAGTCCTCGCCGAGCGCAGCCTCGAACTGATGATCGCCGCCTCGCTCGAAGCCCTCACGCGCTCGGCCGGCACGCCCGCGCGCGCGGAGCTTGAGGAGTGGGAGGCGGCGTTGGAGGAGATGTCGCGCGCCGCCTTCGGGTTCTACCGCGAGAACATCTACGAGAACCCCGACATCCTCCCCTATTTCGAGGAGGCGACGCCCGTCCTCGAACTCGAACACGCGCGCATCGGCTCGCGCCCGCCGCGCCGCGGCGACAGTCGCGGGCTGGCGGACTTGCGCGCAATCCCCTGGGTCTTCGGCTGGATGCAGAGCCGGCAGGTGCTGCCCGCGTGGTTCGGCGTCGGGCACGCGCTGGAAAGGTTCGCGAGCGCAGGGAGTGAGCGCGCCGGTCTTCTGCAAACGATGGCGACGCGCTTCCCGCTCTTCGAGGACTTCGTCTTCAACGTCGAGGTGGGGCTGGCGAAGGCCGACCTCTCCATCGCGGCGCTCTACGCCGGTCTGGTCGCGGACGAGGCGATGCGCCGCCGGGTTTTCGGGATGATCGCCGACGAGTTCGGGCGGACGCGCCGGATGATCCTGCGCGCCACGGGGCAGTCGCGCCTGCTCGAAAAGAACCAGGTGCTGGCGCGCTCGATCCGCCTGCGCAACCCTTACGTCGATCCGCTCAGCCTCATCCAGGTCGAGCTGCTGCGCCGCAAGCGCGCGGGGGAGGAGTCGGACGAACTCAACTACGCGCTCGCCGCCACCATCAACGGCATCTCGGCGGGCCTGCGCAACACGGGTTAGGTGGGACGCCGAACGCGGAGCGTAGAGGCTGTCAGCAGTCAGTTGTCAGTTGTCAGTTGTCAGTTGTTTTGTGCCCTGTATGCTCTCAAGCCCGACTCCGGCCGATTGCCCTCGCGGCCACGGACAAATGACGACGGATAACTGACGACCTTTCAGTTCATCGTTCCGGCTTCCGCATAACTGTTCCTGGAGGATCGATGGTCATAGTTGTGATGGGAGTGGCCGGCTCCGGCAAGACGACCGTGGGCCGCCTGCTGGCCGGGGAGTTGGGCTGGAAGTTTTACGACGCGGACGACTTCCACCCGCCCGAGAACGTCGAGAAGATGGCGGGCGGCGTCCCGCTCGAAGACGCGGACCGTATCCCCTGGCTCGAATCGCTGCGCGATCTCATACGCGGCTGTCTCGAACGCGGCGAGGGCGCGGTCCTGGCCTGCTCCGCGCTCAAGGGGAGCTACCGCGACTACCTGCTCGTCGGCGAGGGCGTGCGCATCGCGTACCTGAAGGGAGATCACGAATTGATCCGGGAGCGGCTGAACAACCGGCGCGGCCACTACATGAAGCCCGAGATGCTCGACAGCCAGTTCGCCGCCCTCGAAGAGCCTGAGCCGGGGACGCACTTCGACATCTCGGCGCGGCCCGCGGAGGTCGCCCGCGAGATAAGGAAACGCCTGGGCGTTTAAGCGGCGCGCCGGCCGGCAAGACCGTCGGCGACGCCCACTCCGGGGCCTCAAAGCTAGCGTACGGCCGCGGATGGACAAGGCGCGTCCGCCTGTGTAAATTAACCCGGAAAGCTAAAACCGTGGCGCGAAGTCTGTTAAATCTCTGTGCAGTCTCGGCCCTGCTTCTGGGCGGCTGGGGCGGCGTGCTCGCCGCCGTGGCCTGCCTCCACGTGGGTTGCGAGACGGCAGCCGCCGCCGCCGCGCACGCGGGCGTCGCCGCCCACGGCGGACACGCCGGCGGTCACGAACCTGCCGACCATGACAGCCACGCGGGCAAAGAGGTCGAACACGGGGGGCACGCCGCGGCGACGCCGCCTGCCGGAGACCTTCATCGGGCCGGCACCGGGGAAGCTCGAACAATCGACCCACGGCAGCCCGAACCGGGCTGCTCCCACTGTGTGGGCAGTCCCGCCGCGCCGACTTCTTCTCTCTTCGGGCAGCAATTTATCCCCCCCGCGAAGGGTGAGAGTCTGATCGCCCCTCCCGCCGGCGTGCGGGTGGAGGCCCCTGCGGCCGCCTTCATCCGCGAGATCACGCCCGCACAGCACGCGCCCCCCGGCGGCACCGGCCGTCACCTCCTCCTCAACGTCTTCCGCATCTAGACCCGCCCGCGGGCCGCGGCCGGTGTGTGCCGCAACCGCCCCCTGTCTCACACTCTCTATAAAACTGCTTTTCGGCAGCCGCGCCGCGGGGTCAGCCGACGCCCGCCGCGCACGCATTCCGTCACCGCCGGGGAGGAACGCCATGAATCATCCGCTGCGCCCGAGGGCGCTGGCTCGCAAAATATTCGGCGCATTCGTCGCCGCCGCTCTGCTCGTCTCGGCCGCCCCCGCGGCGACCGCGCAGCACGAAGGACACACCACGCACCCGAAGCCCAAGCCGACGGCTAGGACGACGAAGAGGCAAACACAGAGAAGAGCGCCCGCGCGCCGCACGACGACCCGGCGGGCGACACGCAGGACGGCCGCGCGGCCGGCGGCGCGCACGACCGACGCCGTGGCACGGCCGGCCGACCCGCACGCCGGGCACGCGCAACAGCCGACGCCGACACCGACCCCCGCGCCGACTCCCGACCCGCATGCCGGTCACATGCAACGGGCAACTCCGACGCCGACGCCCGCGCCGACCCCTGATCCGCACGCCGGGCACGTGATGCCTCAAACCGCGACGCCGACTCCGCAGCCTGCCGGGCAGCAGCACCAGGGGCATCAGATGCCGGCGCAACAACCCGCCCCGACGCCCCCTCGCCAGCAGCAGTCCGTGCCGGCGGTCGATCACAGCATGCACGGCGCTCAGCAGACCGTGCAGCCGCAGGGGCCGGTGAGGAGGCGCGCGCGCGAGGGTCTCATCCCCCAAGGGCCGGTCGTGACGCTCGAACAGTTGGAGCGGATGGCGGCCGAGCGCAACCCGACGCTCGCGCAGGCCGCCGCCTCCGTCCGCGCGGCCGAAGGGCGGCGAAGGCAGGCGGGCGCTTTCCCCAACCCGACGGTCGGCTACTTCGGCGAGGAGTTGGCCTTCCGCGCCCTCGGCGACAACAGCGAGCACGGCGTCTTCGTCGAGCAGACAATCCCCTTGGGCGGGAAACTCGGCAAGGCCAAACGAGTCTTCGCGCGAGAGCGCGAGCAGGCGGAGGCTATCGCCGAGGCGCAGCGCTCGCGCGTCACGAACTCGGTGCGCATGCTCTACTTCGAGGCCCTCGGCGCGCAGCAGTTGGTTGAGTTGCGCGCAGACCTCGCGGACCTGGCGCGCGAGGCCGTCGAGATCACGAAGGAGCTTTACAACGTCGGGCAGGCCGACCGGCCCGACCAGCTTGAGATCGAGATCGAGGCCGAGCGGGCCGGGATCGAGATGCTGCGCGCGCAGGGCGACTGGGAGCAGGCCTGGCGCGCCATCGGCGCGATGGTGAACGACCCGGACTTGCGGCCCGCGCGCCTGGCGGGGAGCCTCGACGAGGGCGACGCGGCGCTCGATCAGGATCAGTTGCTCGCGACTCTTTTGCGCGACAGCCCCGAGATCAGGGTCGCGCGTGCGGGCGTCGAGCGCGCCCGCGCCGAGGTCTCGCGCCAGAGGGCCGAGCGCGTCCCCGACCTCTTCGTCAACGCGGGCGTCGGCTACAACAACGAGCTGCTGGAGCGCGACGGCCGCAAGACGGGCGCGGAGGGGCGGATCGAGATCGGCGTCAACGTGCCCGTCTTCAACCGCAACCGCGGCGGCATCGCGGCGGCCGAGGCCGAGCTAGCCATCGCCGAGCGAGAACTTGACCGGTTGCGACTGTCCTTGCGCTCGCGCATGGCGTCGTCGTTCCGCGAGTACCGCAGCGCGCGGACGATGGTCGAGCGCTACCGCACGCAGGTCATCCCGCGCGCGCGTCAGGCTTACGAGATGTACCTGTCGAACTTCCGCCAGATGGCGGCAAGCTACCCGCAGGTTCTCATCGCGCAGCGCACCCTCTTCCAGGTCGAGGTCGAGTACGCCCGCGCGCTCGTCGAATTGAGGCGCACGGCCGCCGGCCTTCGCGGCTTCCTGCTCGAAGGCGGCTTGGACGCGGTGGGCCGTCCCGGCGAGGGCGGCGAGCGCACCGAAGGGTTCAGGCTGAGGTCGGCGAACGACGCCTCCGGCGACTCCGACGACCGCTGACGCTCCGCCGGCATGACGAAAGGTTTTTTTACAAAGACAGGAGTTAAGAGATGGACAACAGCAGACGCAATTTCCTGAGGCGCGCCTCGATCCTCGGGGCCGCGGGCGCGGTGGCGGCAGGCTCGAAAGTCGTCCGGGCGCAGCACGAGGGGCACGCGGCTCCGCAGACGCAGGCCCCGCCGAAGGCCGACAACCGGCCGCCCGCGTCCGCCGGGCGGAACGTCGCTGTCGAAGTGCCGGACGTGCCGAGACTCCCGTGGACGATGGAGAACGGCGTGAAGGTCTTCCACCTCGTCCCCGAGGTGGTCGAGTGGGAACTCATCCCCGGCAAGAAGATCATCGGCTGGGGCTACAACGGGAGCGTGCCGGGGCCGACCATCGAGATCAACGAGGGCGACCGCGTGCGCATCCACGTCACCAACAAGCTGCCCGAAGGGACGAGCATGCACTGGCACGGCCTCGAAGTCCCGCCGGAGATGGACGGCGTGCCGTTCCTCAACCAGCCCCTGATCGAGCCGGGGCAGACTTTCACCTACGAGTTCAACGTCCACCAGAACGGCACCTTCTTCTACCACTCGCACATGGCGATGCAGGAGATGATGGGCATGATCGGCTTCTTCATCGTCCACCCGAAGAGGCCCTACACGCCGAAGGTGGACAGGGACTTCGGCCTCGTCTTGCAGGAGTGGGCGCTCCTCCCCAACAACCCGATCCCGAACACGCTCGCGATGGAGTTCAACTGGCTCACCATCAACGGCCGTTCGGGGCCGCACTCGACGCCGATGATCGTGCGGCAGGGCGAGCGGGTGCGCATTCGGATGATCAACATGGGGATGGATCACCACCCGATGCACATCCACGGCAACCAGTTCTACGTGACGGGGACGGAGGGCGGGCGCGCGCCCGAGTCCACGTGGTTCCCGCACAACACCGTCCTCGTCGGCGTGGCGCAGGCGCGCGACATCGAGTTCGACGCCGTCTTCCCCGGCGACTGGATGCTCCACTGCCACCTGCCGCACCACATGATGAACCAGATGGTCTCGATGGTCGGCCCGATGGCCCACGCGGGCCACGGGGCGCAGACGGGCAAGGGGATGGACGAGGGCATGGGCGTCGTCCGCCAGGGCCACGCGCTCTCGGAAGACCTCGGCCCCGGCTTCGGGCGCGGCATGGGGATGACGACGCAGGAGCGCAACGTCTCGAACATGGTCGGGCCGCAGTCGCAGCAGCAACATCAGGGGCACGGCCAGCAGCCGGCGCCCGGTCAGGGGAAAGGCACGGAGGTGCAGCCCGGCCAGACGGAGCGGCTGGGACAGGTCAGCGACCCGAACGACGAGGCACGGCGAAAGACCGTGCCCGGCTACCCGCAGGACATGGTCATGTTCATGGACAAGGAGGTCGCCAAGCCGCAGACCTACGGGCTGCCGCCGGGCTGGACGGGATCGTTCATGGGCATGATGACGATGGTTCGTGTGCTCCCGCCCGCCATGTACGACGAGGTCATGCGCCGCGTGCGCGAGGGGATCGTCGAGGCGCCGCAGGGTCGGCCCGCCGGGCAGCAGCAGCACAAGCACGAATAGTGACCTGACGGCCGGCCCGTCCCGCAGGGTGCGCGGTCTGGTGCCGGCACCCCTTAAACCCACAGCAGGCCGCCGCTCAGTGCGGCCGTGGAAGTTAAGGAGGGAGTACGCGGAAGAACGGGATCAGGCAGAGGCGGCGGCTGCGGGCGCCCTCGCTTTCGCGGCCGTCGTCGCGCTCGGCGTCGTCACGGCGGCGGGGCGGGGTCAGTCAAGCGGGCGGGCGTTAGCCCTTTCCCTTTCTACGATCTTCGCCACACATTCGCCACCGGCTGTGCGGTGAGTTATTGATCCTGTCGGGATAAGGCTGCCTAGAGATGGCGATGAAGCAGCAACCTCAACCGGTGTTATGATCCTGTCTTGGAACTGCCGGGAGAGTTGTTTAGGAGTGCGGCAGTAACAGTCGGCCCAGAAGACGAAAATAATGCTTCAAAAAGTGACTTTCCAGCATTCGTTTCCTCAAGTGCTGCGAAATCACAATTAGCAAAGCGGACGTTTTCTAGAATGAGCTTTGCCTGAGCCATTTCAATATCAATGCGACAGTCAACAAAAACAGTATCTTTCCACACCTCTCTCTCTCCTAAATTGTAAAAGCCCCCCTTAAAATAATTCTGCTCTGCCTGATTACCTTTTGGTGGTCTTGGCTCTCCGAATTGCTTTTTATTCAGAACACTTTTGAGCTTGGCGTATTCTTTAGCTGTATCCCACGCTAGCCTGTCTACATTAGGATTCTCGAAACGCTCACTCAGCAAGGGTAAAGCTAACTCTTTGAACTCTTGATCCCTCAAAGGAGTACGTTTGCTTTGAGCACGCCCTAAGAGTTCTTTAGCCACGATCAAGGCATTCGCTTGCTTGTTCGCGTCACGCGTTTCAGGAATTTTCAACGCACTACCTAAGTGCTTAGTATTTACGAACCTATCAATAAACCTGTCCAGTTTTCCACTGATATCAGAAAGTCTAGTCTCTAAACCATCCACCCTTTTGTTTATAGCTTCCAACTTACCTGCATCACCAACTTGCGTTCCAAGTATAGCGACCTGCTTATCTACAGGCGCGATTTGAGTCGCAATTTCTTTTGGAACATACTGGTAAACGTAAAAGCTAAAACCAAGACTAATGAGGCCCGCTATTACAGGGATTGCTTTCCATGCAAACGGCAGTGACCTCTCATTGAGGTTCCTTACTTCATTTTCAAGCACTGTGAGTCTTTGATCTAATGGATTAGGGGAGGGAGTTGTGGACATGAGTTTTGGGATCGTCCTTAGAGGTAAGGTAGTTAAGCGTGGTTCATGAGGTCTGGTAGCGAGACTGCTATTCACTAGGTGGCCTACCCTTATGCCTAAGATTGAGACTTGTAGCGGCACATTCGCTAAAAGTCAATAAAAAACATAGCACATGGTGCGGGCGTTCAAAAATGTTTTTTTGCCACTGTTCCGCGCAAGTCCACGCTAACCAGTGATACAAGAGTGATACAAACTACTACGGGCAGCCCGCGGGCTGCCCGTAAATTGCTGATACTAGAGAGGCGGCGGTCGGAATCGAACCGACGAATAAAGGTTTTGCAGAAATCAGGAACCCAAAGTCACCGAGTTATACTGAGTGTTAAGTGAGTGTATTGAGAGGGACTTAACTTTTCGCCCGTGACTCAGTATCACTCCAAAGTAGCGAGTATTTACCACAAATTTTACCACAGTGACACATGGTAAAGGTCGGTAAGGCCCTTTAATGCTTCGGCTTGCTCGGTAATTTTGCGGGCAGGTCTAATCCATCATCAACAAGAGCATCCAAGCACACTCCCGCTATCCGCGCATACTTCAACAGGACCGGCAAGGGTGGCTCTCTCGTTCCAAGCTCATAACCTGAAATAGCACTTCGGAAAAGACTCTCATCAAGCTCCAATAACCTTAGCATCCCGTTTTGCGATAGTCCGAGAGCGGTACGAACTTGTAGAAGCTTTTCACCAAGACGCGCCGGCTTCGGTCGTGGAACCCGTCCCATCAGGATTGTCCTCCTGATGCGACATTGAGCCGAAGCATCTTGCTGTTGGACGTAAATACGTCTAATATCGTCTCGTAATGCGCTACCGCCGAAAGTCCATTCTCTTTGGACTGTTCAGCGGCAAACATCATTCGAGACGTAACGCCGCTTCACGCATCTATCGTCAACTAAAGCAAGGCAAGCAGAATAGCAGATGGAGTCTGAAGGGGGTAGCCAAATGTCAGCGATGCCGCCACACGAACAGAGTGATTTCAGTGGGCGGCAAAACTCCCCGTCACCTCAAGGAAGCCAACCGCGGAAGCGAAGGTTTTCGTCGTCGCAGCTTACAGCAATCATTATCATTGGCATTATCTTTGGCTCCTGCGCGCTGTGTGGCGTGGTTGGTGGGATCGCCGAGTACCTGAATCCTTCCAACTCCAATGCTAATGGCCATATTTCAAACTCATCTCAGCCCACCACAGCAACCCAAAATGGCACATCCACCGAAAGAGCCACATACAGATATTTTGATGGAGGTCGCGCTTGTCAATTTCTCGCAAGCGTCAACGGGTTGAGTCTCGGAAGTTATACGAAATATACAAATTCGGAAGGCTATACCTGTTCGGGTGGGGAGCGCCTAATTAAACTTTCATGCAGCCCTGTCTCCGACGCTCTATGTAATGAGGTGTCTTACAGCGTTGACGGCGAGGAGCAAGGGGCAACAAGTGCAGAGTTGCATTATTCGGGCACTTCGCTGCACGCTGAAAGTCACAGGCGGGATATACAGTTATTCATCCAATATTGCACCCAACTCGCGCGCCAAGCGTTGGGCGCAGAGATGAGTGCTGAGATGAGGCAATACTTACAAAGCACGGACAACTTTTTACCAATGCGCCCTGAACCCAGTCGGGATACTTTAGAGCGCCACACGTTGAAGAGAAGTTTAGGTTCAGGTTTCGTTAAAATTCTTACTCGGAGAAATGACTTACCCGGAGGCCCTGCATACTTCATCTTCTTTACGGTTTATCCTGATGAACATTGGGCTGATAGGTAAGACCTTTTCCAGAACAGAAAATACAGCCAGCCAACGCCTTTCTTGCCTGAGCCCTGAATTTTTATTATTGCTAACCGCGGAGGAGCCGTTGGCGATATATATTTCCACAGGTTCGCGGAAGCGCACAGCACTTCCGATCCTTTCGTCCCGCCCAAAAGAGCCGCCGACACACCCTACACTCTCTGAGGCGATCAAACTCGATTCCATCAAGGGCGTCTATCAACTTGTCAGGCTCAATCCCAACCCGTAAGTAACGGGCGTGCCCTTTTCTCTCTATGCGAAAATTGGTGGGGCGATACAGCGATAACGTCTCGATGTCCTCCTTAAACCTTACCAACGTTCTTAACTGCCCCCGCGTGTAATAGAAATTCACATACCTCAACTCAACCTCTCGTAGTGTCTCTTCATACGCCGCTATATTGAAGTCAGGGTGCGCCATCTGCCGCTTGGTAATTTTTCTGAGACTCACGCCCCCTAAGATATATTCCTTAAACTCCGCTAAGCGTTCCTCGATGTCGTCAATGTCCTGATCGGGTTTTCCCCAATGGGCGTTGGAAGTCCTCGCTAATATCTGAGGCGTTACCCTCTCTGCCTCGGCGGTGATGAACTCGGCTGTTAGCTCATCAAGCGACTTGAGTAGAGCCGAGCGCCTGTCCTCCCACGTTGAACGCGCCGTGATCGTCTTGAAATAAGGCGGCTCATGGTGCGACTCCACACCAAACCACGCGGGCAGCCAATTAACCATTTCGATAAACGGTTTCAGCTTCGGCGGGACGGGACTGAGCCGCACCCTCTTCCCTTTTTCCTTTTGTAGCATAGTTGTCCCTTCATTCTTTGTAACACTTCTACTCAAACTATTGCTCAGACCTTTTCGGTTAAACTCCTCATTCCGAGTCACTTCCGGTGTTATAGTATCACAAGTAGGATTATGAAGTGTTACCAATGTGAAGGGGACAGACTTTAGCAAAAGGAGTCAGCAATGAGGCAAGGAAAAAAATCATCGCCCGTCCGTCGCGGAATCGTGTCGCAGGCGATAGGGCAAGCGATAGAGAAGGCTCAGCAACAACGTCTCGCGTGGAGCGTGGCCGCCATTGAGGAGGCCACCGGCCTTAGTCAACCATTCATCAGGCTCAAAATACACACGGGTGAACTCCCCGCCAAGCGCGTGGGGCGTCGCGTCCTCGTCATGGATGATGATCTGCGTGCGTTCCTCGCCCAAAAAGATTACATGAGTGAGGCTGCGGCGTAGGGAGTGCGGAGAGTGCTGCGAAAGAAACGGCGACGACCTTGACCGAGGTCGCCGCCGAGTTGGGACACCATCATGGAGGTGGAGATTGTGTCGAATTATAAAGCGACGGATGCCCGTCTGGATACAGAAAATTACGCATCACCGCCGCACTCTAAAGAAACCGAGCGCGCAGTGCTGGGCGCCGTGTTATTGGACGACAGCTTGGTGGCGATCATCATGGCAGAACTGACCCCCGAAGATTTTTACTCAGCGACTCATCGTCATGCCTTCGCCGCGATGAAGGCCTTATACGAACGGGACGCGGCGGCGGAAATAAATCCCGTCGCGCTTATCGAAGAAATACGACGGAAGGGCTTCGCTCACGAAGGCATCTTCGCCGACATCTCAAACTTTACTTATGGCCTCCCGCTCACGACCCCTAAAGCCCTTAAGGGCTATATCTCAACGCTTCGCCAAAAGACCGCGCTCCGTCAGGCCCTGCAACTCGTGGCGCGAACCGATGAGCGGCTACGGCGCGACAATGAACCGCTTGAAGAAATCATAGCGGAAATCGGCGCACAGATTGAGAGTGTCAAACAGCGCGCGAAGTTTGGGACACTGGCCCTCCGCGTGGCGTGTCTGGCTGACATTGAGGCAACGACGGTCAGTTGGCTTTGGCATCCCTACATCCCGAAAGGCAAGCTGACGTTTCTCGAAGGCGAAGAAGGGCTTGGGAAATCGTGGTTGACTTGCATCTTCGCCTCGGCGGTCTCGACGGGAAAAGGTCTCCCGCCAAACTTCGAGCCGTTTGAAGCCAGACCTGTGTTGATGCTGTCCGCCGAGGACGGACTCGCCGACACGATTAAGCCGCGCCTCGTTGCCTGCGGCGCGGATACAAAACGAATCTTCGCTGTCAACGAGCCGCTAACGTTCGACGAGAAAGGCTTGCTACGGCTTGAGGGCTACATCGCAGAGATTAGCCCTGTGCTCGTCACGATTGATCCGCTCTTCGCCTACACGCCCGCCCGGATAGATATAAATTCTGCCAACCAGAGTCGCGCCCTGTCATCACGACTGGCTGGCATCGCTGCTAAGTTCGGTTGCGCTATCTTACCCGTCCGTCACATAGGGAAAGCGAAAGGTTATGGTGATCCGAGAAATGCCGGACTCGGCTCAATCGACTGGCGGGCGGCTGTTCGCTCCGTCTTGCTCGTTGGAAAGAATCCCGACAATGAGCGCGAACGCGCCATTGTTCATACGAAGAGCAACCTCGCCCCGTTGGGTGATGCCATCGGCTTCACGATTGAGGGGACAGCCGACGGCGCAAAGTTTCTCTGGACAGGGACGAGTCAACTAACGGCTTCCCGAATTTTGGCGAACGTTCTAGATGACAGTGCGCGTAGCGAACAATCAGAGGCCGCCGACTTCTTGAAAGAGGCCCTGCAAGATGGTGAACATGAAGCCGGGGATTTGATTGACCAAGCCAGCGAACTCGGTATTACGAGGAAGCAACTTCGCACGGCGCGCGAAAAACTCGGTGTCGTTTGGCGGCGCGAAGGATTCGGGAAAGATACCAAAACCTTTTGGAGCTTGCCCCGCACTCATGCCCACCAAGACCCTACTCATGCCCATAAAGATAATGACGGGCACGAATGCGTAAATGGAAGCAACAAAACCATTTATGACAATGATTTAGATACTTGTGCCCTCGCGCCCACTATTGGGCACGAGTGTAAAGAGAATGGGCATGAGTGGGAACCACCTGTTGCGAATCAGGATGGCCTTGACCAATGGTTTCACGGGAGCACTGAGTAAACCATTTTGTAATAAAAACCGCGCCCCTCAGCGCACAACCACAGGAAAAGGAGACCGAACACCATGCCGAGACCAGTGACCGAGATTGAAACCGAACTCAACACCACACGCGCCTCCATCAAGCAGGCCAGGCAGCGCGTCACCCTGTTGGAGTCCGAATTGTCCGAGGCCAAGAAGCTCGAAGCTGAGGCAGCGAAGGCGGCGAAGAAGGATGAGAAGTCCGCCGCCGAGCGTTTCAACGAGGAGCGAAACAGAAGGGCCAATCCCTTCGAGACCTAGACCACAAAGCGGTGAGCGGTTATGCCCTATCGGAAAATCTCAAACGTGGTGAGGGCCAGAATCATCGCTCACATCCTCGCCGGGGATTATGAGAGTGATTTGGAGTTGGCTGTCAGGTATCAATGTTCGCCGAACACTATCGGCAGGATTCGGAAGAACATAGACCCCGACCTCGTGCTGAGGTTTGTCAATGAGAGGGCGGAGCTTGACAACGCCCGGAGGGAACTCGACGAGCGGATCAACTCAATCCCCTTCATGGTTGAGCAACTTCTCCGCTCCTCGCTCGCCGCCGCCGCCAAGATTGCCGACCAGGTTCACAACGACGAGTGGTGAAACAAGCAGTCCGCCTCCGGCTTGGCGGAGCTTTATAACTCGCTCAGCAACACCGCCATCAAGATTCTCGCCGCCATTGAAATGGCGAATGAGCGGCGGGCGTTACAGGCCCGACAGGTCAACCCGCCCGCCGGTGAAAAGGAGATGTGATTCATGGACAGGGAACAAGTGATTGAAAGAATCATGCGCGGCGAGGAGGTGGGCGCGGTGGACGCCGCCCGCGCCGCCGCCACCGAGGACTTGTCTTCGCTCAGGGCCGAGGCCGAACGCCGCCTCGCCCAACAGCGAACGCAGGAGGAACGCGCCTCCCGCCGCGAGGCGTTGATTACCGAGCTTCTGCGACTCGACGCCGAGGCGCAACGCGCCGAGGTCGAACTGGCCGAGAACGACGCCGCCCGCCGCGAGGCCACGCGCCCCTTTGACGAGCGCGAAATCGCCATCCGCGAGAGGTGGCACGAGTGCTATGTGAAGTTTAGTCCGACGTTCCGCGAGGTTTGTGGAAGGTTCGCCACCGAGAGCAACCACGAGGTTGAGGCGCTTCGCCGCGAACTCAGGGAGCGCGGCGCGGTGTTGGATCGTGTGCTCGTCAGCATCGGGCAGTTTCCCCTCTCGCCCTCAGCGCAGAGATACGCCCGCGAGCGCAACACCGCGGAAGGCAATTGAGGTCTGCTTAACCTTTGGTCTTGCGCTTGGCGGCGCGTGGCGGGCGGATGAGCAACTCGCCCACCTCGCAATCGAGACCCTCGACCAACTTGGACAGGCTCTCGATGGTGAGGTGCTTCGGGTCGTTCCTGAAAAAGCGGGCGGCCGTCGAGGGCGCGAGACCACACCGGGCTTGGAGTTCGTAGGCGGTCTTGATGCCCCGACTCATGGCGACTTGGCGAAAGTTAATCTTTATTAGTCTCATACCAGACCGATAATATCACGGTTTTGGGGCCTCGGAGGGGCTATTCTCAAGTTGGTAAGAATTGGTGTACACCGTATTACCAACTTGATAAGATAGTTCTGTCGCCGAACGGCGAATAAAAATCCGAGGAGCTGAGAAATGAGACAACTTTTAGACCTGATGAGAAATGGCGAGCGGGTCATTCTCAACACCCCCTGCGGCCCGGTCAGGGTCATCCGCGCCGGGCGCGGGTCATACGCCTCTCTCGTCGCCGACGAGGGGCTTTGTGAGTTCGCCGCGTCGCCGTCCGTGGCCGTTCAACTTCTCTGCAAGCGGCTGAGGGGAGGGGGCAGCGATGATAGAGCTTAAGAGCGCGGAGCAACTCGCCTCGGCGATTGAGAGGGCGCACCGCGACGCCAAGAACCTCGTCGTCAGGGCGACGGGCGCGTCCCGTCAATACCGCGTCACCAACCGGGCGCGGGGGACGCAGTACACGGTGGAGTTCTTCATCAGGGGCGGCAGGCGGCTCGGTCACTGTTCATGCAAGGCGGGGACAAACAACATTGCCTGTAAGCACTTGGTCGCCGCCGCCGCCCTCAACACCTACCTCGCAGCGAATGGTTTGCTCAACCGCCAAGCTCGGAGGGCGGCCTAAAGAGCGAAGGCTGAGGAAAGTGCAGCGAACACTCCCCTCAGCCGATTTTGTCCCGAAGTAACCAGTCACGGAAACCGGGGACGCCGCCGATTATACGGCGTGCGTCCCCTCAACCCAAAGGAGGGGCGTATGGCAATCGTCAAGCGGGGTTCGGTCTATTGGATGATTTTCATGACCAACGGACTCCGCGTTCGTAAATCGACGGGGACGACCAACAAGCGGGCGGCGCAGGAAATTGAAGCCGCTTACCGCGTCCAGTTGGCGAAGGGCGAGGTTGGGTTTGAGGAGAAACAGCCCGTCCCGACATTCAAGGAGGCAATCGAGATGTTCCTCGACCGCTCGCGCGCCGACCACGAGAGCAAGCACCATACGGTGCGCCGCGCCGAGGTGGCGAGTAAACCCTTGCTCAGATTCTTTCGCGACAAGCCGCTTGACCAAATCTCGGTGGGCGACGTGGAGCGGTATAAGGATTGGCGGAAGCGGCAGAAGAAACAGCCACCCACCCTTAAGGTCAGGAAGAACAAGCGGGCCACCACCAACCTGCCCCTCAAGCCCGCGACGGTTAACCGCGAACTCGCCTTCATGCGGGCGATGATGAATCACTTCATCAGACTCGACGTGCTGACCAAGGCGAACCCCGTCTCCCGCGTCAAGTTCTTCGCGGAGGACAACGACCAGATGCGGGTCGTGACGGTGGATGAAGAGCGCCTCTATCTGATGGCGGCGAGCCAGCCACTCCGCGATGTGGCGGTGATTATGGTTGAGACAGGGATGAGACCTGAGGAGGTTTGCCGCATGGAGCGTCGCCACATCTATCTCGATAAGGGTTTCATCTTTAACCCTTATGGTAAGACGAAAGCCGCCCGTCGAAAGCTGCCTCTTTCGCAGAGAGCGGCCGATGTTCTGCGCCGCCGATTGGCAAACACGGGGGGCGAGTTTGTGTTCCCATCCACGCGAGGAGGAAAAGACCCTTCTAAGCCCATCGTGAAGCTCAATAACGCACACCGCGGCGCGGTCGCCCGTGCCAAGATTGACCCATTTCGTCTCTATGATTTGCGACATACCTTTGCCACGCGCGCGGCAGAGGCTGGCGTCGATCTCGTGACACTTGCCGCGCTGCTCGGTCATAGTCGCGTTCAAATGGTGATGCGGTACGCACACCCGACTGAGGAACATCAATTCAATGCAGTGAAGAAGATAGAAGCCCACCGAGCTGGGCTAGGGTAATCCCCCTTCATTAGGCAAAACGGCTCTACCGCGCAAGGGAACAATGGATATGACGAAACAGCTAAAGGAATACAGCATTATAGAGCTTGATCACTTTATTCAAGCCACCCGTGACTCAGGGTACAAGGGTACTGCTTCAGCTATAGCAGAACTCATAGATAACGCATTTGAAGCAAGCGCCACATGCGTGAGCATTCGCTTGCAAGATACGGGGCCTCAGCAAATGCCTACTGTTATTGTCAGCGATAACGGGACTGGCATGCTCCCATCAGTATTAAGACTTGCTTTGCGTTTTGGGGGGAGTACGAGATTCAACTCGCGGAAGGGCACAGGTCGCTATGGAATGGGGTTGCCCAATAGCTCTCTGAGTCGAGCGCGTCGTGTAGATGTGTATAGCTGGACAACCCCGAGGGCGGTGTGGTGGAGCTACCTCGACGTTGATGAGATTGCCGAGGGTCGCTTATCATGCGTTCCCAAGCCAAAGAGAACTCGGCTACCCCTCAGTAGGGAACTGATAGATAGTATAAGCGGTACGGTGGTTGTCTGGTCGAACTGTGATCGTTTAGATTGCAAAAAAGGCAAAACTCTTGCCGCAAAGCTTCACAAAACCTTGGGCAGGGTTTTTAGGAGGCAGTTGTGGGAGGGTAAAGCGATAACGATCAACGGAACCCCAGTTAAACCCGTTGACCCGTTATTCCGTCGTAAGGGCAATAATCTTGTCGGTGCAAAACTCTACGGAGCCCCATTGTACTATGAGATTATGGTTCCAGGCTCAATGGAGAGAAGGTCAGCGGTCACCGTTACGTTCGCTGAACTTCCCATTGAAAAGTGGCATCGCTTCTCCAATGAAGAGAAGCGGTGTCATGGCATATCTAAAAATGCCGGTGTCTCTATTGTGCGCTCGGGCCGTGAGGTTGACTATGGCTGGTTTTTCATGGGGAACAAGCGAAAGGAGAACTATGATGATTGGTGGCGTTGCGAGGTGCAATTTAACGCCGACCTAGATGAACTGTTTGGCGTAACGAATACTAAACAGGGAGTTCACCCTACGGAAGAAATTAAGAATATCCTCTCACCAGACATAGAACGCATAGCGCATCAGTTGAACAGCAGGGTGAGAAGGCGATATCTACGCGTTAAGGCAGGGGTTAGCGATTCAAGTGGTCAGCGGCTAGCAGAGAGCCGAGATCATCTGCTGGAGCCGCCTGCCAAGGCCCTCAAGCCCACGGATCGGTTCTCGGACTACGGGCTACGGCGCCTACCGCGCAGC
Source organism: Pyrinomonadaceae bacterium (assembly GCA_035295985.1). Lineage (GTDB taxonomy): Bacteria > Acidobacteriota > Blastocatellia > Pyrinomonadales > Pyrinomonadaceae > JAIVGV01. The sequence continues at coordinate 10,413 of DATHBT010000231.1, read as the reverse complement.
AACCGAAACGGGAAGGGCATAATACGTGGGCTCGCTTACCGCCTAGAACATAAAACGCTTGAGGATGCGAGCTTTTTTGTCCCTCTTATCTCGCGAAGGGAACTCGTGGTACTCCTTAATGAGGAGCACCCGTTCTATGAGCGAATTTATGCACCCTTAATCCGTTTGTCAGGTGAAGGGGGAAAGCAGTTCCGTCAGTTTCTCGAATTACTACTCTTCGCCGCTGCGAGAGCGGAGTGCAGTATCCCCGACGAAGATAGGCAAAGTTGGGCGCGCTCCGTGCGAGAGATGTGGAGTAAGACGTTAGCAGCTTTCTTGGATTAGATTCTTCTTGATATTGTGCGGCGGCGAAAGTGATACATAACAATGGCAGGTGAAAAGCAGGTAAAAGTGATCTTGGAACCAAACCTGGGCGACTGGCGAAGCGCCTTCGTCCGATTCTGTGATCGTCTCGAAGAGCGGCTAGCCGACCCTGAGGGGACAACCCGTGGCGAAGTTTTAGAGGAGTTCAGGAATGAGGTCATAAGCACCAAAAGGCTCACGAAGACGGATGAGCTTGACTTACTGTTTGTCCAAAGCGTGGTTCTTGATCTCGTTTCCCAGGATTGGCAATTGAACGTCGATAATTCACAGGTCGAAATATGTTCACCGATTACGGAGGATTACTCAACGGACGCCGCAAAGGACCGAATTCGTCGCGGGCATTTACTCGGGCGGGACGCGCAATTGAAGGAAAGTTCTGTAGCTGAATTTATCAAGGGCATGGAGCGGCGACGCCTCACGGGTAAGGGATGGCACTCAATCTTCTCTCTCATGCGAGACGGCGGTGAACTGGCTGACCGGCTTAGAAATCTTTCAGAGATTGCGGATGAGGATGAGCGGGCCACGGCTCTAGCCGATGTTATCTCCCCGTATATTCAATTCGTGGAAGTGGACGCAACCTGCGTCCACACTGGGCTGCGTCTCGGGGACATATGGAGATACTTTCGGCATACGTGGGTGAATGAATACAAGTCGGTCCCTGGGCGTTCGATGATGATTCTTATCAGGGATGCAGCTGCGCCGAATCATCCCATCATTGGCATTGCAGCATTAGGAAGTTCGGTAGTGCAGCACGGCGTGCGTGACAAGTGGATCGGCTGGCAGCCGGAGCGGTTTGTCGAGAAACTGGTTGAGAATCCAACCACGCGAGTAGCCAAGTGGCTCCTGGCATCCGTTCAGGGGTTAATTGATGGCATTTATGCTGAAGACTTACGCCGCGAGAGGGTCGTTAAGATTTCTGACATTCAACACCCGACCGCCCCGGTTATTAAGCGTCTCCAAGAGGAGTCAGAGAGCGCGATAAAACTACATAGGCATAACCCGCAGAAAGAAATCCATAACGTCGCGAAGGCCGACCTCACGAGTGGCGAATACTGGGAGCGCGAGACGCTTACACATCTTTTCCGCAGTAAGCGGTGTAAGCATCTCGCTAATCTCATGTCTATTCGTAAGAGCTTTCAGGATTGTGGCCTCAATACCGGGAGTGAGGAAGAACTGCGAGAAGCATTGAAGTCTGCAAAATTTAGGTCAGCCGTCTCCCAACTCGTGCGGATGGTCAAGGCCGAGCACGTCGGCGTGGACATGATGGACATCACCGTGTGCGGCGCGGTTGCTCCCTACAATCTGCTGCTCGGCGGGAAACTCGTGTGCATGCTCCTGTGCAGTCCCGAGGTGACCAATTATTACGCAAAGCGATATTACGATCAGGTGAGCGTGATTGCCTCCGCCATGAAAGGGAGTCCCGTCAGGCGGAAGCCAAACCTGGTTCTTCTGTGCACCACGAGCTTATATGGAGTTGGTTCCAGTCAATACAACCGAGTGAGAATCCCGGCTGATGTCGCTGGGGGACAGCCGAAAGATAAGATCGCTTACGAAGAGCTTGGTCACAGCGAAGGCTTTGGCACATATCACTTCAGCAGGGAAACGCTTAAACTCGGCAGTACGTTAATTTCTCGGCGGAAGGATGGCCGTCTAGTCAACAGTATCTTTGGCGAGGGCGTTAATCCGCTTATGAGAAAGGTCCGCGAGGCTCTCGAATTTGTTGGTCTTAAAAGTGACGACCTACTGCTGCATGGTAACCGCCGCGTCACGTATGGGGTTGCGCTTGCGAGAAACTTCGGAGAGGTGCTATTAGGATTAGAGACGCGTCCCGCCTATTTGATTCCACAAACGATGGCACGGCACCGAACGGGCATGATCGTGGATTATTGGCGCAAGCGTTGGTTCTCATCGCGGCTCAACAAGCCAGGCATATTAAACGAAATCGCCAAACACACGCTCGCTTACCCGATTATGCACGGTGCTGTCGTCCCCCGTCCGAATGAAAGCGACGAGATCGGCTACCTCGCAGCCCTTTGGGACTCTAAGTGACACTCCACTAGCTTTTCGCGAACCCTACTCTCAGAGCGAGCAGTCATAAAAAGTTCTTGACTTAACGGCCTCGAAACTTTATAGTGCCGCCTGCAATTAGGAGGCTGGTCTCCAACGCGACGGTAAGCGTCGCAGAAGTAGGCGAGCAGTAGACCTGACTGGAGCTGCCTCTGTTGTATTTGGTTGGAAGAGGCTGGGTTACCAGGTCAGGTTTTTTTGTGCCTGTTTTCTCCTAAGGTTCAATGGAGATTACAGGATTTAAGCAGACCCGTTTTCTGCTTTACCTGCCGTCTGCACCGCTTCCCCTCTACCAATCAAATTTCTTAGGGACTGGCCGTTATGCTTCTGGCTACGGGTGTAGCTGCGCCTAGAGAAGGGCTGAGGGAACTTCTCTAAGGCAATCCCTATCCCTCCCACAATGTGACCAGAAGGGTCGCAGAAAGGTAGTGACGGAGTATGTTGAGAGCAGCGAATGACACGGTCGAGAGACAAAACGAGTACGTCCGAAAGCTCAACGAACAAGGCTTCGATTACGGACTCGTCGTAGGCGAGGCCTTTGTCCGCGGGATGCGCGACATTGGTTACAAGCACACTGGAACCGCGCTCGACGAGGACATCGACAACGCCATTGAGGCGGGGGCGGAAAATGTCCACGTTGTGTTCGGCTACGGAAAGGACAACGGCTCAGAGAGCAAGCCGCAGATGATCGCCGTCATTGACGACGGGCACGGCATGAGTCCGGGCATGATGCGCGCCGCCGTCCTCTGGGGCGGGGGGCACCGCACCGACGGCAACCGCGAACTGTTTGGCCGTTACGGTTTTGGACTTCCGAGTTCCAGCGTTAGCCAAGGGCGCCGATTTGAGGTTTACTCGCGTTTGACCGGCGGCGACTGGCACATGGTTGCCATTGACCTTGATGACATCAAGTCGGGAAACTTCTACAAAGAAAATGGTCGGCTGGCAGCGCCTCCGGCCACGCCCGCGAAGTTGCCCCGCTGGGTCGAGAAAGAGATCGAGCAGCACTATGGCAAGGCCGGTCTGACGCACGGCACCGTCGTACTCCTCAGCAAGCTTGACAACTTGACGTGGAAGACGACGAAGACCCTCAACCGTGAGTTAAGTGAGCACTTCGGCGTCACCTACCGGAAGTGGTTGCGTCGAGTGAACATCTACGTTAACGGCATCAAGGTTGAGCCTGTCGATCCCTTGTTCCTTGATCCGACGGCGCGCTTCCACGAAGAGAACGACCTTCGCGCCGTGCCGCTCCCGGACACGGACATCGAGGTCAAGGACAAGGAGAGCGGAAAAGCGCTCGGTCTTGTGAAGGTTCGATACTCGTACCTGCCGCCCGGCTTCCAAAATGTTGACGGGAGAGTTGGTGGATCGAGAAATGCACGTTTCAACGTCATGAAGGAGAACAACGGACTCCTCATACTCCGCGCAGGGCGGCAGATTGATGTAGTGAGCGCGAAGTGCCCGTGGGTTACGTTCGTGAACTACGACCGTAACTGGAAGGTGGAGATTGACTTCGATCCGAACCTTGATGAAGAGTTCTCAATCACGACGAGCAAGCAGCAAGTGGTGCTCAGCGACCGCATGTGGACCCTGCTAGAGCAGGCGGGCGTGCACCGCGCTATTGACAACCTCCGCAAACGCTACACTGACGAGTTGGCCGTCGCCAAAGAAAAGCAGGAGCAGCCGGAGGAGAACGAACCCCGCACCTCGGAAGAGGTGATGGCCGACTCGGAGAAGTACAAGACGAAGAAGGCGGAACCTTCTCCTGAGCAAAAGCAAGACCGGGAGAAGGAGTTCAAGCGCAAGGTCAAAGAGCGGGCGGAAAAGACGGGTAAGTCGGAAGAGGAGGCCGAGCGGGATGTCGAGGCAGAAGTTACCTCAATGCCGTACAAACTCTCCTTTGAAAACATCCCGGGCGGCTCGTTCTACCGTGTTGAAGGGATCGCCTCACAAGTGCATCTGATCATCAACCAGGCGCATCCCTTCTTCACGAGCCTATATGCCGGGCCGGATAGCACACCCCGTTCCCGCGCAGGTCTAGAGCTGCTTCTGTTCGTCCTGGCCGAGTGCGAACTGGATGCTTCGCTTGAGCGTCAGTTGTTCTACGAGTCGGAGCGTCGTGAGTGGTCGCAACGCTTCAACACCGTACTCAAACTCCTTGAGAAGAAGGATCCCACGGCTGATGAAGCATCAGCCCGCGCGGAGCGAGCAGAAGTTGAGGAGAATGCGGCCGCCGTTGCGTAAGTTCGCAACAACTAACTAACAAGCGGGGGGTTGCCCAAGGTAACCTCCCGCTTTTACTTTAACAAACATCCCCGTTGACAAAGGATTTGCTTCTTGAATTATTAAGCATATAAGCGATAAAGTTTTTCAGCCGCTAATAAAATGTAAAGGCCCCAGCCTCCTAGGTTATGGGGAGATAAGAGCCTAATTTATGAGGGTTGAAAACCTAAACAAACACGAACAGCGACTAGTTATGTATGCAATTCGGCAGTTTGGTACGGGTGGACACCCGTGGCCCGACAAGCAGAACGTCTCTTACTTTACGTCTCTATATGCATCACAGTGTCTACGTAGAGCACTAAAGGAAGCGATTCTCGATATGCCGGAGCGGGAGACAATGGCGGAAATCGTTATGAAACTGCGCGAATAAGCATATCTCAAATGTGACCTAGTCCTTGTTTCGGACCATGCAGTTTCCCTCAGAAATAAGTTTCCCTCACGAGAGGATGAGACACATTCTCTCGTGAGGGATAAACTTTTAGAGGGGATTTCTGACCCTCAGAATCCCTTTACCCCTTAGAGACCCACTTAACTTACTTCACAGCGCCAAACGCGGTGCGGACAATTGACACAATTTTTACCACAGTGCCCTTTTATCCACACCGCGAATTGTCCCTAAGTTGTTGATAGGAAAGAAGGCGGCGGTCGGAATCGAACCGACGAATAAAGGTTTTGCAGACCTCTGCCTTACCACTTGGCTACGCCGCCGCAAAGAGGGATGAGGGCGGAGGGGTGAAGGATGAAATTAGGCAACCCCTTCATCCCCCATCCCTCCGCCCTCATCCCTGATCTTAGTGGAGCGGGAGACGAGATTCGAACTCGCGACTTCGACCTTGGCAAGGTCGCACTCTACCACTGAGTTACTCCCGCCCTTGCGGAATGAAAATTCTACAGATTAAGCCACGCTTGTCAAGCACGCCCCCGGCCGCCCCCCGGCCGTCCTGGAGGGGCGCTTCGCCCGCCCGTCGGCGAGTTGACACGGCCGGCGCGCGCCCGTTACTTTTCAGCCACCGAACTCTAACAGTTGAGCGCCCCCGTGTCCGCCCCCGTCAGGTTCAGAAGACAACTTGGGAGGAGTCCTGTCATGCGATTCGTGAAGGCAGATCGTGTCTCGCAGTTGCGCAAGCCCGGCCGCGCCGCGGAGTGTCGTGCGGCAGGGCACGCCCGTAGTGTAATCGTAAAGTCCGCGCGCGTGTTGGCCGCGTTCGTCGTCCTGGCGGCGGCGGTCGCGGCGCAGACGGGCGGCTACCGCAAGCCGCCGCAGGCCGTCCTGGACGTTTTGAACGCGCCCTTGCCGCCCGTGGCGCTCGTCAGCCCGGCGCGCGACCGGGTCGTCCTGGCGACCTCGACGCGCTACCCGCCCATCTCCGATCTCGCCCAGCCGATGCTGCGGCTCGCGGGGCTTCGCATCAACCCGAACACCTCCGCGCCGCACCAGCTCGGCTACTACGTCAAGCTCTCGCTCAAGAACATCGAGACGGGCACAGAGACGACCATCGCCCTGCCCGCCGGCGCGCAGGCGGCCTACCTGACGTGGAGCGGCGACGGCCGACGCTTCGCCTTCGCCAACCGCACGCCCACGGGGTTGGAGCTGTGGGTCGGCGACGCGGCGACGGGCAAGGTCTCGAAGCTGCGGGGCATCACGGTCAGCGCCGTGTACGGCGAGCCGTTCCAGTGGATGCCGGACAACCGCACGCTGCTCGTACAGCTCGTGCCCGCAGGGCGCGGCCAGCTCCGCCCCTCGCCCACAGTCCCGCGCGAGCCGAACATACAGGAGAGTTCCGGCCGCGCCGGCCCGGTGCGTACCTACCAGGACTTGCTGAGGAACCCTTACGACGAGGAGCAGTTCGAATACTACGCGACGGCGCAGTTGGCCGCTGTCGATGCCGCGTCGGGCAAGGCGACCCCGATCGGCCGCCCAGCGATCTTCGAGACCGTGCGGCCGTCGCCCGACGGGCGCTACATCCTCGTCTCGCGCATACAGCGCCCGTTCTCGTACCTGTACCCGGTCAACGACTTCCCCAAGGAGGTCGAGGTGTGGGACGCGACGGGCAAGCTGGCGCACAAGATCGCGAGCCTGCCGTTGCAGGATCAGGTTCCGATTGACGGCGTGCAGACCGGCCCGCGCCGCTACGCCTGGCGTCCCACGGAGCCTGCGACGCTCGTCTGGGCCGAGGCGCTCGACGAGGGCGATCCCAAGAAGAAAGTCGAGCACCGCGACCGCGTGCTGATGCTCAAGGCCCCGTTCGCGGGGACGCCGGCGGAAATCTTCCGCACGCCGCACCGCCTACAGGCCCTCTCGTGGTTCGAGACGGGCGGGACGCTGCTCGTCAGCGACTACGAGCGCGACACGCGCAAGGCGACCACGTGGATCGTGAGCGCGGACAGGCCGAATGAATCGCGGCAGGTGTGGAGCCGCAACGTGCAGGATCGCTACAACGATCCGGGACAGCCCGTCACGCGGCTGCTCCCCAGCAACCACCGCGCTATCCTCGTCCACAACAACCACATCTACCTCGCGGGCGCGGGCGCGTCGAAAGAGGGCGACCGGCCCTTCCTCGACCGCTTCGACTTGCAGGCGCTCAAGGCCGAACGCCTCTTCCACAGCGACGCGCGGAGCTACGAGACCTTCACCGCGCTCCTGAAAGACGACGCCTCGCAGTTCATCACGCGGCGCGAGTCGCCGAACGATCCGCCCAACTACTTCGTCCACGCCATCCCGGCCGGGGCCGGCGGCTCCGTCCCCTCGACGGCCACGCGCGCCCTGACCGACTACGCAGACCCGACGCCGCAACTGCGCGGCATCCGAAAGCAGCTCGTCACCTACAAGCGCAAGGACGGCGTGCCGCTCTCCTTCACGCTCTACCTGCCGCCCGGCCACAAGGAGGGCACGCGGCTGCCCACGGTCGTCTGGGCCTACCCGCTGGAGTTCAACGACGCGGACACCGCCGGCCAGGTCACGGGTTCGGCGCAGCGTTACACGACCATCGGCGGAACCTCCCACCTCTTCTTCCTGCTGAACGGCTACGCCGTGCTCGACAACGCGACCATGCCCGTCGTCGGCACGCCCGAGAAGGTGAACGACACCTACGTCGAGCAGATCACTCAGAGCGCCGAGGCGGCGATTGACAAGGCCGTCGAGATGGGCGTCGCCGACCGCGAGCGCGTCGGCGTCGGCGGCCACTCCTACGGCGCGTTCATGACGGCCAACCTGCTCGCGCACACGGACGTGTTCCGCGCCGGCATCGCGCGCAGCGGCGCGTACAACCGGACGCTCACGCCCTTCGGCTTCCAGAGCGAGCGGCGGATTCTGTGGGAAGCGCCGGAGACTTACATCAAGGTCTCGCCCTTCATGCAGGCGCACCGGATCAACGAGCCGATCCTGCTCATCCACGGCGAGGCCGACAACAACACGGGCACGTTCCCGATGCAGTCCGAGAGGATGTACCAAGCCATCCGCGGGACGGGCGGGACGGTGCGCCTCGTGATGCTCCCGCTCGAATCACACGGCTACTCGGCCCGCGAATCGACCGAGCACGTCCTCGCCGAGATGCTCGACTGGTTCGACCGCCACGTGAAGAACGCGCCGCCGCGCTCGCGCAGCCGCGAGGCCGCGAGCAAGGAGGAGGGGAAGTAAGCGGATTGCGGAATGCGGATTTCGGGTTGCGGATTGAAAGGGCCGTGCGACGCGCCGCACGGCCCTTCTTGTTTTTCTAATCCGAAATCCGCATTCCGCAATCGTCTAGCGCCCGCGGCGGACGTGGTAGGTCGGGAACGTGCCGTACTTTTTGGCGAGCGGCGTCTGGCCGACGTAGTCGCAGGTGAACCCGGTGACGCCCTGCGCGGCGGCGAGCGCGGCGAAGGCCTGGCTGCCGTAAACCTGTCCGGGCGGCGTGATCGGCTCGATGCGGGCGGCGCGGCTGACGTGCGTGCCGATGAAGTTGGGGGAGCGTGTGACGGGGTCTGTGCAGGCGTAGGCCGGGCCGGCGTGGAGCGCGATGCGAAGGTTCAGCTCCGAGGGGAGACCCATGTCGGCCCAGCGCGTCGTGTTGACGCGCTCACACAGGTCGAGGGCGAAGCGGCCGGCAGTCTCGACCTCCGCGAAGACGATGTAGATGCCGTCGCCCCAGGTGTTGCGCAGCAGCGGCGAGGGATCGCAGCGCGAGACGAGTTCGCCGACCGCGCCGAGGAAGTGGCGGACGAAGAGCGGGATCTGCTCCTCCGAGAGCTTGCTGAAGTTCAGAGCGTCCGCGAAGAGCATCGAGACGAGGCGCGTGCGGAACTGCGACGGATCGGCCGCGGCGTCGTCGTCGGTGGAAGACTGCACCCGCGGCGTGTGTAGTCGCGGCAGGCCGGCGCTGCTCACCTCGATCAGCTCGACGCGACCCGCGGACTCTTCGCCCTGCTCGACTGTCGTCCGCCCTCCGGCTTCGCCGGCCGCGTGGCGGTCGCGCAGGGCGAGTGAGACGGTCTCGGCGTCGAGTTGGCGGGCGCGCATACGCGCGAGCCCGCCGAGCAGCAGGAGCGCGTACTCGCGCGCGACCTCCTCGTCGTAGCCTCGCTCCGAGGCCGTCACGACGCTGGCCGCGCGCCGCAGAATCTCCTCGTAGCCGGCCACCTCCTGCGTCGCGTCGCCGGCCGCCCCGCTCTTGTCGTCCTTCGCGCCCGGTAGCTCTGCGGGCTGGCGCGAGAGGACGACGTGTGCCTCCGCGCCGAGTTCGAGCAGCGCGTCGAGGAAGAGGCGGTCGCCGGGCGCGGGCGCGACGGCGTAGCCCGCGCCGACGTTTAACTCGCGCAGCCGCCCGACCAGGGCCTCGCGGGCCGCGCGTTCTATCGCGGGAGGGAAGCGCGAGGTGTCGAAGTCGTCCGCCTCGCCGTCGCCGCCCGCGAAGGCCGCGACGCGCGGCGCGGGCAGGTGGCGCTCGACGAGCGCGCGGTCGCCACCCGTGTGTTCGACGATGAGGCGCGCGTTGCGGCGCGTAGATGCCAGCTCGCCGAGACGGCCGCGCCCGGCTTCCGCCGCGCGCTCGTACCACCCTTCGGCCTCCCCCCGGTCTCCGAGAATCAGCGCGGCCTCGCCGAGCGTGGCGAGCGGCCAGTAGGGGTCGCCGCCCGCCTCTTCCGTGCGCGCGAGATCGGCGAGGCATTTTTCGCGCACCTCGGAGGCCAACGCGTGCGCGCGCTCCGTGTCGCCGGAGAGCAGGGCGAGCGTGGCGGCGTTGATGCCAGTCCAGTAGCCGCCGCTCAACTCGTAGGCCTCGGAGTAGAAGCGCAGGGCGAGGCGCAACTGATCGGCGCGCGCGGCGGCGTCCGCCGACTGCGCCCAGAGGTCTTTGTGCGTGCGGGCCAGCAGGCCGAGCGACTCCTCGTCGCGGTGGCCCTCGTCGTAGAGCGCGCGGAGCGCCTCGTTCGCGCGCCGCGTCGCGCCCGCGCGCGAGAGGGCGAGCGCCTGTAGCTGGCGCAGGCGCAGATCACGGGGCTGCGTCTTCCTGCCCTCGCTCGCCACGTCGTAGGCGAGGAGCGATTCGCCGAGCTTGAGGAGGCGTTCGGCGAGGCGGCCGTAGATTTCGGGCCGCGCGGCCCAGCGCGCGGGGTCGTGCGTCTGCCACGCGCCGACGAGCGTCTTGAGGTTGAGCAAGGCGGGCTGGTCGAGCGAGGCGAGCAAGCCCGCAACGTCGCCCGCGCCGGCCGCGACGCTTGAGG
>DATHBT010000230.1:0-14028 GCA_035295985.1 Pyrinomonadaceae bacterium | reverse complement strand
GTGTCGGCGACGCTCGTCGGCGGCTCGGTGCTGCTGCGCGTGCCTGAGCGTAGCTGGCGCGGGCGCGGGGCGACCGTCCGCCTGGCGTCGGGCCAGCTCACGGTCGCCGTGCCCGCGGGCTTCAACGGCGAGATCGAGGCGACGGTCGCGGGCGCGGGCCGCGTCGAGAACGCCGACGGCGCGCTCGCGCTCGACGAGGGTGCGCAAGTCGCGGAGCGCACGCTGCGCGGGCGCGCAGGCTCGGGCGGCGCGCGCTTCACCTTCGAGGTCGGCGCGGGCGTCATACGCTTCGAGCGGCTCGGCGGCGCGCGCCCGCAGCCCTGAGAGCGGCCGGCGCGCGGCGCGTGTTTGATGTTCATGACGAAGCGGGGGCGCGTGAGAAAAAGTCTCACGCGCCCCCCGCCGTTTCGTCCCGAAGATTTTTGTGGTTAAACTTGGCCGTTCTTCAGAGCGCGGCGCGGAAGCTCCCGGCCGCGCGAGCCGACGGCGAGAGGGGTTTTCGGACGATGCTTGAGAGGATGAGCCGTGAGGACTTCGAGCCACACCTGAACACGACCTTCCGGCTGCTGCGCGGCGAGGAGGAGCCGCTGGAGCTTGAGCTGGTCGAGATCACGGGCGGCGAAGGCCACTTCGAAAACTCCTACAGCTTCTCGCTCCTCTTCCGCGGCGGCCTTCACTTCGTCCTGCAGCAGCACATCTTCACGCTCGAACACCCGGCGCTCGGCACGCTCGATCTCTTCCTCGTCCCCGTCGCCCGCGAGGCCGACGGCTACCGCTACGAGGCCGTCTTCAACTACCCCAAAGAGGGGTGAGCGGTGAGCGGTAAGCAGTGAGCAGTCAGTGAGAGGGCACGAGCGTGCTCCGCCCCGTCTGCGTTCTGCTCACCGCTCACCGCCCACTTTCTTCTCCATCTCCCAGTAGGCACCGTGCAGTTCGAGGCGCGTGAAGCCGAGGCGCTCGTAGAAGCGCAGGGCCTCCTCGTTCAACTGGAAGACCATGTGCCGGAGGGGCAGGCCCGTGCGCTCGGACTCGTCCGTCAGCCGGCGCAGGAGCAGCGCGCCGGCCCCGCGGTTGCGGAACTCGGGCAGGAGGGCGATGTCGAGCAGGCGTATCTGCTCGGGCGTGCGCGCCACCCACAGGCGGCCCGCCGGCCGCCCCGCGACGAGGATGACGCGGTAGTCGGCTTCGGGGAACCGCCTCTCGTACTCGGCGCGCTGCGCGTCGAGCTGCATTTTGAGGAAGGCGCGCTTCTGCTCCTGCGTCCAGGGGACGAGCGCCATCTCGTCCGCGCGTGTCGAGGCGTAAACGTCGAGCAGGAAGTCGTCGTCTTCGGGCGCGACCGGGCGCGTGTCAACGGCCGGAGCCTGCTCTGTCTGCGTTTCGGTCAAGGCAGAACCCTCCCCGGAGTCCGGCGGGGCGCGAAAATATAGTGAGGGGTTTGCGTTCGCTGGCGGCGCTCCGGGGCCGGCGCTCAGGCGAGCTGGTTGATGACGGCCACGTAAGGTACGGAGCCGCCGCGCGCCGGGCCGGGGACGAGGAAGAGCGAGAAGCGGCCGAGCGCGGCGTGCTCGACGCGGTAGGTGCCCTGCTGCGCCGCGCGCTTCGCGGCCGGGGCGCTGAAGTGGAGCGTGAAGCACTGGCCCTCGTGCGTCGCGTCGCGGCGGGCGCGCATCTCGCTCTGGGAGTCCGTCACCTTGTCGAGCCGCGCGAGCACATTGCGGCTGCGCCCCGAGCCCGCGTCGAACAGGAACTCGGAGCCGAGGTAGGCCGCGAAGGCTTCGGCGTTGAAGAAGAAGACTGGATCGGTTTTGGCGTCGTGCGCGGGGCCGAAGCCCTCGGCCTTGCGCCTCTTCTGACCGAAGAGCAGTTTGGACGGGACGAGCGTCAGACCCGCGAATAGTGCGGAGACCGCGCCCGCACGGAGAAACTTCCGGCGCGTTTCGTTCATGGGGGGGGTTGCAAGCTCCTCTCGGACGCGGACGGGGATGGACTTACTTTGACGGGCCCTGTAGAACTTTAAGGGGCCCTTCGGTAGCGAGGTGGAATGCTTGGTCGCGGCCGGCGCATAGTGTATTGCTTCGGCCCGGAACTTACAACCAAAATGTGACGCGGCCGCGGCCGCGGCCGAAATGCCTTGAAAAGCCGGGGGGCAACCGCTACAATCCTCGGCGTCTTTCGGAAGCCACTTCCGTCGGGCGTCTTTTAAGTCTGAAACGCCACCGCCCGACGATCAGTCCTCGTTGCCGTAGATTCAGACCGCGCCACACTCCCGTTGCGTAAACCCTTAACCCCCGGCCTGCGGTTGAACCTTGTCCGACCCAAGCCCCTAACCATCACACCTCCGATGCCGGAGCGCGTCGGCCGCGGCGCGCGGCGCGGAGTCCCGCAGTAGTTCCGAACCCCGTTGAACTCAAAGGAGCCAATCGATGGCAGAACCGTTCCTCTCTGAGATCAGAATCTTCTCGTTCGACTACCCCCCGAAGGGCTGGGCATTCTGTAACGGCCAGCTTCTCCCCATCAACCAGAACCAGGCACTCTTCGCGCTGCTCGGCACGACCTACGGCGGCAACGGGCAGACCAACTTCGCGCTGCCGAACTTGCGAGGCAGGGTTCCGATCAGCTTCGGCAACGGCCACACGCTCGGCGAGGCGGCGGGCAGCAGCGCCGTCACGCTCACCCAGCAGCAGATGCCGCAGCACTTGCACTTCAACCAGGCGTCGTCCATCGGCGACAACACCAACACGCCGACGGCCGTCGGGAACTTCTTCGCGCAGGCGCTTAACGTCTACCGCACGGCCGACGATCTGCTGACGATCAACCCCGCGAGCGTCTCGAACGTCGGCGGCAGCCAGGCGCACAACAACATGATGCCCTACCTCGTGCTCAACTTCTGCATCGCGTTGGTGGGCATCTTCCCGTCGCCAAACTAAGAAAGGAGAGGACAACCACAATGGCACAACCATACATCGGCGAAATCAGGATGTTCGCCGGAACCTTCGCACCCGCGGGCTGGATGCTCTGCTCCGGGCAGCAGATGCCCATCTCCGAGAACGAGACGCTCTTCCAGTTGATCGGCACGAGATACGGCGGCGACGGCGAATCGACCTTCAACCTGCCGAACCTCCAGAGTCGCGTTCCCCTCCACTTCGGCAGCGGGCCGGACGGCGTCACCTACCAGATGGGGGAGGCGGCGGGCACGGAGAGCGTGACGCTGACCACGCAGCAGATCCCCGTCCACAACCACGCCCTGCTGATCTCGAAGAACGCCGGCAACGTCAACCTCCCGGCCGGGCACGTGACGGGCGAGTCGGCCTCCGTCAAGATGTACGTCTCCGACTCGCCGTCCGGCGCGATGAACCCCGGCAGCGTCACCCCGGCGGGCGGCAGCCAGCCGCACGAGAACTGCCAGCCGTTCCTCTGCATTAACTACATCATCTCGCTGTTCGGGTTGTACCCGCAGCCGACCTAAAGGAGACGACGATGGCCGACCCCTTTGTTGCGGAAATCCGCATCTTCCCCTTCAACTTCGCCCCCAAGGGCTGGGCCTTCTGCCAAGGGCAGTTGTTGCCGCTCTCGCAGAACACGGCCCTCTTCTCGCTGCTCGGCACGGTTTACGGCGGCGACGGCAAGTCAACCTTCGCGCTCCCCGATCTCGAAGGCAGCGCCGCCATGCACCCCGGCCAGGGTCAGGGTCTTTCGCTTCGCGACCTCGGCGAGATTGGCGGCTCGGAGAGCATCACGCTGCTCGTCTCCGAGATGCCGATCCACACTCACAACATCATGGTCTCGCCCGACGTCGCCGACGTGCAGATCCCGACGGCCAATGTGATCTACGGCAGGTCGGGCGGCGGCGCGGCCTACCAAGCCAGCAACGTCAACTTGCAGCAGATGGCCCCGCAGATGCTCGCGCCGGCGGGCGGCAGCCTCCCGCACAACAACATGCAGCCGTACGTGACGCTGAGCTTCTGCATCGCCCTACAGGGCGTCTTCCCGCCGCGCCCGTAGAGGCGGCTGTGCCGATTCGGGGCCGGGGACGGCCCACGCGCCCTCCCGCTCGGGCCGTCCCCACGCCGCGAACTTCACCGAGTGTGCGCTGTCAGTAGTTTGGATCAGACGAGCACGCGTCCTCGCCCTCACGGCGACCGCGATTTAACGGGCGGGCGACCCGCCGGCCGGCGAAAACTTCAAGGAGATTTATGAAATCGACGCACCCCCGCTCCGAGTTCCGCAGTTCGAGAACTTCCTCCGCCATCCTGCTGGCCCTCTTCACGCTCGTCTCGCCGCTCTCGCCGCTCTTCGCGGCCGGGGCGCGGGCGCAGGGCGGCGCGCCCCGCCCCGTCAGCGACGGCCGGGCCGCGCAGCCGGCCGAAGGCGGCGATCAGCAGCAGGGCGGGGACGGGGACGCTAAGGCTCCGAAGCTGGCCGCGCCGCAGGCGGGCACCCCCACCATCACGGCGACGATGGACGACGGCGTCGCGCTCAACCAGACGAAGCGCCCCGGCGACCCCGTCCCCCTCACCTACACGGTGACGATCAAGAACACCGGCACGGGCGACGCCAACGACGTCAAGTTCCTCAACGACCTGACCAACAACGCGAACCTCACGCTCGTCAGCAACTCCGTCCAGACGCAGCCGCTCGCGCGCGCGGACTCCTACGACGTGCTCGGCAACGTCCGCATCAACGTGCCCGCCGCGTCGGGGCTGCTCACGAACGACTCCGACCCCGACGGCACGGCCATCAGGATCACGGCCTTCGACGCGGCGAGCGTGCGCGGCGGCAACGTCACCGTGGACACGTCCACGGGCGCGTTCACCTACAACCCGCCGGCCGGCTACGACGGCACGGACGAGTTCACCTACACGATCAAGGACGCCGGCCCCGACGGCACTGCGGGCAACTCGGACGACGCCACCGACACGGCCACCGTCAAGCTCACCGTCGCCGGCATGATCTGGTTCGTCAACAACAACCACGCCCAGTCCTACACCTGCACGAGCCGCGCCGACGGCTGCGGCCGGCTGACGACGCCATTCAGCGACCTGCTATCGTTCCAGGCCGCCAACACTCTCGTCACCCCCGGAACGAACAACGGCGACACGGTTGACCCGGAAGCCGGCGACAACATCTTCCTCTACACCGGCAACGGCGACTACACCGCCCCGCTCACGCTCAAGAACACGCAAAAGCTCATCGGGCAGGGCGCGACTGACACGCTCGCCACGATTGCGCTCGGCGCTGGCAACAACCCGCCCGCGCATAGCGACCCGCTCCCGCAGACGAAGGCGCAGAACAACATTCTCAACCCGCCGACGATCACTTCCTTGACCACCGGCATCCTGCTCGCTTCGGATAACACCCTGCGCGGCTTCAACGTCGGCGCGGTCGGCACGGCGCAGGCCAAGATTCAGGGCACGAGCTTCGGCACGCTGACGGTCGGCAAGACCTCCGCGCCGGACATCAACCTGAGCGGCGCGGGGCGCATGCTCAACCTGACGACGGGATCGTTCGCCGCCAATTCGGGCTTCAACAGCGCGGCCTCGACCGGCTCTTCGGGCGACGCCGCCCTCTTCCTGTCGGGCATCACGCCGCCGGCCGGCGGCGGCACGCTCACCTTCGTCGGCGTCTCGACCGCGTCCGCGGCGACCGAGGGCGTTGAGGTCACGGGATCGACCGCCAACATAGACTTCGGCGACGTGACCGTCACGGGCGGCGCCGACGGCATCTCGCTCTCGAACAACACCGGCGGCACGCGCACCTTCGCCTCGATCACGGTCCAAAACAACAGCGGCGACGCCTTCCGGCACACCGGCGGCGGCGGCGCGACGACCGTCACCGGCGCGACCGCCATCACCAACCCCGGCAACCGCGGGATCGTCATTCAAAGCTCGACCACGGCCGTCAGCTTCGCCAACGCCAGCGTCATGCAGTCGGCCGGCGCCGGCGTCCTGCTCGGCGGGGCCAGCCTCGGCAACTCCGCGGCGATCAGCTTCACCGATCTAGACATCGCGCCCGACCCCACTGCCACGGCCTTCTTCGCGCAGGCCAACACCGCCGCCGTCACCGCGACGAGCGGCACGATCACGGCGTCGGAGAACGCCGCCGTCACCGCCATCGGGGTCAGCGCGATGAGCCTGATCCCGCTCAGCGTGACGTTCGACAGCGTCTCGTGCAGCATGTCGAACGCCGTCTCCCAGTTCTGCGTCAACCTCCAGGACACCACGGGCGGGCTGGCGATGAACGGCGGCTCGCTCACGGGCGGCGGCGGATCAACCTTCAACGTCCTCCGCGGCAACGCGACGATCAGCTACGCCGGGACGGTCTCGCAGGCCAACGGGCAGCGCGTCGTCAGCGTCGAGGGCACGACCGGCGGCTCCGTCATCTTCACCAACACCGTGACGGCCACCGGCAACAGCACCGGCGTGCGCATCGTCAACGCGAACGGCAACGTCAACTTCTCGGCGCTCAACCTCGGCACCTCCGGCGCGCGCCTGGCGAGCAACGCCGTGTCGATCTCGGGCGGCACCGGGGCTTACAGCCTCGGCGCGGTCTCCATCTTCACGAACAACGCCGCCGGCATCAACGCGACGGACGCCGACGGCGCGATCAGCACCGCGTCGGGCACGGTGGACGCGACGAACGGCACGGCCATCAGCATCGACGGCCCCTCCACGCTGACGACCCTCGGCGTGACGCTGAACTCGATCTCCTCGACGAACGCGGCGACCAACGGCGTCATCGTCCAGGACGCCGACGGCACATTCACCATGACCCCCGCCGGCGCTACCGAGGTCACCATTACGAACCCGACGGGCACGGGCCTTCAGGTGCAGAACACGTCCGCCGCGTTCAGCTTCGCCGACGCGACCGTCAACGGCTCGGGCAACGGCAGCGGCGACGACCTCGGCACGGGCGTCCTGCTCAGCAACAACTCCGGCGCCATCACCTTCGGCGCGCTCAACATCGCGCCCGACACCGGCGAGCGCGGCCTGCTCGCGACCGACACCAACACCAGCACGCTCGCGGGCGCGATCACCATCGGATCGGGGACGATCACGACGACGAACGACACGGCCGTCGAGATCACGGGCGCGGGTGCTCTGACCACGCCGACCAACCAGCGCACGCCGCTCAACATCCAGTTGACGGCCGTCAACACCAACGGCGGCGACGTTGCCGCCAACGGCATCCGCCTCCAGAACACCTCGGCCGTGAACAGCCCCGGCGGCTTCCGCGTCCTCGGCACGGGCGGCACTTGCACGAACGCCAACACGACGGGCTGCACGGGCGGCACGATCAACGACACGTCCGGCCCGGACAGCGCGACGGCCCCGGCCGGCTCTGGCATCCACATGCAGAACGTGGACTCGGTCTCGTTCACGCGGATGCTCGTGCGCGACCACCCGAACTACGGCATCCGCGGCTCGAACGTCAACGGGTTTACGCTGAGCACCAGCGTCGTCAGGGTTAACGGTACAAACGGGGCCGGCCCCTTCCGCGAAGGCTCCGTCTCGTTCGACGGCGCGGACTTCGGCGGCGTCGGCCTCACAGGCTCCTCCGCCATCACGAACAGCGACATCCGGCAGGGCTTCTTCGATAACCTTCGCATCTTTAACAACTCAGGCACGATGAACCTGACCGTTACGGGCACGACCTTCCGCGACAACGACGCGGGCGTCGGCAACGACAACGTCTCTATCGAGGTCAACAATTCGGCCACGGGCATCGTTAGCATCACCGGCTCGACCTTCGCCGCGGCGAAAGGCGACCACTTCAACGTCACCCTCGGCAACAACGCCGTCAGCCACATCACCTTCACCGGCAACACGCTCTCCGGCGGCCACCCCACTGTCCTCGGTGGGGGCATCTTCATCTTCGCCGCTAACTGGAACGGCACGGCCCGCTACAACATCTCGAACAACCAGATGACCGGCACGCGCCAGGGCCACGCCATCCACACGAACAAGGGCAGCGGCACGGGCGCGATGCAGGGCACGATCTCCGGCAACCAGATCGGCAACGCGGCCGTCGCAGAGTCCGGCGCTTCCGAGTCCTCTGCCATCACGGTCGCCGCGCGCGGCGCGGGCGGCTCGCACGTCGCGGTCGTCTCCGGCAACACCGTCACCCAGTACGACGAGTTCGCCATCAACCTCGAAGCGGGCGAGGACGGCGGCCCTAACGACCCGGCCGCCAACAGCAGCCCTTCGGCTACGAGCGGCCCGGCCGCCTCGCTCGACGTGACAGTCACTGGTAACACCGCCTTCACTACGGTGACGACGCCGAACGCGCTCCACGGCATCCACATGAACTTCGGCATCCTCGATGGCGACAACAACAACGTCTGCGCCGACATCGGCGGCGCGGGCGCGCTGGCGAATAACGTCACGAACGCGGCCGGCGACAACACCGGCGGTACTCCCAACAACGGCGGCTCCGACATCCGCTCGCGCCAGCGTCATGCCACGCAGGTGCGACTGCCCGGTTATGGCGGCTCGGCGTTCGACACCGCGGCGGTCGCCGCTTACTTGGCGGGCCGCAACCTCGCGACGACCGTCACCGCCCAAGCTAATGACTCCGTGAGGGCGAACGACGGCTACGTCGGCGGCGCGGCTTGCGCTCAGCCGCAGGCCCCGCAGACGCCCACGATGCCCTCGACGATCATCGGCGGCGGCGAAGAGTTGACCACGCAGCAGGCGGCGGCGCAGCAGTCGTCGCTGCCGACCACGATCCCCGGCCTGATGATCACGCGGCAGCCGCAACAGCAGCAGGCCGCCGGCCAGGTGCAGACGCCGGTCGCGCCGCAGCCCGCGGCTCAGCCCGTCGCGCAGCCGAAGGCCGAGTCCGCGAAGTCGGCCGCGTCGCAAACGTCGCGCGGCGGCGGCGAGAAGTCGAAGAAGGTCGTCACGGGCGGCAAGGTCGGCGTCGCGCAGCCGCAGGCCGGCATGTTCGAGGTCACCATCGGCACGCTCGCCGCGGGCGACGAGGTGACGATCACCTTCCAGGCGACCATCTCCCCGGCGCTCACGCCGGCTAGCGCCTCGTCCCTCTCCAACCAGGGCACGGTTTCGGGGACGAACTTCTCCAACGTCTCCACGGACGATCCGGAGACGCCGACGGCGGGCGATGCGACCGTCACGAACATCGACAAGTACGAGCCGACCGTCACCCTCTCGTCGGGCCAGAACCCGTCCGATCAGGGCCAGCCCGTCACCTTCACGGCTACGCTCGGTCTCGGCACCGCGCCCGGCCCGGCGGGGCCAACTCAGCCGGCGCCCACGGGGACGGTCATCTTCAGAGACCAGACGGACGCCAACCAAGCCAACTGGGTGACGCTCTGCACGGAGACCATCTCCGGCACCACGGCCACCTGCCAGACGTCCGCGCTCGCCGGCGGCGACCGCAAGATCGTCGCCCACTACGGCGGCGACGGCCGGTTCGACCCGGCCACCAGCAACGAGCTGACCCAGACCGTCCAGGTCTGCCAGTCGGCCCTGACCGTCACCAAGACGGTCGACGACGGCACGGCCGGGACCCTGCGCAACGCCATCGCGAACGCCTGCAGCGGCGCGGCGATCAGCTTCGACATCGCCGGCGACGGCCCGCACACCATCACGCTGACGAGCGGCGAGCTGCTGATCGACAAGAACCTGACCATCACCGGGCCGACAAACGAGAGCGTGACGGTTAGCGGCGGCAACGCCAACCTGCGCGCCTTCCACGTCTCCGGCGGCACGGTCGGCATCTCCAACCTGACCGTCACCGGCGCGAAGCCGACGACCGGCAGCGGCGGCGGCCTCCTCGTCGAAGGCTCGACCACGGTCGTGACCGTCAGCGGCATGACCTTCACCGGCAACTCCGCGAACGGCGGCGCGGGCGGCGCGGCGGGCGTCGCCGGCAGCGGCGCCGTCCTGAACATCTACAACACGACCGTCTCGGGCAACGAGGCCAACTTCGGCGGCGGCCTCTACAACAGCGGCGCGACGCTCAACCTCGTCAACGTCACGGTCACGAAGAACGACGCCAACAACGGCGACACCAACACGCCCGGCGCGGGCCAGGGCGGCGGCATCAGCTCCGAGAGTTCGACGACCAACATCCGCAACTCGATCATCACCGGCAACCTCGGCGTCGCCGGCAAGGAGAACATCCTCGGCACGACCGTCGATCAGGGTAACAACCTGATCGGCGTGGACGCGGGCCTCGACCCCGTGCTCGCCTCGAACGGCGGCCCGACGCAGACGCACCGGCTGCTCGCGAACAGCCCCGCGCTCGACGCCGGCAACAACTGCGTCCTGATCGCGGGCGGCTGCGGCGCGAATGATCCGGCCGTCGCCCTCACGACCGACCAGCGCGGCCCGGGCTTCACCCGCTCGGCCGACTCGCTCTCCGACCCGGACGAGACCGCCACCGTGGACATCGGCGCCTTCGAGGTCGGCGTCTGCCAGGCGCCGCCCGCCGACATGGTCGCCTGGTACACGGCCGACGGCCACGCCAACGACATCGCCGGGGCGACCTCCGAGAACGGCGCGCTGCAAAACGGCGCGACGTTTGACACGGGCAAGGTCGGGCAGGCGTTCAAGTTCGACGGCGCCGACGACATCGTGACGGTCAGCCCGCCGGGCGCGCTCGACATCACCGGCAGCCAGTTGACGATTGACGGCTGGATCAAGCCGGCGGCCAACACCACCGCCTTCTACTTCGGCCGCTCCGCGTCGAGCGACCACCCGTACGTGGCCTATTTCGTCGCCGGCTCCGGCCACGACGACGTCCACATCATCACCAAGACCTCCCAGGACAACACCAACCTCGAATACCACACCGGCTACACGCCGCCCGTCGGCGACTGGACGCACCTCGCGTTCGTTTACGACGGCGCGGCGATGAAGCTCTACGCCAACGGCGCGCAGGTCTTCTCCGGCGCGCGCACTGGGAACCTGCTCAGCTCGACGCTGCCGTTCGCCATCGGCAACCGGGTGAACGACCCCATCGCGTCCTTCAACGGCCTCATCGACGAGGTCGAGGTCTTCTCGCGCGCCCTCTCGGCCGGCGAGATTCAGGCCATCTACGGCGCGAACGGCGGCGGCAAGTGCCGCGCGCCCTTCGCCTTCGACGACTCGTACCAGACCGACGAGGACGGCGGCGCGCTAACAGTCAACGCGCCCGGCGTGCTCTCGAACGACAACGACGGCAACTCGCAGGCGATCACCGTGGCCGACGCCGACCCGCAGACAAACGGCGTCCAGCCCGTCAGCGGCCCGTCGAACGCGCAATCGTTCACGCTCAACGCGGACGGCTCGTTCAGCTACACGCCGAACGCCAACTTCGCGGGCCAGGACACCTTCACCTATAAGGCCACCGACGGCGCGTCCGAATCGAACGTGGCGACGGTGACGATCACCGTCACCGCGGTGAACGACCCGCCCGCGGGCGCGGACAACACCGTGAACGCGCTCGAGGACACCGCCTACACGTTCGCCGTGGCCGACTTCCCGTTCACCGACCCGCTCGACAGCCCCGCCAACTCGCTCTCGGCGGTGACGATCACGACGCTGCCGGCCGCCGGCGCGTTGACGAACGACGGCGCGCCGGTCAGCGCCGGCCAGTCGATCCCCGCGGCCAACATCAGCGGCGGGAAGTTGAAATTCACGCCGGCGGCTAACGCCAACGGCACCCCCTACACCTCCTTCACCTTCCAGGTGCAGGACAACGGCGGCGGCACCGATCTCGATCCGGTGGCGAACACGCTGACCATCAACGTCACCCCGGTCAACGACGAGCCTTCGTTCACGAAAGGCCCCGACCAGACGGTGAGCGAGGACGCCGGCGCACAGACCGTGCCCGACTGGGCGACCAACATCAGCGCGGGGCCGCCCGACGAGAGCGGCCAGGCTCTGACGTTCAACGTGATGGTCACCGGCACCACGGGGACGTTATCCTTCTCCGCCGGCCCGGCGGTCGGTAGCGACGGCAAACTGACCTACACGCCCGCGGCCAACACCCACGGCACGGCCACCGTCTCCGTGACGCTCTCCGACAACGGAGGGGTGGCGAACAACGGCGACGACGACACCTCGCCGGCGCAGACTTTCACCATCACGGTCAGCCCCGTCGCCGACGGCGTCTCGGTCGAGGACGCGACCACCCGCGTCAGCACGCAGACCGCCCTCGGCGATCTGACCGTCACCCGCGACGCGGCGGACGGCGCGGAGGTGACGCACTTCAAGGTCACCTCGATCACGAACGGAAAGGTCTTCCTGGCCGACGGGCAGACGGAGGTCGCCGAGGGCGGTTTCGTCGCCTTCGGCGCGGGCGGCGCGACCGAACTCAGGTTCACGCCCGACGCGAACAAGTCCACCCCCGGCGGCCAGACCTTCTCCTTCACCGTGCGGGCGGCCGTCTGCGACACCGGCGACTCCTGCCTCGGCGGCGCGACCGACACCGCCGCGATCACCGTCAACAAGCACGACGCGACGGTCACCATCACGGCCGACACGCCCGACGAGTCGTTCGCCGGCCAGCCCGTCACCGTGACCTTCACCGTGACCGGCGCGACCGGTTCGCCCGGCTCGCCTTCCGGCGACGTCACCATATCCACGAACAACGGCAGCGAGACCTGCACGGCCGCGGCCTCCGTGGGCCAGTGCCAGATCACGCTCGCCGCGGCCGGCAGCCACACGCTGACGGCCACCTACGCGGGCGACGCCGTCTTCAACGGCGCGACCGACACCGAGCCGCACACGGTCGTCGGCGCGTCGTCAGTCCGCATCAACGACGGCCGCGCCCGCACCTCCGAGGGCAAGATTATCTTCACCCTCTCGCTCTCGGCGGCCTCCGGCTCGCAGAGCATCTCCGTGAGCTACGCCACCCAGCCCGGCACCGCGACCGAGGGCGCAGGCCCCAACTGCGGCGCGGGCGACGACTACGTCGCCAAGTCCGGCACCGTCACCTTCGCGGCGGGCGAGACCTTCAAGACCATCGAGATCACGCTCTGCCCCGGCGAGGCCGAGCCTGACGAGACCTTCCTCGTCAACCTCTCGAACCCGAACCCGCCGGCCGTCGTCATCGCCGACGGCCAGGCGACGGGTACCATCACCGACGCCAACGAGCCGGGCGCCATCCTGATCTCCGAGATTCGCACGAGCGGCCCCGGCGCGGGCGGCGCGGGCGATCTGGAAGACGACTTCGTCGAGCTGTTCAACAACTCGAACGAACCCGTAACCGTCCCCTCGGGCGGCTGGGGCCTGTTCCAGCAGGGCGCGGCCTGCACGGACGCGCCCGTCCTCATCGCCACCGTGCCGGAGACGACGGTCATCCCGGCGCGCGGCCACTACCTGATCGCGGGCACGGGGTACAGCCTCGACGCGGTCGCCAGCCGCAACGGGAGCTTCCAGGAGCCCCTGGAGGTTGACCGCAACGTCGGGCTGTTCTCGACGACGAGCCTGGCCGGGCTTTCGACGGCCGCGCGCCTCGACGCCGTCGGCTTCGGCGCGAACGCGGGCGGCAGCTGCGACCTGCTCCGGGAGGGCGCCGGCCTCGCCCCGACGCAGGGCAGCGCGTCCGAGCACAGCTACTACCGCAAGCTCAACACGGGCCGGCCCGCCGACACGGGGGCGAACGCCTCCGATTTCCTGCTGGTCTCGACGACGCCGGGCATACTCGTGGGCAGCGCCGGGGCCTCCCTGGGCGCGCCGGGGCCGGAGCGCTCGACCTCGCCCATCCAGCGCAACGACCGGGTCAAGTCCTCGCTCATCGACCCGCAGGTGTCGGGCCAGGCGGCGCCCAACACCGAGCGCAGGTCGAAGCAGAACTGCGCGCCGGGCGCGCCGCCCGCGGACCCGGCCGACGAGTGCGACCCCAACCGCTCGCAGTTCGGCACCTTCGCCATCCGGCGGCGGTGGAGGAACAACACGGGCGCGAACATCACGCAGCTCCGGTTCCGTGTCGTGGACGTGACGGCCGGCACTGCGCCGGCGGGGACGGCCGATCTTCGCGCCATCACCTCCGTGCAGACGACCGTCAACCTGACGG
>DATHBT010000229.1:0-9220 GCA_035295985.1 Pyrinomonadaceae bacterium | reverse complement strand
TACGTGCGTTCTCTGCGCGAGGCCGAGCGACGCCGCGAGCGCGCCGCGCAGCAGTCCGCGCCCGCGCAGCCGGCCGGGTCGCAGCAGCAGCAGACGCCGCCCGCGGCGCAGCCGGCCGAGTCGGTAGCCGTCCCGCACTCGCTCAAGGAGTTGAAGCCCGCGCGCGTCCTCGTCGATTCGAGTTTCGACGGCTACAACGTGCGCCCGCTGACGGACGGCGAGACGGACGTGCGGCGCATCGCCGCGATGAAGTACAACGAGGGCAACTGGGCCTCGGCCGAGACGCCCGATCCGCACTGGATCGAGTTGCAGTTCGAGAGGCCCGTGCGCGTCGCGGCCGTCTATGTTTACTGGGGCTTCGACCGCACGCGCTTCACGCCCTCGCGCCGCGTGGAGTTGCAGACGCACGACGGCGGCGGCTGGCGCACAGTCTCGGCCGTCGAGCCGGGCGAGAACTTCGACCGCACCTCCTTCGACTTCGCGCCGTTCGTGGCCTCCCGCCTGCGCGTTTTACAGCCGGCGCAGCAGGGGCCGCCCAACCGCTCCTTCATCATGTGGGTGCGCGAGGTTAAAGCTTACGGCGCGCAGGACGCCAACGGCCGCGACTAGTCCGAACCACCGTCCAGCCGAATCACAAACTGATCGCCCGTCCGTACGCCCGCGAATGCTCACCGCCGAAATCATCGCCATCGGATCGGAGTTGCTCACGCCGGAGCGCACCGACACCAACAGCCTGTGGCTCACCGAGAAGCTGAACGGCGTCGGCATCGAGGTGAAGCTCAAGACAGTCGTCGGCGACGACGACGCGCGGCTCGAAGAGGCGATCAGGGACGCGCTGCGCCGCTCCGGCGTCATCATCACCACGGGCGGACTCGGGCCCACAGAGGACGACATCACGCGGAAGATCGCCGCGCGCGCACTCGGTCGCCGGCTGCTGCTCGACGAGCGCGTGCTCGCCGGCATCCGCGAGAAGTTCGCGCGCTGGGGCCGGCAGATGCCCGAAATAAACTCGCGCCAGGCGATGGTCATCGACGGCGCGGACGTTTTAGACAACCCGAACGGATCGGCCCCTGGGATGTACCTCGAACACGAGGGGCGCGCGGTCGTCCTGCTGCCGGGGCCCCCGCGTGAGATGCGGCCGATGTTCGAGTCGCAGGTGCTCGCGCGGCTCGCGGCCAAGGCGGGCGACGTTAGAGTTGTGCGCCGCGTCATGCGAGTCTCCGGGCTGGGTGAGTCGGCCGTGGACGAGCGCATCGCGCCGGTCTATACGCAGTACAGGAACCCGCAGACGACCATCCTCTTCAACAAGAGCGAGATCGAAATCCACCTGACCGCGCAGGGTAAGACCGAGCAGGAGGCCGAGCTGCTGCTCGACGGACTGGCCGGCCAGATCGAGGAGCGACTAGGCAACGCCGTCTTCGCCTTCCGCGGCGAGACGATGGAAGAGGTCGTCGGCCTGCGCCTCGCCGTGACGGGCTTCACGCTCGCCGTCGCGGAGAGCTGCACGGGCGGACTGGTCGCGCAGCGCATCACGGAAGTGCCCGGCTCGTCCGTCTATTTCAGGGAAGGCGTCGTCGCCTACTCGAACGAGGCGAAGGTGCGGCTGCTCGGCGTCCCGTCCGATCTGATCGCCGAGTACGGCGCGGTCAGCGCGCCCGTCGCCGAGGCGATGGCAGAGGGCGTGCGCGAGCGCGCCGAGACCGACTTCGGCATCGGCGTCACCGGCGTCGCCGGCCCCGGCGGCGGCACGGAAGACAAGCCCGTCGGCCTCGTTTACATCGCGCTCTCGGACGACGCCCACACCGAGCACCGCAAGCTCCTGCTCCCCGGCGACCGCAGCCTCATCCGCTGGCGCGCCTCCCAGGCCGCCCTCGACCTGCTGCGCCGCCGTCTGATCTGACAAGGCGAGACTTCAAACCCTACGCACCCCCTGGCGACGGCTGAGAAAACTCCGACCATGAAACCACACCACAAAGCAGCAACCTCGGTCGCACTTCGTACAGCACTGCTCGCCGCGCTTCTCGCCGCGCCCGTTCCCTTCGCTCCGCCTGCCTCGCACGCACGCGCGCAGCCAACGAATCGCGCGGCGACTGCCGCGGCCCGGGCGGCCGAGAGTTTTTATCGCTACCACTTCGCGCGCGACCGCGGCTTCCTCAGGGCGAACATCGTGCAGCGCCGCCGCTGGCTCTCGCCGGAGCTGTACCGGCTGATGATGAACGAGTTCAGGCGCGAGGCCGCGTTCCGTAAGGCGCGCCCCGACGAAGTCCCGTTCATGACGGGCGACCCCTTCACGGACGCGCAGGAGTACCCGGACACCTTCACCGTCGGAGTCGCGGTCGTGAGCGGCAACACGGCCAGCGTGCCCGTCACGTTCGGCTGGCGTGATGTTGAGCATAAGCAGACCCTCCAGATCGAATTGCTCAAACAGGGAGGGCGCTGGCTCATTCACGACGTTCGGCGCGAAGGCGGCGCGGGACTCCTGAAACTGCTCCGCCGGCCCGTTTACGAGTCTGACAGCCAGTGAGCTTTCGGATGTCGCCCGCGCTCGTCGTCACCCTCTCGTACCTGCTCGGCTCGATCCCTTTCGGCTACCTGATCGTGCGCGCTCGCGGCGGCGGAGACGTGCGCGAGGCCGGATCGGGCGGGACGGGCGCGACCAACGTTACGCGCCGCGCGGGCAAGGGCGCGGGGCTGCTGACGCTCCTGCTCGACGCGTTCAAGGGCGCGGCGGCCGTCCTGCTCGCACGCTGGCTTCTCACAGCAGACTTCGGCGTTAACTGGTGGGTCGCGGCTTCGGCCTTCGCGGTCGTCGTCGGCCACGTCTTCCCAGTCTGGTTGAAATTCCGCGGCGGCAAGGGCGTCGCGCCGGGCTTGGGCGTCTTCTTCGCGCTCGCGCCCGCCGTCGTGCCCGTCGCGCTGGCCGCCTTCATCCTCGTCGTCTGGCGCACGCGCTACGTCTCGCTCGGCTCGATTACGGCCGCCGCGCTCATGCCCGCCGCCCTCTTCGTGCTAGACTCCCGCCTTCCCCCGGCAGGGCAACACGGCTTCGAGCGCGTCGCGGCGGCGGCGGCCGGCGCAGCGCTCATCATCTTCGCGCACCGCGAGAACATCCGCAGGCTGATGCGCGGGACGGAGAGCAAGCTCAAGCTGTGAGCTTGTCAGTTGTCCGTGGTCAGTTGTCAGTTGTTCGCGTTTTTAACGGGCCGCGCCGCGGATGAGCATCCGAATCCCGTTGCCACTCAAAACAACGGACGACCGACTACGGGCTGCTGACCACTGTTTAATGAACCGGATCGCGATCATCGGGGCGGGCGGGTGGGGCACGGCGCTCGGACTCGTCGCGGGCCGCGCCGGGCACACGGTTCGGCTGTGGTCGCGCAGCGCCGAGGTCGTAGAGTCGATCAACAATGGGCGCGTCAACGCGCACTACCTCGACGGCCACGAGTTGACGGGCGACGTGGAGGCGACTTGCGACGCGGGCGGGGCGCTGGGCGGTGCGGAGATCGTCATCCTGGCCGCGCCCTCGCACGCGACGCGCGAGTTGCTGAGGCGCGAGGTGCGGGCCGTGCCCGCGGGAGCGGTCGTCGTCAGCGCGACGAAGGGCGTGGAGATCGAGACCGGGCGGCGCGTCTCTGAGATCGTGCGCGAGGAGTTGGGCGAGCCTGCGGCGCGGCGCTTCGTCTGCCTGTCGGGGCCTTCGTTCGCGCGCGAGGTGGCGGAGGGGCGGCCGACGGCAATCGTCGCCGCGTCCGCTGACGCCGGACTCGCGCGGCGGGTGCAGTCGGCACTGAGCTTCGAGAACCTGCGCGTTTACACGAACGACGACGTGGCGGGGACGGAGTTGGGCGGCGCGGTCAAGAACGTGATCGCGCTGGCCGCGGGGATGGTCGCAGGGCTGGGTCTGGGCACGAACAGCGTCGCGGCGCTCATCACGCGCGGGCTGGCCGAGATCGTGCGGCTCGCGACAGCGGAGGGAGCGCGCGTCGAGACGCTGATGGGGCTGGCGGGTTTAGGCGATCTGGTGTTGACCGCGACGGGGCCACTCTCGCGCAATCGGCGCGTCGGCGAAGAACTGGCGCGCGGGCGCACGCTCGCGGAGATCACGTCGGGGATGCGCGAGGTGGCCGAGGGCGTCCGCACGACGCGGGCCGTCAGGGAGTTGGCCGCGCGCCGCAATGTGGAGATGCCGATCACGGAGCAGGTCTTCGCCGTGCTCTACGAGGGTCGCGGCGTAAGCCACGCGGTCGAGGAGTTGATGGCGCGGCCGTTGAAGGGCGAGTTCGACGGGGTCGAGTGTTGAGTCGTCTTTCAGGGCGGCTCCGGGCGGTTGAAAAGTTTCGCCGCACGCGCGAAACTGTCTGACCCCGCCTGAGTAGCTTCACGGCAAGCTGGACAGTTTAGGGACGGGAGCGAGGGATGGCCGAGACGGGCGGCGAGAAAAATCTGGTGACGAACCGCGCGGCGTTCCACGAGTACCACATCCTCGACAAGTTCGAGGCCGGGGCCGTACTGCAAGGCACGGAGGTCAAGAGCGTGCGGGCCGGGGCGATCCAGTTGAAGGAGTCTTACGTCGCGGTGCGCGACGGCGAGGCGTGGTTGATGGGGGCGCACATCTCGCCGTATGCTTTCGGCAACCGGACGAACCACGAGGCGGTGCGCCCGCGTAAATTGCTGCTGCACCGCCGCGAGATAGAGCGGCTGGAAGAGCAGGCGACGGCCAAGGGCATGACGCTCGTGGTGACGCGCGTCTATTTGAAGAATGGGCGCGTCAAGTTCGAGGTGGGCGTGGCGCGCGGCAAGAAGCTGTACGACAAGCGCGAGACGGAGATGCGCCGCACGGTCGAGCGCGAGACCCGCGCGCAGTTGAAGGAGCGGAACCGCTAGAGGAGAGGGCGAACGACTTCATTATGGAAATTTTAACCAGCACTGGGCGGGTGGGGGAGGCGGACGTTCAGGCGCTCGCCGTGCCCGTCTTCAAGGACGAGAAGGCGCACGAGGGCTTCCTGCGCGAGTTGGACGAGGCGGCCGGCGGGCTGGTCAAGTCCGTCATCGAGTCGGAGGAGATCAAGGGTAAGGAGGGCGAGACGGCCTACCTGCTGCTGCCCGAAGGCGGCTCGCTGAAGGCCCGCCGCGTGCTGCTCGTCGGCGTCGGCGAGCGCGAGTCATACGGCCTCGGCCAGGTTTCGCAGATGGCCGGCGCGGCCGTGCGCGCGCTGCGTGCGCGCAACGTCAAGTCGGTCGGGTTAGTTCTGCGTGGGGCGGCCGAGGAGAACGCGCGGGCGGCTTCGGCCGCAGTCGAGGGCGCCGTGATGAGCCTCTTCGACCCGGACAAGTACCGCACCATCGAGAAGGAAGAGCGCACGGTCGAACGGCTGATCGTCATCGCGCAGGGCGCGGACGCCGATGCGCTCGAAGGCGCGGCCGAGCGCGGTCGCATCGTCGGCGAGGCGGCCAACTTCACGCGCGACATGGCGAACGAGCCGGGCGCTTACATGACGCCGACCATCATGGCGCAGCGCGCGCAGCAGGTCGCCAACGAGTTCGGCTTAGACATCGACGTGCTCGACCGCCCGCGGATGGAAGCTCTGGGGATGGGATCGTTCCTGAGCGTCGCACGCGGATCGGACGAGCCGCCCGCGCTCATCGTCCTCAAGTACACGCCCGAAGGCGGTGCGAAGACCGACCTTGCCGAGGCGGGGAAGAGGACTGAGGGCGACGGCGAGGGCGGCGAGCTGCTCGCGCTCGTCGGCAAGGGCGTGACGTTCGACTCCGGGGGCATCTCGATCAAGCCCGGCGAGAACATGGAGCTGATGAAGTACGACATGACGGGGGGCGCGACCGTCATCGGCGTGATGCGGGCCGTCGCGCAGCTCCGGCCGCCGTTCCCCGTCCTCGGCGTCGTGCCCGCGACCGAGAATCTGCCGTCGGGCAAGGCGACGAAGCCGGGCGACGTTGTCCGCGCGATGTCCGGCAAGACCATCGAGATCATCAACACCGACGCCGAAGGCCGCCTCATCCTCGCCGACGCCATCGCCTACGCGAAGCGACTCGGCGCGACGCGCGTGGTCGATCTCGCCACGCTCACCGGCGCGGTCTCAATCGCCCTGGGCGACGTGAACACGGGCATCCTCGGCACGGATCAGGAGTTGATCGACGAGCTGATCGAGTCGGGGCGCGAGGTCGGCGAGAAGCTGTGGCAGCTTCCCCTCGACAAGGAGTACACGAAGCAGATCAAGTCGGACATCGCCGACATCAAGAACGTGGGCGGCCGGAAGGCCGGCACGATCACGGCCGCCGCCTTCATCAAGGAGTTCGCCGACGGCCTATCCTGGGCGCACCTCGACATCGCGGGCACGGCCTGGGGCGACGAACAGAAACCCTTCCGCGCGAAGGGGCCGACGGGCGTGGCGGTGCGCACGCTCGTCAACTTCATCGAGCGCAGCGCGCGCCGCGTCGCGCCGGAGGCCAAGGGCTGACGGCAGTTCATTGTCACAGAGCCGGAATAGCACGGAAGGGGGCCGCTCGCGTAGCGGCCCTCTTTTTTTGGAAAGGTGCCGGGGAAAATTCCGAACCCCGTCCTTCGGCTTAGCGCCTCAAGGGGAAACCCACTGTCCGCCCGGAGGTTTCGCCGGCTGCAAAATTACTTGCAAATTTCTAAAATTCTGTTAAGGTTTCCGCCTCACGGTTGTCGCGGGGTTCGCCCCCGCAGACTGAAGCGGCCATCACTGAAACTGTCCTCACCCCCTTCGCCGGTTCGCCTGCGAAGTTGAAGCGCCGCAATCGTCTCACCGAAAACAAGACCTGAGTAGTCCTGTCAGCCTCACGCGTTTGCGCCCCGCGGCCTCATCCCGCCGGGGCGTATTTTTTTTGCGGGCGTGCTATATTGTTGCAGACGGGTGACCCTTCCTCTCCCCGCGCGCGCGACCAGTTCGGCGCGCGTCCGGCGGGCGCTGGCTTTTCTGGCAGTTACGGGACAAAGCACAGTGGTCGATTACTACAAGGTTCTGGGCATCAGGCGCGGCGCTTCGACGCGCGAGGTCAAGAGCGCGTACCGCCGGCTCGCCCGCCGCCACCACCCGGACGTGAACGGCGGCTCGGAGTCGGCCGCGCGAGAGTTCGCCGTCATCTCGCTCGCCTACCGCACCTTGAGCGACCCGCAGGATCGCGCCCACTACGACGCGCAACTGCTCCGCCGCGGCGCGACCACCTCCGCATCAAGCGACTCGGTTTTCCACTCCGACAACCCGCACGCGCGCCGGATGCGGCGCGTGGCCGTGCAGGCGCGGATGGACAAGGTGGTTGACAACCTGATCGAGGCCGAGCGGCGCGAGACCTACGCGATGCAGCGCGCCGTCTTCACGACCGTCTCGCTCTTCCTCTCGACCTTCTTCGTCGCCGCGATGCGCCCGCGGCTGTGGGAGTATTTCGGCTGGGTCGGCCGCGGGCTGCTCGTCACGCTCTTCCTCGTCGGCCTGTGGCACCTCTACGGCCGGATGCGCGAGTACTTCGAGCGCTACACCTCGCCGCGCCGCAGCCCCATACACGACTCGATCATGCGCGAGGCCGAAGGGCCGGCAAAGCCCTTCACGAGCTTCGCCGCGTCTAGCTTCCTGATCGCCGGCTACGCCGCGAGCTTCGGCATCGGCCTGTTCCTCGGCGAGCAGATCAGCAACACCATCCTCGGCGCGGTGCCATTCCTCTACGACCCGCAGATCCGCCCGCAACTCATCTTCTACCCGCCCATCGCCGTGCTCGTCATCGACACGATGCACTCGGTCGCCGCCAAGATGGACTAACACACGCTTGCGCGCACGAACGCGCGGCGAACCCTAAACGCCGGCCTCCGCACAGGCCGGGGCCGGCAAAGTCTTGCCTGTCGAACGGGTCTTGTGTATAGTCCGGCCCGAGCGGCCGTGAGGCGCGGCCGCTAACTTCCACAACACGAGAACAGACGGCGCGGCGGGGCAGCGCGCCGGCCCGCTGACGGCGGGCCGGAAAGTCGCCTGACGAACGCTCGCGTGCCGAAGCCCCCCGCTCCGCGAGTTCGGGCCGCGCGAGTCACATCGTTAGAGGGAACAATTACCAGCAGGTGAGCAAAACCCCTAAGAGCGCGCGACGCCCTCGCGCGCCACACGCAAAAGGCCGGCGGCCCCCGCAAAGCCGCGCGCGCGAACGCCTCACGAGGCGCTGAAGCGACGCGCGAGGCCGCCCGGCCCCTTCGCACGGAGGAGCTAGAGATGGCTAAGCGCATCACCGAACGCCAGCGACTCGCCTTCAAACTCGAATCCCTGACCGACTCGGAAGTCAAAGAGGTGCTCGACTACATCTCCATCATGGAGTCGATGCGCCGCGCCGCCGCGGGGCCGCCCGGCGCGTGGGAGGACGAGCTGGTCGCGCTGCTCTCCGACGCGCAGGAGAATCGCCGCGCGCGGCAGGCCTTCGAGTGGGAGGCCGTCCGCCGCCGCGCCGAGCGCCGCGCCGCCGCCACACTGCCGCGCGTATGACGAGACGCCCCGCTCCCCCGACCGTTCTCGTTCCCATTAAGCCGGCCGCCGCGCGCGGCCGGCTCGCCCCCTTTTGCCTCTCCGCGCTCCTCTTCGTCTTAGCGCCGGCCGGCGAAACTTTAGCGAGACCTCCTGCCCCGCGCACCCCGCCGCCTTCTTTCCGCGTCGTGTTACAAAATCAGAGCGCACTCACGCCAGTCCAGCGCGAGATCGAGAAACAGCGCGCCCGCCTCTCGTCTTCCGACACGGAGGGGCGGCGCGACGCTGTGACGCGGCTCGGCGCGATGCGGCGGCCCGACGCCTCGCGCGTGGCCGCACAGGCGCTCGGGGACGCCGAAGAGATCGTCCGCGCAACGGCCGCGCGCGCAGTCCTGTCGCTGCCGTCCGAAGAGGCGGCCCGGCTGCTGCTCGCGCTGCTGCAAGACAGGCGGGAGTTTGTCCGCCGCGAAACGGCCTACGCGCTCGGCCTGACGCGCAGCCCTTCGGCGGTCGAGGCGCTGGCGACCGCGCTCGCGAGAGACCGCGAGGCCGGCGTGCGCGGCGCCGCCGCGGTCGCGCTCGGCCAGATCGCCGACGCGCGCGCCGTGCCCTTCCTGTCCGAGGCGCTCGGCCGGCGCATCCGCCGCCCCGGCTTCCTCAACCGCATCACCTTCCGCCGGACTGAGGAGAACGAGTTCGTCCGCCGCGCGGCGGCCGTCTCGCTCGGACAGATCGGC
>DATHBT010000228.1:20000-33383 GCA_035295985.1 Pyrinomonadaceae bacterium | reverse complement strand
GTCGCGCGCCTCGCCCCCCGCACGCAGGACGTGCGCGACGCGGAAAAGCCGCGCATGTCCGTCGCCCAAGCCCTGGCAATCGAGGCGAACGACCGGCAACTGCTGGAGGCTTTCGTTGAAGTCACGCTGCGGGAGAACCCGGCCTTCGAGGGCACGCCGGGCGGGCGGGAGGCGGCCGAGCGGCACGTCCAGATTCGCGCCTCTTCTCTCGCCGCGCAGGCGACGAACGCCGCGGCGCGCACACTCCAGAGCCTGATCGGCCTGGTGCGCACCAGCGCGCAGTTCCCCGGCCGCAAAATCCTCTACTTCATCTCGGACGGCTTCCCCCTCTCGCCGCGGGGCGGCGAAGTGCTCGACCGCATACAGCGCGCGGCCGACGCCTCGCTGCGCGCGGGCGTCGTCATCTACACGGTGGACGCCCGCGGGCTTTCGGCCCACATGCCCGAGGCGCTGTCGGCCGCCGATAGCGGCAGCTTCGACCCTTCGGGCAGGCTGCTGTCCTCGGCCCTCGCGGATGCCGCCGCCACGCAGTCGCCGCTGCGCGTCCTGGCGGGCGAGACAGGCGGGCGGGCGCTCCTCAACACCAACGCGCTCGGCCCGGCCATCGGGCGCACGCTCAAGGAGACCTCCGTCTATTACCTGCTCGCGTGGCGGCCGGAGCAGGAGGACGGCCGCGGCGACCGCTTCCGCCGCCTCCAAGTGGCCGTCAAAGGCAGGCCCGAACTCTCCGTCCTCGCGCAGCGCGGCTTCTACGCCACGCCGCCCGAAGCGCGCGGCCGCGACGGGGAAAACAGGCGCGATCCGAAGCGCGCGGCTGACGTGCCGCGCGAAGCCCCGCGCGCGGGCGCGCGTGAGCTGATCTCGGCCCTACGCTCCCCGCTCCCGCGCGTGGGCGTCCCCACGGCGCTGACGCTCAACTACACGAAAGTGGCGGGCGAGCGCGTCGTGCTGAGTGCCTCCCTCCAGTTCGAGATCGGGGCGACGCAGCCCGCGCCCGGCAACCCGACTCCGACCGACCGTGCCGAGCTGCTCGTCGGCTTCTACGACGCCGACGGCAAGGCCGTCGATACTTACCAGCGCGAGATCACCCTCACGCCGCAGCCGGCCGCGGCCGTGCAGCCGACGCACTCCGTCGTGTTCAACCACCACATCTTCGTGAAGCCCGGCCTCTACCAGGTGCGCGCCGCCGTGCGCGACCCCAAGACCGGGCAGACCGGCAGCGACTTGCAGTGGGTCGAGATTCCGAACCTGGCGCGCGGCAACTTCGCGCTGAGTAGCATCTTCCTCGGCAACCGGCCGTCTCAGGCTGACGGCGCGGCCGCGGACGAAGGGCCACAGTTGGTGCTCGCGGCCGACCGCCGCTTCCGCCGCGACGGCAGTCTGCGCTTCATCGCCCACATCTATAACGCCGCGGTCGGGGGCGCGGGGCGGCCCGACGCGGCTATTCAGCTACAGATTTTTCGGGACGGCCAGCCGGTGGTGACCACGCCGCTCAAGAAGATCAGCTCCGAGGGGCTGACCGACTTTTCGAGCCTCACTTACGCGGCCGAGGTGTCGCTCGCCGATCTGCCCGCCGGCATCTACTCGCTACAGATCACTGCCATCGACCGCGTCGCGAAGACGAGTGCCACGCAGCGCGCCAAGTTCACCATCGATTAGCGCGCGGCCGGCGGCCCCAGCGAAGCGACGCGGGCGGCGCCCCTCAATACGAAAGCAAAAATGGGCGGCGACTCTCAACACTGAGAGTCGCCGCCCGCACGGTTCAGCAGAACAGTTAATCTTCGGCGGAAGAAAGAGCGCGCGCGTCCCCGCCTTCCCCCATTCACGATTTACGATTCACGACCGTTTTAGCCCTGCTTGACGAACACGCGCTTTGTCTGCGAGAGGCCGTAGGTGCCCTTGAAGTTCTGCTCAATCGTGAAGGTCTTGCCGTCGGGTGCGAGCGTCCACTTGCGCTTCATCTCGAAGGTGTCGGGGCCGTCCTGCGTGTCGATGTCCCAGGTGTCGATTATCTCGACGCCGCCGTCGGCGAGCCAGCGGGCGGTGCGCTTGCCGTTGCGCGGCTGCGGCTGGTTGGGCGGCGGGGGCGGCGGGTTGAAGGCGACCTGCTTGCCGTCGAGCACGATGGTGTCGGTGAGGGTGCGCTCGCCCTGCGGGGTCTTCTGCTTGAGGGAGAGATCGAGCTTGTCGCCCTCCTGCGTGATCGTGTAGGTCTGCTCCAGGCCGGGGGGGAACTGCCCCTCGCTGCGGCTCAAATCGAGCACCCAAGTGCCGGCGAAGTTTGCCTTCGCCGCCGCGGCGGCGGACGCGCCCAGCGCCAACGCGGCGAGCGCGACGCACGCCTTTAACAGTCTGCTTCTCATCGAATAAGTCTCCTCGAAAAAAGGTAGGGGTTTACGGACACTCGGGAAACTGACGAGGTCTTATACGAAGGCCGGGCCGATTCGTTTCAGAAAAGCCGGTGAGAGCCGTGACGGGTAAACCGTGACGGGTGGCGGGAAAGAGATTCCAGGTTCCTTCCCTGTCGCCCGTCACGGTTTACGGTTGGCGGCATTTTTACTGCTTCGTGTACACGCGCTTCGACTTCTGCTCGCCGCGCGGGGTCGTGCGAGTCTCCTCGGCGGTGAGGGTCTTGCCGTCGGACGAGAGCGTCCACTTGCGCCAGTTCTTGATGTTGGCCGTGCCGCCGTCGGGCGTCGGGACGCCGTCCGCCGTCTCTGTGATTTCGAGCGCCGCGCCGTCGGCCGACCACTTGGCCGTGCGCTTGCCCTTCACCTCGTTCTGCATCATCCGCAGCGTGAAGTCGCCTTCCTTGCCGTCGGCCGCGAAGTCCATGTTAACGGTGCGCTCGCCGCGCGGCGACTTCATCTTAGACTCGACCACGAACTTGTCGCCGTCGTGCGTGACGGCCATCGTCTCTTCGACGCCCTGCGGGACGCCCTCGCTCTTCGAGGCGTCGAGCACCCACGTGCCGGCGAAGTTCGGCTTGGTCTGCGCGGCGGCGGTCGCCGCGACGAGGAGCAGCGCCGCCACGGACGCCGCGAATTTAGCTCTCATCGGTCAATCTCCTTTTTTCAGGGAACGAACTTTATGGGTAAATTCAGGATCGGGGGGCGGTGCGCCGGATGCGCCCCGCCGAACCACAGAGACGCGCGACGCGGCCGGCGGGTTACTACGATCTTTGCCGGTCACTATTTTCTTAGCGCCTTTGCGCCTTTGCGCGAACTTTTTCTCTCGCAAAGGCGCTAAGGCGCTAAGAAGAACATCTCGGCTCAGGTGTCGAGCCGGATTCGGCGGGCGGACATGATCTCTTCGGTGGAGAGGAGTTCGCCGAGCGTGGCGTCGTCGAGCGGCGCGTC
Source organism: Pyrinomonadaceae bacterium (assembly GCA_035295985.1). Classification (GTDB taxonomy): domain Bacteria; phylum Acidobacteriota; class Blastocatellia; order Pyrinomonadales; family Pyrinomonadaceae; genus JAIVGV01. The sequence goes on along the minus strand of DATHBT010000228.1, from coordinate 30,024 downwards.
CGTCTCGATGACGGCGATGGCCTCGCCGCCGAGCTCGCGCCGGCCGAGGTGGAAGCGGCTGATGTTGACGCCGCGCGCGCCGAGGATCGTCCCCAGACGGCCGATCACGCCCGGCACGTCGCGGCTGCGCGTGACGACCATGTGACCGGCCGGCAGCGCCTCGACGACGAAGCCGCTGATCTCCGTGATGCGCCCCTCGCCGCCCGCGCCGAAGAGCGCGCCCGACACCGTCTCCTCGCCGCCCCGCGTCGCGACGGCAGTCCTGATCGCCGGGATCATCTCGCCCGCGCCCGCGTGCCGGTACGAAGTCATCACCTCGATGCCTCGCTCTTCGGCGATCAGGAACGCGTTGACCACGTTGACGCGCGCGCTCACGTCGCGCAGCAGCCCGGCGAGGAAGGCGCGCGTGACGGGCGCGGCGTCGAGTTCGGCCACCTCGCCCGCGTACTCGATGCGGGCCGCGCCGACCGGCTCGTCCGCGAGCTGCGCCTGGAAGCGGCCGAGCCTTTCGGCGAGAGTCATGTAGGGTTGCAGGACTTGCAGCTCCTGCGCGCCGAGCGAAGGGGCGTTGACCGCGCCGCGCAGCGCGCCCGTCAGGAAGTAGTCGCGCATCTGCTCGGCGACGGTGAGGGCCACGCCCTCCTGCGCCTCGACCGTTGACGCGCCGAGGTGCGGCGTCGTGATGACCTCTTCGAGTTGCAGCAGCGGGTGGTCTTGAGGCGGCGGTTCCTGCTCGAATACGTCGAGCGCAGCGCCGGCGATCCGCTTCTCGCGGAGCGCGTCGAGCAGCGCGCGCTCGTCAACCAGTCCGCCGCGCGCGCAGTTGATGACGCGGCTCGTCGGCTTCATCAGCGAGAGTTCTTCCGCGCCGATGATGCCGCGCGTCTCGGCCGTCAGCGGCGTGTGGACTGAGAGGAAGTCGGCCTGGGCGCAGACCTCGCGCAGCGTCGCCAGCTCGACGCCCGTGTTCGCCAGTTGCTCCGGCGCGACGAACGGATCGTAGGCGACGACCCACATCTCGAACCCCCGGGCGCGGCTCGCCACCACGCGGCCGATGCGCCCCAATCCGACGAGGCCCAGAGTCTTCCCGCGCAGCTCGACGCCGACGAACTTCTTGCGCTCCCAACGGCCCGCGCGCAGGCTCTCGTTCGCCTGCGGCACGCGGCGAGCGAGCGACAGGAGCAGCGCGACCGTGTGCTCGGCCGTCGTCATCGTGTTGCCGTCGGGCGCGTTCATCACGATGACGCCGCGCTGTGTCGCCGCCGCCACGTCGATGTTGTCAACGCCGACGCCCGCCCGCCCGATGGCGCGCAGCCGCGCGGCTGCGTCGAGCACCTCGGCCGTCACCTTCGTCTCGCTGCGGACGACCAGCCCGTCGTATTCGCCGACCAGCGCGCACAGCTCGTCCGCCTTCAGCCCCACGCGCTTCTCGACCGCGAAGCCGGCGGCGCGCAGCGGCTCCAGGCCCGCCTCGCTCACGTCGTCCGACACCAGAATTTTTGCGCTGCCCATGAGGCGGAGGATTATAGGGGAAGAATGCGGATTGCGGAATTCGGATTGCGGATTGTAAGGAACGACGCGGGGGCGTGGCGAGGGGGCGACGCGGCGAGACCAGCAATACGACTTCACCGCGTCTCCGCGTCCCTCTCGATCCGCAACCGGCCCTACTTCTCCACGTTGCTGGGGAGCGAGAACCAGTCGAGCACGAGTTCCGCGGCCTCCTCGCCGGCTGCCTCGGGCGTGATCTTGATCGGCTCGCCGGCCGGGCCGCCGTTCGGCCGGTAGTAGATTTTGCCCTTCTTCTTCGAGTTGCCGGTCACGGCGTCGATGACGGTGTAGTTGACGACGATGTCGGGCGAACTGAAGACGATCCGGCCGTCCCTGAGCGGCTCGAACTCCATTTCGAGGAAGACGACGTACTGCCAGCCCGCGCCGCGCGCCCGTCTGACGGCCTCGTCGCGCTTCGCCAGCCCAAGCGATGTCACCTTCATGAACTCGCCGAGGCGGGCGGCGAAGTTGTTGTAGATCGCCCCGGCGCGTGCGCGCGCGACCTTCGAGCCGACGTGGCCGGCGACCGCGATGGGTATGTCCGGTAGGTTGCGCCGGTTGGCCGGCTCCGTCGCGATCTTCGGCGTGATGACGGGCGCGGGCTGCGCCGGCTCGGCCGTCCTCGGCTCGCGCACCCGCCGGCCCGACTGCGGCGCAGCCGTCGCGCAGAGCGGCGACGCGGACGCCAGCAACGCAAACATCACGGCCGGGGCACTACTCCGGCCCGCAAAGTTCAACCACGGCCTTCTCATACGGCCCACTTCTCCGTCTGAAAAATTCGCGTGGGCGACTCGAACCCGCGCGCCGCTCACATAGGCCCACCAGTGTCGCTGCCGTCCGCGCGCCCGCCGTGCGACGCGCCCGCGGCTCCGTCGGGCGCGGGGCTTGAGCCTTCCACGGGACTACTCGTCTCCGACGCGCCGCCCTTGCCCGTCGCGGAGTCCGTCTGAGACCGTTCTAGGTCGGCGAGCGTCTTGTCGCTCGTCGCCTGCTCGTCGCGGGTGCGGCCGGCGGGCGCGTCATCGGGTCGCCCGCCCGTGCTCTTGGTGTCTTCCACTTTCCTGTCCCCCTTCAGAATATTAGCTGGATCGCAATCAGGTGGAGCGAAGTTACGAGCGAAAGCAGCGTCGCCGCGTAGAAGCCGGCCAGCACGTCGTCCGCCATGATGCCGAGGCCGGACTCCAAGGCTTCGAGCCTGCGGATCGGGTAAGGCTTCCAGATGTCGAACAGCCGGAACAGCACGAACCCGGCGACTATCGTGAACGGCCCGACGAAGGGCGTCACGAAGGCGAAGGTAATCAACTGCCCGACCACCTCGTCGATCACGACGACGCCGGGGTCTTTCCGCCCCGTCACGAGTTCCGTGCGCGACGCCGCCCAGATGCCCGTGATCGTCAGCCCGATCAGCAACACGAGGACGGCGGTCGTCACGAGGGCCGTGATCGGCAGCGGCTCCCAGCCGCGCGCCGCGCCCAGATTGTACACCGCGACGCCCGCCGCGTTCGCCGCGAGGAAGAGGCCGACGCCGACGAGCGAGCCCCACGTCCCCGGCGCGACGGGCAGGAAGCCGACGCCGCAAGTCGCCACGCCGAGCGCGACGTAGTCGCCCGCCGAGCGCCTGCCGCGCGGCAGGCGCTCGATGAACGCTGTCGTCACAACGGACGGGTTCAGCTCGTCGCTCGACTCTTTGACGACCTTCATAAAGCTGTCCGTCGTCCGTTGTCCGTTGGCAGTTGTTCCGTTCGCGGGCCTGAGCCTTCGTCTTTAGACGCCTAGGTGATGAAGTACAGACAACGGACAACTGACCACGGACAAAGGACAGCCTTTCACACAATCCCCCCGACCAGATCGTAGTCGTGCGCCTCTGTGATTCTGACGTTGACCAAGCGGCCGGGCCGCGGCTCGAAGCCTTCGGGCGCGTCGTTGACGAGGACGCAGCCGTCGATGTCCGGGGCCTGGCCCTCGGTGCGGCCCTGCCAGAGCAGGTCGGTCTCGGCCGACGGCCCCTCGAAGAGCACCCTGACAGTTTGGCCGGCGCGGGCGCGGTTGAGTTTTCGGGAAATCTTCTTCTGCTCGCGCATCAGCGCGTCGCGCCGCCGCGCCGCGGTCTTCGGATCGACTTTATTGGGCAGCGCGTAGGCGGGCGTGCCTTCCTCGTCCGAGTAGGTGAAGACGCCGACGCGGTCGAACTCGACGTTGCGGACGAACTTCATCAGTTCGTCAAAATCCTCGTCCGTCTCGCCGGGGAAGCCGGTGATGAAGGTCGTGCGGACGGCGATACCGGGCACGCGCCGGCGCACCCGCTCGATCAGGCGTTCGAGGCTCGCGCGGTTGCCGCCGCGGCGCATGAGTTTCAAGACGTTCTGCGAGGCGTGCTGCAAGGGCAGGTCGAGGTATTTCACGGCCTTCGGCTCTTCGGCCATCACTTCGAGGAAGAGGTCGCTGACGTGCGTCGGGTACGTGTACATCACGCGCACCCACTCTATCCCGTCGAGCCGCGAGAGTTCGCGCAGCAGGTGTGCGAGTCCGTCAGGCTGCCCCAGGTCTTCGCCGTAGCGCGACGAGTCCTGCGCGACGAGGATCAACTCCTTGACGCCTTGCTCGGCGAGCGCGCGGGCCTCCGCGACGACCGAGCCGAAGCGCCGGCTGCGGAAGTGGCCGCGCATCTGCGGGATGAAGCAGAAGGCGCACGGGCGGTCGCAACCCTCGGCGATCTTGACGTAGGCGAAGTGCGTGGGAGTGGCGAGCACGCGCGGCGTCGATTCGTCGTAAAGATACGTGGCCGACTGGTTGCCGAGCTGCACGACGGGGAGGGAGCGTGAGCTGGCGCGCGGGTCGGCGGCCTTCGTGATCTCTGTGACCTGGCTCGTGCCGATGAAGGCGTCAACCTCCGGGATTTCGGCCCGCAGCTCGTCGCGGTAACGCTCGACGAGGCAGCCGGCGACGACCAAGCGCCGGCACTTCCCTTCCGCCTTCATCCGCGCGGCTTCCAGGATCGCGTCAATCGACTCCCGCTTCGCCGACTCGATGAAGCCGCACGTGTTGACCACCAGCGTCTCGGCCTCCGCCTCGTCCGCCGTCAGCTCGTAGCCCGCCTGCTTCAACTGGCCCATCATCACCTCGCTGTCAACGAGGTTCTTCGGGCAACCTAAACTGATGAATCCGACTTTCTTCATAACGAGTTCGTAAATAGTGAATCGTGAATAGAAGCTGTTAGCGATTAGCTGTTAGCTGTTAGCCGGAAGAGATTAGTTGTCAGCCCCCGCTTCGGCTCCTGTTTTTGGTTCGAGTTTTGGTTTTGCTAACAGCTAATCGCTAACTGCTAACAGCTTCTTCACGGCTTTTCAATCTTCTGTAGCCATTCCTCGACGCGCACGGTTTCGGCCGGCGAGAGTTGGCGCGCGCCGTAGCGGACGCGGTTGTAGGCCCGCGTGATGAGCAGGGCTTCGGGCGCGTCGAGCGTGCTGGCGAATTCGAGCGGCGTCTGGTCGGGCGCGCGCCGAAGCCCTTGCGAGGCCAGGGCGCGCGTCATGCGCTCGTAGAAAGCGACCGGCGACTGACGCCGCCTGCCCGCGCCGCGTAAGCTCTTTATCACCGCGCGGAAGCGGAAGCCGCGGCGTCGGGCGAAGAGTACGAGCGCGAGTCCGAATGATCCGGCGAGCAGCGCGTAGGGCGCGGCATTTACCAGCGGCGGACGCACGACCGCGCCGCCGATTGTCGGCGCGCCGCGCCACCAGCCCGAGGCGGTCGCGATCACGCCCTCGATGAGTCGGAAGCCCCCGCGCTGGAGGTCGCCTGTGCGGTCGCGGAAGCGCGTGGCGAGTTGCTGCTGCTCCTGCCTATCATAGTCCACCACGTACTGTATCCAAAACATCTCCAGCGCCTCGGCGTACTTCCCCAGAAACCCTTGCGGCCCCCGCCCGTTAGCGCCGTAGGGGCGGCCCGCTACGGGCGTGGGATCGAACGCGATCCACGCGCCCGTCTCCGGGAAATAGACCTCGACCCATGAGTGCGCGTCCGACTGGCGGACGGTGAAGACGTCGGCCGCGTCGTTATACTCGCCCATCTGGAAGCCGTTGACGACGCGCGCCGCGATGTTCTGCGAACGGAGCATCACCGCCATCGCCGTCGCGTAATACTCGCAGTGGCCGGCGCGCACGCGGAACATGAAATCCGCGAGCGGGTCTTCGCCCTCGCCGCGCACTTCGAGGGAGTACTTGAAGTTCTGGCGGAAATATTCCTCGAAGACGCGCGCCGCGTCGTAGCGGTTGTCGGCCCCTGTGCCGACGATGAGGCCGCGCGCGAGTTCGGGGATGCGCGGGTCGAGATCGCCGGGCCTTTGCAGGTAGCGATCTTTCTCTTCCTGACTGTACGGGCCGTTGTCGCGGCGCAGGTCTTCGAGCGGGGGTTCCGAGGTGTCGGAGAAGGCCCGGTAGGTGATGCGCTCGCGCGTGTGGTCACGCGTGATCAGGCCGTCTTCGCTGTCGCGCGCTACGTAGGGCAGCGCGCCTGAGATGCCGACTGCGCGCGCCGCGGCGAACACGACCGGCGTGTCCACGGGTTCGACGAAGAAGGTCTGCGTCGTCAGCCGCTCGGCGTCCTCCGTCGTGCCGAGCAGGAAGACGTTGCCGTCGCCGCGCCTGCGCGCCCGGGTGAGTTCGCGCGAAGACTTGCGCCACGTCCGCCCGTCGAAGCGGTCGAGGCCGACGCCGCGCCAGCGCAGGTACTGGTTGCGCGCCGCGTAAGGGTCTTCGACGCGCACGCGCATCACGACCTGCGAGGTCTGCTGCAGGCGGCCGTACTCGCCGAGGCTGACCTCGTCGGAGAAGCCGACTAGTCCGGTCAACCCGCCCTCGGCCTGCGCCGCCGCCCCGCGCCCGAGCCGCGGCGTGATGTAGAAGAGCGGCACGGCCAGCGCGAAGACCAGCAGGAGCAGGCACATGGCCGCGAAAGCCAGACGCCTCGCCTCGCCCCACGGGCGAGGCTCAGTTCGCGCGACCTTGAGCCTGCGCAGCAGGCGCGCGCGCGGCGTGAACACGAGGCGCGTATCGCACTCGCGCACGCGCCGACGCGCCCTGCGGATTTCGAACGCGACGACGGCCGCCACCGCGCAGAACGCGTAGAGCGCGAGCGTGGCGACGAAGCGCGGGCTTAAGGAGAGGCCGGCCGAGAGCAGCACCTCGAAGAACGAGATCAGGTAGAGGAACAGCCAGTCGCGGTCGGCCTTCTTCTGCCAGAGCTTGACGGCCGAGAGGAAGAGTATGAAGTGGGCGAGCGAGTTCACGCCGGCGCGCGCCGGATCAGTGGCCCAGCCCAGGGCGGTCTGAAGTTTCCAGTCGAGGTAGAAGAGCGGGAGCGAGACGATCACCGCGACGAGGCCCGCGCGCTCGGACAACTGCCAGCGCGTCCCCTCGGCCCGCCAAGACACGGCGAGCAGGACGGACGCCGCGACGGCGACGAATAAGCCCACGCCGCCAGACACGAAGAGGGCGACGAGCGCCGCGGCGAGCATGGCGTATGACGAAAGCCGGAAGAAGGTTTCGAACTTCACGGTACTACTTCGGACGAATGACACTCTCAAACGCCACGGCGTCAGCCCAAAGGGCGACACCGGCCATGTGCGCAGCGAGTAGCCTGCCCGGGCCGCCCGCTTCACGCCGCGGCCGGCGGCGTGCCCCCGTCACTTTTTGATCAGGCGAATCTCGAACAGTTTCGGCCAGAGCTTGCCGGTCACGAAGAGTCGGTCGCCGGCCTCGTCGTAGGCGATGCCGTTGAGCACGTCTTCGTCGCCGCGCGTGTCGGCCGCGGGCAGCAGCCCTCGGAGATCGATCCAGCCCGTGACGCGCCCCGTCCGCGGGTCTATGCGCGCGACCCTGTCCTCCTGCCAGACGTTGGCGAAGATTTCGCCGCGGACGTATTCGAGTTCGTTCAACTGCTCGACGGGCCGGCCCGCGTCCGCGACCCGCACCGTGCGCCGGACGGCGAAGGTCTCCGGGTCGAGGAAGCGCAGCGTGCTCGTGCCGTCGCTCATCACGAGCGACTCGCCGTCGTGCGTCAGCCCCCAGCCCTCGCCCGCGTATTTGAACTCGCCGAGGCGGCGGAAGTCTTTCGCGTCGTAAACGAAGGCCCGGCCCTCCTGCCAGGTCAACTGATAGACCTTCCCGCCGAAGATCGTCATGCCCTCGGCGAAAAACTCCCTCTCCACGGGGACGCTCCTCAACACCCGGCCCGTCTTCAGCTCGACCTGCCGCAGGCTCGAAGAGCCGTACTGCCCCGTGCTCTCCCACAAATACCCGTCGCGGAATATCAACCCCTGGGTGAAGGCCGCGCGGTCGTGCGGGTAAGTGTTCTTAACCTCGTAGGTATAAACGGGGACGGGATCGTCGGCCTTGCGCGGGCCGTCGGGCGTCGATGCGGTGGGCGTGTTGGAGGCGACCGGCCCCTGCTGTTCGGGCTGTGCCGCCGTGCGGCCGGCGTTGACGTTTCCGGCTGGCGCGGGCGTGCGCGCGTCCATCCCGCAGCCGAAGAGCAGGCAGCAGCCGAGGACGAAAGATTTTTTGAGCGGCGAAAAGTTCATCGCATGACCAGCGCGCGAGGCGGCAGACTCCCGGCAGTGTTTCGATGACGGAAGCGGACGGTCGGGGGACATTTTCTCAGCCCGCCACAAAATTTAAAAGCCCGCCCAAGCGTAAACTTGGGCGGGCTTTCGTTTTAGATCCGGCGGCGACCTACTCTCCCACGCAGTCTCCCGCGCAGTACCATCGGCTCTGAGAGGCTTAACTTCCGTGTTCGGGATGGGAACGGGTGTGACCCTCTCGACAAAACCACCGGAAAACTTGTCAACCCTCGGAGAAGGGCTTTGAGAATCGAATAGTGAAGTCTTACGGTAAGCGTGCTTGCTCCGTCGAACTCAACTCGCTGGTTTTGCCGGCGAGTAAATTTTATGGTCAAGCCTTGGGACTGATTAGTACTGGTCAGCTAAACGTGTTACCACGCTTTCACACCCAGCCTATCAACCTCGTGGTCTACAAGGTGTCTCACTGGCAGGTCTCATCTTGGGTCTGGCTTCACGCTTAGATGCATTCAGCGTTTATCCATGCTCCACATAGCTACCGAGCGCTACCCCTGGCGGGATAACTCGTACACTAGAGGTGGATCCATCCCGGTCCTCTCGTACTAAGGACAGATTCCCTCAAACCTGCTCCGCCCACGCCAGATAGGGACCGAACTGTCTCGCGACGTTCTAAACCCAGCTCACGTACCGCTTTAATTGGCGAACAGCCAAACCCTTGGGAGCTTCTGCACCCCCAGGATGCGATGAGCCGACATCGAGGTGCCAAACCCTGCCGTCGCTGTGGACGCTTGGGCAGGATCAGCCTGTTATCCCCGGCGTACCTTTTATCCGTTGAGCGATGGCCCTTCCATACAGAACCACCGGATCACTAACTCCTACTTTCGTACCTGATCGACGTGTATGTCTCACAGTCAAGCTGGCTTATGCGTTTACACTCTACGGCTGATTTCCAAACAGCCTGAGCCAACCTTCGAGCGCCTCCGTTACTCTTTAGGAGGCGACCGCCCCAGTCAAACTACCCGCCTGATAGTGTCCCTGCCCCGGATAACGGGGCTAGGTTAGAACGCAGACATGCACAGGGTGGTATCTCACCGTTGGCTCCCCCAAGCCCGAAAGCCTGGGTTCAAAGCCTCCCACCTATCCTGCGCAGCACATGCCCGCGTTCACTATCAAGTTGTAGTAAAGGTGCACGGGGTCTTTCCGTCTAGACGCGGGAAACCGGCATCTTCACCGGTACTACAAGTTCGCTGTGCCACTCGTTAAGACAGCTCCCAGATCGTTACGCCATTCGTGCAGGTCGGAACTTACCCGACAAGGAATTTCGCTACCTTAGGACCGTTATAGTTACGGCCGCCATTCACTGGGGCTTCGGTTCGGAGCTTCGGCTTGCGCCTAACCCCTCCCCTTAACCTTCCAGCATTGGGCAGGCGTCAGCCCCCATACGTCGTCTTCACGACTTTGCGGAGACCTGTGTTTTTAGTAAACAGTCGCCTGGGACATTTCTCTGCGACCAACCCGGAGGTTGGCTACCCTTCTCCCGAAGTTACGGGTACATTTTGCCGAGTTCCTGAACGAGTGTTCTCACAAGCGCCTTAGGATTCTCACCCCACCTACCTGTGTCGGTTTGCGGTACGGTCAGTAATGCAGTTAGAGCTGAACGAGGCTTTTCTTGGCAACTGGGGTCAGTGACTTTTTTCCGCCCCGAAGGGCGTACTTTCGATCCCGCCTTTACCTTTAACGTCGCCCGGATTTGCCTAAGCGACAGGCTATGTGACGGTTAAACCGGACATCCATCACCGGTCTCACCTACCCTATTGCGTCCCCCCACAGCACTGCTACTGGTTCCGGAATTTTAACCGGATTTCCATCGACTACGCCTTTCGGCCTCGCCTTAGGTGCCGA
>DATHBT010000228.1:0-15000 GCA_035295985.1 Pyrinomonadaceae bacterium | reverse complement strand
CGCGTCGTCAGTTTCCGTCGCCTCGGAGGTCTTCGGCTTCGGCACGCGCTTCCAGCCTACGATCTCGAAGCTCGCTCCGGTCTCAAGTTTCAGGAGGATGTTTTCGTTGTTGCCGCGGTCGGGGGAGTAGCGCAGGTTCGAACTGGCACGGAGCTGGCCGGTGGCTTGCGCGGGCACGTCCTTATCCTCCTCGGCAAGGCGGACGGAGCGTTCTAGCACATCCTCCGGCATCACGTTGCGCGACTCGATCCAACCTTCGGTATTCTCCGCATCGTGCCTGCGGACGAGCAGCCAGCGCTCGCCGTTCTCGGCCGTCATCGAGTCGATAATGTCAACCTTGTCGCCGCGTAAGACTTCGGACAGGTCTGCTGCGACGATGGCAGTGGAACTCCTGATCTGCGCGCGGCGCGCGATGATCACGCCTGAAGTGCGGTCGCCGGCCAGTGTTTTGCACCCGCCCGCCACGAGCGTGACGAGCAGCGCGCAACAGAGCGCGAGCGGCCGGCCGCGGCGCGGTCGCCGGGTCTCGGTCGGGAGCGAATTATTTCGGCTGGGGTAAAGAATAGACTGATCGGGGTTCATCTGCGCGCCGCTCAGGGGAGACAGGGCTGTTAACGCTCGCCGCTTGGCGGTACGCGTCGGGCGCGTTCGTCGCCGTGTGCGGCGGGGCTAATTGTAACCGATCTGGCGCAGCAAAGCCCGTTGCGCTCCGGTCAAAGGTTCCGACACCGTGATCCGCGCGCGCGCCGGACCGGCGCCGACTGTCAAACCGTAAGGGCGCAACTCCTCGGCCAGATCGATTTTGTGAACGCTCCCGACGTAACGCTGCGTGAAATTCGCCCCCCCGCCGAGGGCAGCATCCAGCGCCTTCGTGGCGGCGGTGTTGCCGTCACCCTGCGCCGAATTCGAGCCGCGCTGGTACAACTCACGGAGCGCGTCGTCGAGCGTCCGCTTGCCCCCGGTGCGCCGGCGGAGTTCGAGGTCGTAGAGGAACGCGACCAGCGCGCCCTTTTGATAGAGCAGCGCGTTCGAGCCGCTCCAGCGCCGCGAAGAGGCTTCGATCAGCGACACGTCGTCGCGCGCCGCCTCGCGCCTGTAGCCGTCGTACGTGCGCGCGAGGGCGTCGAGGTAGTCGTTGAAGTTCAGGTGGCCCAGACGAACGCCGACGCGGAGCGCCTGATAGACGGCGAAGCCTTCGTAGAACCAGGCATAGTCGCCGGACAGGCCGAGGCCGTTCGGCGCCCAGAGGTGAAAGATTTCGTGTGTGAGCGGGGCGGTCAGGCGCGCGAGTGCTGAAAGCCGCGTAGGTGCGCGCCCGATCAGCAGGGTCACGGTTTGGCCGCGCGCCTCCGCGCTCCACTGGCTCGGTGCGGACGGACGCGGATGCGGCGCGATGATCACGGTTGACCCGCCGCGCGGCGCGCCGCCGAATGAGCGCCCGTGCTCGTTGAAAATCTGCGTGATCACTTCGACAGCTTCCTTGTCCTCGAACGCCCAATCGCCCGCGAAGGCCAAGGTCAACTCCGAGCCGCGGATTGTTGCACGCTGCGCCCGCACGTCCGGCCCGATGAGGAAGACGGCCGCCTCCGTGTCGGCGACCCCGAATGTGCCGAGCGCGGTGACAGGCGGATCAGTCCCCTTCCAGCCGCTAGGCGGAATAAGATGCAGCCGTGCGCGACCATGCGGGAGCGGCAGTAGGTCCCCGGTCATCAGCAACCCGTGACTCGGCGTCAGCCAAGAAACGTGCGCCGCGCTGTTGTTGTCGGCGGGCGGATCGAGTCTGACATCGTAGGCGAAGCGGGTCGCGGGCCGCGCGGCCTCGTACTCGCCGGGCGCGAGTTTTCGCGCGGGGACGGCCGATCCTTGTTCGTCCGCGAGGGATAAGTTTTCGATCCGCTCGGCCAGGCCCAGCACCCCGGCGTGCGCGTTGCGGAACGACCACGCGGTCGCGGGCGCGATGCGACGCCCGGAGACTTTCACGCGCGGGGGCGAAAGCGACACGACCTCTATCGCCGCTTGAACCTCTTGCGCCTTCGCTTCGACGCTTTGAGCCTTCGCGACAACTGAGAAAGCGGCGACGGCGAGGAGCAGGCTGATCAGCCCGCGCCGCGCCGCGCCGCTTCCGTGTGTCAGAGTCATCCAGTTTCGAGTGTTCCCCGTTTTCGCCACTCGCTCGCGTGCTTAGAAGACTCTCACAGTGTAAGTGAACCGCACGCCGCGGCCTATCTCCGGCGCGAGGTCTTTGATGAAGGAGAGGTGGTTGCGATAGACGCGGTCGCCGAGGTTGAAGGCGTTGACCGAGAAGATGTGCGCGTAGTGCGTGCGCGCCAGCGTGTAGGAGGCGAGCATGTTGAAGAGCGAATAGCCGGCGGTGCGCGTCTCGGTCGTGAAGATTTCGTTCTTGTCTTTGACGAAGACGGCCTCGGGCCGGAGGCTGAAGCCGCCGCGCCGCCAGTCAAAGCCTACGCGCCCGCGCATCGGCGGGATGCGCGGCAGCGGCGTGCCCGTGTCTTTCAACTCCGCGTCAACCGTGTCGAAGTTCAGGTTCAGGAAGAAGTCTTCGCGCAGGCCGATCTCCGCGCTCAACTCCGCGCCGACGAAGCGGCTGTCGGCTTGCAGGTATTCCGCCTCGATCAGGCCGTCATGCAGATCGCCGGTCGGGGCGAGGAAGACGAAGTCGCGCAGGCTGTAGTGGAAGAAGTTGGCCTCGGCGCGGACGCGGCCCGTCGAGTGGCGCAGGGACAATTCAAGCCCGTCGCTTCTTTCGGGCTTGAGGTCGGGGTTGCCGATCTCGAACGTGAGATTACCGATGTGCGGGCCGCGGTTGTAAAGCTCTTCGAGCGCGGGCGCGCGGTACGAGTGTGTGTAGTTGAAGACGAGCGCGCCGGCGGGCCAGAGCGTGAAGCGGACTCCGGCCGCGCCGGAAAAGCCCGTGAAGGAGCGCGACGGCAGGCCCAGCGGCTCGTAGCCGTTGCGCTCGACGCGCCCGCCGAGCTGGAAGCGGACGCGCTCGAAGTCCAGCTCCTGAAGCGTGAAGACGGCGAACGAATTCTGATCGACGGGCGGGGCGAGCGTCTCCGCGCCGACGGCCTCGTAGTCGCGCAGGAAGCCGGAGAAGCCGAAGCTGCCGGTCAGCCGGCCGCGCTTCAACTGGTTGAAGACGCCGCGGTAGAGGAACTGCTTGTTGCTGAAGACGGTGCCGACTTCTTCGCCCTCAAGCTCTCGGTGCTGGTAGTCGCTGTAGTTGAGCTTGAGCGTGAACGAATCTATGAAGCGGCCGGTGTTGCGGAAACCGCCGTTGAAGCGCAGGTCGTGGCGACGCATGGCGAGATCGATCTGAGCCACGTCGTCGCCGTCCAACTGCGCGGGCCGGACGACCGCGGCCTTCGCCTCGTCTTCGTCGTCCTCGTCATCGTGAGCCTCGAACAAGCCCGCGAACGGGACGCCGTAGCGGCGGTTATCGTGGGTGTAGCTCGTGCTGAAGAAGCCCTTGTCGGCGTAGTAGCCGAAGCCGCCCGTGCCGCTCGCGACGCGCGTCTTCGAGTTCGGGATGCGGCCGAGAGGCGTGTCGTAGTCGCCCGTGCGCTGGCCCGTGCCGCTGCCCCAGAACATGAACTTGCCCGTGCCGTACTCGACGCCGCCGCTGACGCCGGCCTGGTTGTTGGTCGTGCCGCCGAGCGCGGTGAAGTAGCCGCGCGTGCCCTCGTGCGCGTAGTCGTGGCCGGTGACGGCGTTGACGACGCCGCCGATGGCGTTCGAGCCGTAGAGCAGCGTGGCCGGGCCTTTGAGGACTTCGAGCCGTTCGAGCTGAAGCACGTCAACCGGCTCGCCGTGATCGCCCGACTGCGAGCTGAGCGAGCCGGTGCGCGCGCCGTCCTGAAGGACGAGCACGCGGTCGCCGTCGAAGCCGCGTATGACGGGGCGCGAAGAGCCGGGGCCGAAGCTGCGCTTCGCCACGCCCGGCTCCTTCTCCAACACCTCGCCGATTGAGGGGTGGCTCTCCTCGGCGAGTCGCAGCGTGTCGAGCGTCGTCACGGACTGGAAAGCCTGAAAGACGGTCTGCTCCGTGCCCGTCGCGGTGACGGTGATCTCTTCACGCAGGCCGGTGATCCTAAGCTGGAAGTCGGCCATGACGGTTGCGCCCGCGGCGACCGTCACGCGCTGCGTGGCATCGGGGAAACCTTCCATGTGCGCGAGCACTGTGTAGTTTCCGGGCGGGACTTGCGTCAGCTCAAAGACGCCTTCCACGTCGGTCTGTGTCGAGCGGCGCAGCTCGACGACGGTCACGATGACGTTGTGCAGCGGCCGGTCGTTGTCGGCTAGACTGATCTTCCCGCGGATCGTCCCCGTCGCCTGCGCGCGCGCGTCCGCGACGGCGACTGACAGAAACAGGGCAACTATCAAACTGACGATAAAACCTCTTCTTAACATTGCACGCTCCTCGTTGAAGGTCGAAAACTTTCGGAAGCGGCGTCCGCCTGCCGGCTAATGCGGCGGGCGACGCACGCGCTGTTTTCGCTCGCCCCGCAGCGACGAACCCGCGTCAGTAACTCCCGGCCTACCCCGTTGCTTCGAGGAAGGCCGCAACCGCTGTCGCGGCTTTGAAGAGTTTTGAATGACCGGGCGGCGCGGCCGAAACAGCCGGCGGCGCGGCGGCGGGGCTGGAGGACTTCAGGAGCGTGGCGGGCCGCGGCCGTGGGCGACGCCGGGCGGCGTCGCGGTCGGGGCGTCGGCGGAGGCGGACTCGACCAGGAGCAAGTCCTGCGGAGGCGAGAAAGCGACGGGCGCGGAGTTTTTGAGGCCCGTCGAGAGGCTGCGTTGCAGCCGGCAGAGCAGACACTGCGCGTGGCCGCCCGACTCAGTCGAAGCGGCAGTCTCCCGACCTTCGGCGGACGGAACGCTGTGCCCTGTCCGAGTTGTGGGCGTCTGAGAGGCCCGCGGGAAGTGCGTCGCGCCGGCCTGAAGCGCGTGCAGCGTGAGGAGGAGCAGCACGAGTGCCGCGCGGCGAACACGCGTCGCGTCGGACATGCCGGTTCCGCCTAAAAGTCTCAAGCCGGTAAATCTCGCTCTGTCGTGAGAATGGTTCGCGTTAGTTTAACCTTCGCCCGTGCGGGCCTGTCAAACGCTCGCGCGCGCGCCGGGACGGCATGGCCGTCTCAGCGAACCTCGCGCCGGCACGCGGCGTACAAAGCAGGAGGCGGGCAGTTTTCACCGCGGCCCGGTGGCTGTGAGGGGCGGCGTTGACAGCCCCGGTTTTACGCCGATAGAATGCAGACCTCTCAGGCGGTTTGGGCGCTCGCCCGTCGAGGCGGAGGATCGGCCGTGAGTCTCGTCAAAGTCATCATCATCACCATCGCAGTCATCCTGAGCATCCTGTTCTTCGGGCGCTTCCTGTTCTAGCTCGGCGCTCGGTATGACCTCTAAAAACCTCTCGCCACACCGGACGCACGCCGCGTCGCGCACCCTGCTCCGACTACGCCAGGCTTTAACTCTCACGCTGCTCTGTGCCTGCGCCCCGAACCTATTCGGCCAGGATCAACCCGCGACGATTCAGGCGGACGACGATGAAGTCCTAACCGTCCGCACAGACCTTATCACGCTCCCGGTCTTCGTCACCGACAAGCGTGGCCGCCGCGTCGGATCGTTTGCGGCTGCTGACTTCGCCGCGAGCGTTGACGGGCGGCCGGCCGAGATACGCTACTTCGCCGCCGGCACGGCGCGCGTCGCGCTCGTCTTCGCGCTCGACGCTTCGGGCAGCGCGCGCGAGCACATCACGCGGCAGCGCGAGGCGGCACGCGCCCTGCTCTCGCGCTTCGGCGCTGGCTCGCGCGTCGGCGTCCTGGCCTTCGCCGAGCGAGCGACCCTGCTCCGCCCCGTCTCTTCGGCCGAGCTTTCATCTGACGCTTTCTTGATCGACGCGCGCCGCGACAGCCCGACGGCAGTCTTCGACGGCGCGCTCGCCGCAGTCCGCGCGTTCGACGGCGTTGGGGCGAACCCGGCCGAGCGCCGCATCGTCGTCCTGCTCAGCGACGGACTCGACACGGCGAGCACGGCGCGCCCTGCCGAGGTGGTCGCAGCCGCGCGCGAACGCGGGGTCTCAATCTACGTCATCCACCTGCCCCTCTACGGCGTGCGCGGCGACCGCGTAGGAGTCCGCCGCCCTTCGCGCGGCTTCCGCGAGCTGGCCGCGGACACGGGCGGCCGTTACTTCCTCCTCGGCGACGAGCGGCAGGCCCTCGCCCCGAACCCGACTTTCGATCTCGCGCCCGTCTTCGCGGCGGTCGCCGACGACCTACAGACCCAATACGTCGTCGGCCTCTACGCCGACCCTTCAACACGCGACGGCCGCGAGCACACACTCGGCGTCTCCCTGGCCCGCGGCAACCCCAAGCTGCGCGTCCACACGCTACGCGACAAATTCACTTTAAGGCCGTGACAGGTGACGGGAAAGAAGCTGTTAGCTGTTAGCTGTTGGCTGAAGAAAAGAAGTCCTTGTTTTGCTAACGGCTAATAGCCAACAGCTAACAGCTTTCTTAAAAACATATGAGCGAACAGGACGGACCGGGCTTGCGGCGCGTGAGGCGCGCGCTGCTGAGCGTCTCGGATAAGACGGGGCTAGTGGAGTTCGCGCGCGGACTGGCCGGGTTCGGCGTCGAGCTACTGAGCACGGGCGGGACGGCGGCGGCGCTGCGCTCGGCGGGCCTTGAGGTGCGCGACGTGTCGGACGTGACCGGCTTCCCCGAAATGCTCGACGGGCGCGTTAAGACCCTGCACCCGCGCGTCCACGGCGGGCTGCTCGCCCTGCGCGACAACGCGGAGCACGCGGCGGCGATGCGTGAGCACGGCATCGAGCCGATTGACATGGCCGTCATCAACCTCTACCCGTTCGAGCAGACGGTCGCGCGCGAGGGCACGACGCTCGAAGAGGCCGTCGAGCAGATAGACATCGGCGGCCCCGCGATGGTGCGCTCGGCGGCGAAGAACTGGCGCGACGTGGCCGTCGTCACCTCCCCGGAGATGTACGTGTGGCTGCTAGACGAACTGAAGCGACACGGCGGCGCGCTCACGCGCGATACGCGCGCCCAGCTCGTCCTACAGGCTTTCACACGCACCTCCTCCTACGACCGGGCCATTGTCTCGTACCTGACCGGGCAATTCGGTTGGGAGTTCGTCAGCACCGTCGCAGACCTCCCTTCGAGTGAGACGAACGACAGCAGCCCCGGCGGCATGCCCGAGTACATGGAGCTGGCCCTGAGCAAGACGACGGAGTTGCGTTACGGCGAGAACCCGCACCAGTTTGCGGCCGTTTACGCGACGGGCGAGCCGGGCGTCGCCGCGGCCGAGGTGCTCGCCGGCAAGGAGATGTCGTTCAACAACTACATCGACGCCGAGGCTGCATGGCAGTTGGTCAACGATTTCTCCGAGACGGCCTGTGCCATCATCAAACACACGAACCCGGCCGGCTGCGCGTTGGGCGCGACGCCGGAGGAAGCCTACCGCCGCGCGCTCGCGACCGATCCCGTCTCTGCCTTCGGCGGCATCGTCGCCTTCAACCGCGCGGTTGACGAGCGGGCTGCCCGCGCTGTCGCGGAGATTTTCACGGAGGTCGTCGTCGCGCCCGACTACGAAGACGCCGCGCTTGAGGTCTTTCGGGCGAAGAAGAACCTGCGAATCCTGCGCGTGCCCGCGGCCGATCCCGACTACGCGCTCTTCGCCGACTACGACTACAAAAAAATCTCCGGCGGGATGCTCGTCCAGACTCGCGACACGCGCAGGCTTTCGCCCGACGAGTTGAAGGTCGTGACGAAGCGCGCCCCCACCGAGGAAGAACTAGACGCGCTCCGCTTCGCCTGGACGGTCTGCAAACACACGAAGTCGAACGCCATCGTTTACGCGGGTGCGGGTCAAACGGTCGGCGTCGGCGCGGGCCAGATGTCGCGCGTCGATTCCGTCCGCATCGGCGCGGCGCGCGCGCAGGCGCACGGCCTCGAAACGCGCGGCTCCGTCCTCGCCTCCGACGCCTTCTTCCCCTTCCGCGACGGACTCGACGAGGCCGCGCGCCACGGCATCACCGCCGTCATACAGCCCGGCGGCTCCGTCCGCGATTCGGAAGTCATCGCCGCAGCAGATGAACACGATCTGGCGATGGTCTTCACCGGCGTACGCCACTTCAGGCACTGAGGCCGGCGCGATGCTTCTCCTCCTGTTCCACGGCGAGGGCATTCTCTTCAGCTCCGTGGCCCACTTGGTCTTCGGGGCGGTCGCCGGCTTCGCGCTCGTTCTCGGTCTGCTGCGCGTCAAGTCGCGCGCCGTCGTCTATCTCGCCGCCGCGTACCTGCTGCCGACGCTGCTCGTCGGCGTGCTGCTGAAAAACGAGGGGTGGACGCAGACGGCGGCGATTCTACTCTCGTTCCCGTGGAACATGGTCGTCCCCTGCTACAACCTCGACGCTTCGTGTCCCGTCTCGCGTTCCGTGCTGCTCATCTGCGCGGGGCTGAACGCGGCCTTGCTCGTCCACTTGGGGAACTGGCTGGCGCGGCGGCGCGAGGGCGTTTGAAGTGGCGAAGAGGCGGGCGCTTCCCTGCTTGCCCTCGCGCGGCCCGATGGCCGATACTTGCGCGCAACGCAATCTGTTCAGCGTCGTCTCCCCGCGCAAACTTGTCGCGTCCAGTAACACTAAGGGGAAATCTTCATGGCCGAAATCGAATCAATCGCGGGGGGCGACTCGCAGGTGCGCTGCCGATACTGCGGGCAGTTGAACCAGACGCGCGTTGACATCACGGGCGCGCCGCGCTGCGGGCGCTGCCGGCTGCTGCTCTCCGAGCTGCCGCACAAAAAGTTCGCCGAACTCGATAAGGACTCTTACATCCACCCGGCCGACGCCAAGGCCCTCGCGGCCCTGCGCGCGATCCCCGGCATCGACACGGCGGTCAGGAAGCTGCTCGCGGTGACGGGCGAGTCGGTCATCCGCGTCATCTTCATGGCGAGCGCCGTGCGCGTCACGCCGCAGCAATGTCCCGATCTTTACGCCAAGCTGCAGGTCGCCTGCACCACGCTCGGCGTTGACATGCCGGACCTCTACGTCCAGCAGTCGCCGATGGTCAACGCCTTCACCGGCGGCGTCACGCGCCCCGTCATCGTCCTCTATTCCGGCCTGCTAGAACGCCTCAACGACGAAGAAACCCTCGCCGTCATCGCACACGAGGTCGGCCACATCCACGCCGAGCACGTCCTCTACCTGACGGTCGCGCGCCTGCTCGAAGCGCTGGCGAACGTGGCGGTGGCCGCCGCGCCCGTGGCGACGCTCGTCGCGCAACTCCTGTCGAGCGGGATGCGGGCGGCGCTGCTCGCGTGGGCGCGCCGCGCCGAGCTTTCGTGCGACCGCGCGGCGCTGCTCATCACGCAGGACGCGGACGTCATCGGCCGCACGATGATGAAGCTGTGCGGCGGAACCTTCGCCTCGAAGGTTGACTACGAGCAGTTCCTCGTCCAGGCGCGCGACTTCCAGAAGGACTACGACGACAAGGCGCTCGACCGCTTCTGGGCCGACATCATCACGTCCGGCCTGACGCACCCCTTCCCCGTCTGGCGCACCTCGGAAATCCTCCAGTGGGTCGAGACCGACCAGTACCGCAACCTGATCGAAGCCGAGCCGCAGAGCGCCGCGGCCTGACCGACGATTTCGGAGAGAGTCAAATGCTGGCGAACAAGTACGGCATCATTCTGGGCGTGGCGAACAAACGCTCGATTGCGTGGGCGTGCGCGCAGGCCCTGGCCGGGGCCGGCGCGCGGCTGGCGTTCACCTACCAGAGCGAACGGCTCAGGGGCAACGTCGAGGAGTTGGCGGGCACGCTCGGCGGCGAGCCTCTGCTCGCGCAGTGCGACGTGCAGAACGCTGGCGAGGTGACGGAGGCTTTCCGGCAGGTCGGCGAAAAGTTCGGCCGGCTCGACTTCCTCGTCCACAGTTTGGCGTTTGCGCCGCGCGAGGCGCTCGAAGGCGAGTTCGTCTCAACCACGCGCGAGGCGTTTTTGACCGCGCTCGACATCAGCGCGTACTCGCTGACGGAAGTCGCCCGCGCCGCGCAGCCTTTGATGACGGAGGGCGGCAGCATCGTCTCGATGACCTACTTCGGCGCGGAGAAGGTCGTGCCTAATTACAACGTGATGGGCGTGGCGAAGGCGGCGTTGGAAGCCTCTACGCGCTACCTCGCGTCCGATCTCGGCAAGCATGGTATCCGCGTCAACACGATCAGCGCCGGCCCCATCAACACGCTCGCCGCGCGCGGCGTCGGCAACCTCTCGTCTATGCTCCGGCACCACGCCGAGGTCGCTCCGCTCAAGCGTAACGTCGAGGCGCGCGAGGTGGGCAGCGCGGCGCTCTTCCTGTGCAGCGATCTCTCGTCGGCCGTGACCGGCGAGGTGCTGCACGTGGACTGCGGCTACAACATCATGGGCTTCTAGATGGCAGAGACCGACGGCGACCAGAAGCTGGCGCAGGGCAAGCCGGCGACGCAGGACGAGCAGCTACTCAAGACGCCGGGCCTTGACGAGTTCACGCGCTCGGACACGTGGCGCGTCTTCCGCATCATGGGCGAGTTCGTCGAGGGATTCGACGAGCTGGCGACGACGACGCGCGGCGTCTCCGTCTTCGGCTCGGCGCGCACGCCCTCGACACACCCCTACTACCGAATGGCGCAGGAGACCGGTGCGCTCCTCGCCGAGGCCGGCTTTACCGTGATCACGGGCGGCGGCCCCGGCATCATGGAGGCGGCCAACCGCGGCGCGTTCGAGGCCGGCGGCACGTCAATCGGCTGCAACATCGAGCTGCCCTTCGAGCAGCACGAAAACCCTTACCTGACGCGCTCGCTCACCTTCGACTACTTCTTCGTTCGCAAGACGATGTTCGTCAAGTACAGCATGGCCTTCGTCATCTTCCCCGGCGGCTTCGGCACGCTCGACGAGCTGTTCGAGGCGCTGACGCTCATCCAGACGCGCAAGATCAAGAACTTCCCGGTCGTCCTCGTCGGCGCGGAGTACTGGGCCGGGATGATGACCTGGATCGAGCGGATGATGCTCGCCGAGGGCATGATCTCCGGCCCCGATCTCGGCCTAATCCAAATCACCGACTCGCCCTCGGAAGCGGTCGATATCATTTCGCGGAGTCAGGACGCGCTCAGCCAGTTGGGCGAGACCGTTTCGCACGACTACAGCAGTTAACTCACGAGTGCGCGGAGCCTGCGACGAGCATTCGGCGAAGCAAAAGGTTCGGCCCGCGACATTATAAGTCGCGGGCCGAACCTTTTGCTTGAACCCAATAGACGCTTGCCGTGACTACTCGTGCGGGCGTGCAGGCGACACGCTCCCGGCGAGCCATTCGAGGTAGGGCGCTGAAATGTCCGTGACGGGGAGGGCGACGACCTCCGGCGTCTCGTAGCTGTGCAGGGCGCGAACCTCGCGTTCAATCGACGCGAAGCGGCCGGCCGTCGTCTTCGCCAGCAGCAGGAATTCCGGCTCGCGCCGGATCGCCCCCTGCCACCAGTAAAGCGACTCCATCTCGGGGAGAATCTGCACGCAGGCGGCGAGGCGCGCGCCGACCAGCATCTCGGCCAGCCGCGCCGCTTCCTCGCGGCTCCCAGCCGTCAACATCACCACGATGGCTGTCTCGGTCGCTTCGAGCACGGGCGGCCGTCCTTTACGCTAGCTGCCCTTGAGGGCGTCTTCCGTGTCGTCGTCTTCCTCGTCGTCGGCGATGTCTGCGTCCTCTTCGAATGTCGTCCCCGTCAGCGGGGTCGTGTCGCCGCCGAAGAAGGAGTTGTAAATCTCGGTCGCGCGGTCGAAGTCGCGCTCGTCAACTAGAACGAGCGCGCCGGGCGCGGTGGTCGAGAGCAGCGGCGAGAAGGCGTCCGACCCGCCCGACTGGACGGCCGAGCGGATGCCGTTCTGCCGAAGCAGGTCGTGAATCATCTCGGCCTCCGCGGGCGAGCCGACGTTGTGCAGCGGCACGAAGCGCGCCTCGCTCGCGTCGCGCGCCGTCTCAGGCGACAGGCGCTCGACCAACTCTACGTCGTGCTCGGCGCAGCGCGTCACGCCCGGCTCGTACTCCGACTCGCAGACAGGACAGAACATGGCACCCCCCGAAATGGTTTAAGGTTTAAGGTTGCAGGTTTAAGGTTTCAGACGCGGGCTAGTCTAAAACCGAACCACCCGAAACTCAAACCTCAAACCTTAAACCTTAAACTTTTTATTTCGCCGCCCGCTCGAACAGAATCTCATCGAAGTGGGTCATGCGCTTGAACTCGCGGAAACGCTCGTTGATCTCGGCGTGGGTGAGCCTGCGGACGCGATCCGTCCCGAACTCCTCGACGTTGAAGGAGGCCATTACGGAGCCGTAGATCATCGCGCGGCGCATCGTCGCCTCGTCCGTCGAGTCCTGGCTGGCGAGGTAGCCCATGAAGCCGCCCGCGAAGGTGTCGCCCGCGCCCGTCGGGTCGAAGACTGCTTCGAGCGGGTATGCCGGCGTGGCGAAATAGCCGCCCTCGGTGAAGAGCGCCGCGCCGTACTCGCCGCGCTTGACGACGAGCGCGCGCGGGCCGGCGGCCAGAATCTTGCGCGCCGCGCGCAGCAGGTTCGGCTCTCCGGCGAGCTGCCGCGCCTCTGCGTCGTTGATGATACAGAGGTGGACGCCGCGCACGGCGTCCCAGACGGCGTCGGGCACGCTGCCGATCCAGTAGTTCATCGTGTCGAGCGCGACGAGTTGCGCGCCGCCGACCTGCTCGCGGACTTCCACCTGCAAGTCCGGCTGGATGTTGCCGAGGAAAGCTAGACGGGCGCGCCTCGACTCTTCCGAGAGCTTCGGCTTGAAGTCCGCGAAGACGTTGAGCTGCGTGTCGAGCGTGTGCGCTGTGTTCAGGTCGAAGTCGTAGCGCCCGCTCCAGAAGAAGGTCTTCCCTTCGGGCACGACCTCCAGATCGCTCGTGTCGATCTCTTTCTCCCGGAAGACCGCGAACTCTTCCGGGCCGAAGTCGCCGCCGACGACGCCGACGACCCTCACGTCAGTGAAGAAGCTCGCGGCGAGCGAAAAATGCGTAGCCGAGCCGCCGAGCATCCGCTCGCGACGGCCGAAAGGGGTCTCGACCGCGTCGAACGCGACCGACCCGACGACTAACAGAGACACTTGTTTGGGTTCTCCTGTGGAAGGGTGGAAAGAAGCTGTTAGCTATTAGCTGTTAGCTGTTAGCAAAAACAAACACCGAAGTGACGGCGAAAGCTGCCGGCCGTATTCTTCCGGCTAAAAGCTAGTAGCTAACAGCTAACAGCTTATTGATTTTCTGTCCTGATGAGGCCGCCGACCGTCGCCAGCTCCTTCTCGGCCTCCTTGCGGAACTCGCTGTCAGGGTACTCGTTGACGAGGCGCGAGAGCAGGACGCGCGCCTCCTCGCGGTGCTGTTCGGGCTTGAGGCTCGGCGGCTGGCTGCCCTGCTTGCGCGACAGGCGCAGATGGCTCATGCCGGCGATGTAGTAGGCCTCGTCGATCTGAGAGAAGTTCGGGTTACCCGCGATGATCTCCTCGGCGCGCATGAAGGCCGCGCGATACGCCTTCTTCAGCTTGAAGTAGTGCTGCGCCACCTTCAGGTTCTTCTTCGAGTCGGCTTCTAGCACGGGATCGCGCAGCACCGACGGATCAGGCTCGCGCCGCGAACCCGTCTTCTCCCCCTCCTGCGCCACGGCCGCGCCGCACGCCATAGTCAACGCGAACAGACTGCCCAATAAAAACTTCTTCATCATTAACACCTCTCAAGAGCCGTGACACGTGACAGGTAAAAAACGGTTCTTTCCTGTCACCTCTCACAGTTCAACGTTTACCGTACTTTTTGATGATGGCTTCGAGCTTTTTCGTTGTCGCCTCGGGCCAGATATCGGGGGCGGTGAAGATGGCATTCCTGAGCGCCGAGCCGCAGCCGCAGCCGCGCGGCGAGTCGGCCAGGCGGTGGACGGCGGCGCGCATGATCGCCTGCGCGTTCTTCACGTTCTTATTCAGATACTCGATGACGGCATCGACCGTGACGGCGTCGTGGCCCTCGTGCCAGCAGTCGTAGTCGGTGACGAGCGCGAGCGTCGAGTAGCAGATTTCGGCCTCGCGGGCGAGCTTGGCCTCCTGCAAATTCGTCATCCCGATCACGTCCATGCCCCACTGCCGATAGACGAACGACTCGGCGCGCGTCGAGAACGCCGGCCCCTCCATGCAGAGGTATGTTCCGCCGCGGTGAACTTTCACGCCGGGCGCGCCCTCGGCGCACGACTCGGCGAGCACCGCGCCCAACTCTTCGCAGACCGGGTGCGCGAAGGTGATGTGCGCGACGATGCCTTCGCCGAAGAAGGTTGACTCGCGCGCCCGCGCGCGCGTGCGGTCGAAGAACTGATCGGGGATGACCACGTCGAGCGGCGCGTACTGCTCCTGCAAAGAGCCGACGGCCGAGGCCGAGAGTATCCGCTCGACGCCGAGCAGCTTCATCGCGTAGATGTTGGCCCGGAACGGCAACTCGGTCGGCAGCAACTTGTGGCCGCGGCCGTGGCGGGCGAGGAAGGCGACGCGCCGGCCTTCGAGCGTGCCGACGACGAACGCGTCCGACGGATTGCCGAAGGGCGTCTCGACCGAGATTTCCTCGACCTCCGTCAGTTCCGGCATCTGGTAGAGGCCGCTGCCGCCGATGATTCCGATGCGTGCTGTTGTCATTCTCTCCTTAACCCCGTTTATCCTCGTAGGCAACCGCCCGCAGCTTGTCGTCTTCTTCGACAACGCGGCAGAGCGGGGCGTCCGCGTCGTGGTAGAAGAGGCAGAGCCAGCCCTCGCGCGCGGCTTGCGGCAGCAGCCGCTTCTTCGCCTCGACCGTCTCGACCGGGAATAGATCGTAGCCCATGACCCAGGCCATCGGGACGTGAACGCGCGTCGGCACGAGGTCTGCGAAGCCGAAAAGCGTCCGGCCGCCCTGTTCAAGTCGC
>DATHBT010000227.1:0-12631 GCA_035295985.1 Pyrinomonadaceae bacterium | reverse complement strand
CGGCACTGGCGGCGGCTCGACCGGAGGCGGAGGCGGAACCGGCGGCGGCGGCTCTTCGAGCGGTGGCGGCGGGGGCGGCGGCTCAACGGGCGGCGGCGGCGGAACGTCCGGCGGCGGTGGTGCCGGCGGCGGGAGCGGGAGCGGCGGCTCCGGCGGCGGCTCCGGCTCAGGTGGCGGTAGCGGCTCAGGTGGCGGCAGCGGCTCCGGTGGCGGCGGCGGATCGTCGTCCGGCGGCGGTGGCGGAACGCCGGGCGGCGGTGGCGGCGGCGGTGGTTCTTCGAGCGGCGGCGGCCAGTAGGCCACGCCCGTGACCACTTCGTCCGACAGCGGCGACTAAACTTTCCTCGCCCTGAGCAAAGGGCGCGCGGCGTTGATATCACGAACGCCGCGCGCCCTCTTTTTCTTCCCGCGAGTCAGGCCGCGGCCTAACGCTTCGCGTCGCCGATCTGCCTGACGCTCCCCTCGCCGCTCAAACGACCCTGCGAAGCGCGCGCGACGCGCTCGGCCTGGGCAAAAGCCCGCAGGAAGTTTTCCCCCAAGACCTTGCGCACGTCGCGCTCGCTGTAGCCGCGCCGCAGCAGCTCGTAGGTGATCGCGGGGAGCTTCGAGACGTCCTCCATCCCCACGGGCAGGTACGGCACGCCGTCGAAGTCCGAGCCGATGCCGACGTGATCGATGCCTGCGACCTTCGCGACGTGATCGAAGTGGTCGATGAGGACGGAGAGCGGCGTCGGCGGCAGCGGGTTCGCGGCCGTCAGTTTATTCAACTCCTCTTCGAGCCGCCTGGGATCGTCTTTGAACTGCGCGCGCAGGCGGTCGCGCTCCGGCTTCAGCCGCGCGTCGCGCGCGGCGCTCGCCTCAATCGCCTTCTGGTCGAGGAAGACGGGATAAAAATTGATCATCACGACGCCGCCGTTCTGCTTGAACCGACGCAACAGATCGTCCGGGATGTTGCGCGGCCGGTCGGCGAGGGCACGCGCCGAGGAGTGCGAGGCGATGACGGGCGCGGTTGTCGTGTCGAACACGTCCGCCATCGTCTTGTCGGAGACGTGCGACACGTCAACGAGCATTCCGATGCGGTTCATCTCGCGCACCACCTCTTTGCCGAACTCCGAGAGGCCGTTGTGCTTTGAGGCGTCGCAGCAGGCGTCGGCCCAGTTGTTCGTGTTGTTGTGCGTCAGGGTCATGTAGCGCACGCCGAGGCGGTAGAAGTCGCGCAGGGCGAAGAGCGAGTCCTCGATGGCGTGGCCGCCCTCGATGCCCATCAGCGCGGCGATCTTCTTCTGCTTCTTCGCGCGGCGGATGTCTTCCGCCGTGTAGGCCATAACTAGATCGTTCGGGTGGCGCTCGGCGGCGCGGTAGGTCACGTCGATGAGATCGAGCGCGCGGCGGGCCGCGCCCCCCTTCTCCGCGTAGGTGCGATCCACATAGACGGAGAAGAACTCGGCCGTCAGCCCCCCCTCCTTCATGCGCGCGATGTCGGTGTGGTACTTGCCGACCGAGGGCGTGCCGAGGTCGTAATTCTCGTCGAGCATGATCGAGAGGATGTCGTTGTGCGTGTCGACGACGATGGAGGAGCGGTGCAGCTTCAGAGCCTTCTGCCACAACTTCTCGTCGCGCGCCGGCCCGGTCGTCCCGTCGGCGCGCAGCGTGTCTGTGACTGGCGTCTGCCGGGCGCTCTGCCGCTGCTGCGAAAGCGCGGGCGCGGCGGCGAGGGCGGCGAGGAGGCAGAGCGAGAGGGCGCGGCCGTGTTTGCTGAGTCTCATCTGACGATTCACCTGCGGAGTGGTTTTGCGGTCGGGGCCGTTTTCGCCCCTGATGCTCCGACAGATTTGGCGCGCGCGTCAAGGGCGCGACGCGGGCCGCGCGGGGTTCTCGCCGGCGGCGGCGGGGCGCGGGCCGAGTCGTTGTCGCGCCGCGCGTTTCTGTGGTACACAGGACGGTAAATCGGCACGACTGAAATAGTACGGAGCGCGCCGCGCGGGCGAACGCGGCGGGAGTTTTTTGGTCAAGACTTATGTCCTCGTCAACCACCAACATCGAATCCGTCCTCCACGAAGAGCGCGTCTTCGAGCCGCCGGCGGAGTTCGCCGCCTCCGCGCGCATCCCTTCGATGGAGGAGTACGAGCGGCTGCGGCGCGAGGCCGAGGACGCGCCCGAAGAGTTTTGGGCGCGCATGGCCGAAGAGATTCACTGGTTCAAACGTTGGGACGCGGTCTTGAAGTGGGAGCCGCCACATGCCGAGTGGTTCGTCGGCGGGCGCACGAACGTCTCGTACAACTGCCTCGACCGTCACCTTTCGACCTGGCGGCGCAACAAGGCCGCGATCATCTGGGAGGGCGAGCCGGGCGAGGTGCGCACGCTCACCTACCAGCAGCTCTACCGTCACGTCTGCCGCTTCGCGCACGTGCTGAAAAAACTGGGCGTCGAGCGCGGCGACCGGGTCGCGCTCTACATGCCGCTCGTGCCCGAACTGGCCGTGGCGATGCTCGCCTGCGCGCGCATCGGCGCGACCCACTCGGTCATCTTCGCCGGCTTCTCCGCTGCCGCGCTGATCGACCGCATCAACGACGCCGGCTGCAAGCTGGTCGTTACGGCCGACGGCGCGTACCGGCGCGGCACGGAAATCCGGCTCAAGGACGCCGTTGACGAAGCCTTGAAACAGACGCCGACGGTCAAAAGCTGCGTCGTGTTCCGCCGCACGGGGTCGCCGATCAAGATGCAGGCGGGGCGCGACCACTGGTGGCACGAGCTGGCCGAGTCGGTCATCGAGTCGGCCTCGTCGCACTTCCCCGCCGAAGAACTCGACAGCGAGCACCCGCTCTTCATCCTCTACACGTCGGGCACGACCGGGAAACCCAAAGGCATCCTGCACACGACGGCCGGCTACCTGCTGTGGGCGCACCTGACGACGAAGTGGGTCTTCGATCTCAAGGATGACGACACCTACTGGTGCACGGCCGACATCGGCTGGGTGACGGGCCACAGTTACGTCGTGTACGGCCCGCTCTCGAACGGCGCGACCGTGCTGATGTACGAGGGCGCGCCTAACCACCCGGAGCCCGACCGCTTCTGGCGGCTCATCGAGCGCCACCGCGTCAGCATCTTCTACACCGCGCCGACCGCCATCCGCGCCTTCGTCAAGTGGGGCGAGCAGTGGCCCCGCCGCCACGATCTCTCAAGCCTTCGCCTGCTCGGCACGGTCGGCGAGCCGATCAACCCGGAGGCGTGGATGTGGTATCGCGAAACAATCGGCGGCGGGCGCTGCCCCATCGTGGATACGTGGTGGCAGACCGAGACGGGCGGCATCATGATCTCGCCGCTTCCGGGCGCGACGCCGACCAAGCCCGGCTCGGCGACGAAGCCCCTGCCCGGCGTCGATGTCGCGATCATGACGAAGCAGGGCGAGCCGGTCGAGGACGGGATGGGCGGCTACCTCGTCATCCGCCGCCCGTGGCCCTCTATGCTCAGGACGATCTGGGGCGACGACGAGCGCTACCGGCAGACCTACTTCGGCGAGATCGAGGGCACGTACTTCGCGGGCGACGGCGCGCGGCGCGACCGCGACGGCTATTTCTGGATCATGGGCCGCGTTGATGATGTCATTAACGTCAGCGGCCACCGCCTCGGCACGATGGAGATCGAGAGCGCGCTCGTCTCGCACGAGGCGGTCGCGGAGGCCGCGGTCGTCGGGCGGCCCGACGAGTTGAAGGGGCAGGCCGTCGTCGCCTTCGTCACGCTCGAAGGCACGCGGCAGTCGTCGGACGAGTTGAAGGAGCAGTTGCGCCGCCACGTCCAGAAGGAGATCGGCGCGCTCGCCCGGCCGGACGAGATAAGGTTTTCGGACGCGCTGCCGAAGACGCGCTCCGGCAAGATCATGCGCCGGCTGCTGCGCGAGATCGCCGCGTCGGGGTCGGTCTCCGGCGACGTGACCACGCTCGAAGACTTCTCCGTCCTCGAACGCCTCCGCGCGCAGGAGGAGGAATGAAAGGAGAAGTGATGAGTGATGAGTGATGAGTGATGAGTAGAAGAAAGCGATTAGCTATTGGCTATTAGCTGTTAGCCAAACGAGGGGTTCTTTTTCTGGCTAACAGCTAACAGCTAATCGCTAACAGCTTGTTTCGACTCATCACTCATCACTCATCACTCATCACTTGAGTTCTTATGTCGCAGAACTTCACCGAGAACCGTTCGGGGCCGCGCTACGTGGCCTACTTTCCGGTGCGCGCCGAGTGGGACGACGAGGAGTCGGGGGCGCACGTCATCGCCGAGGGGCAGACGGAGAACGTTGGGCCGGAGGGCGCGCTCGTCCACTTGGAAAGGCTGCCGCGCGTCGGGGGCCGGGTGCAGTTGGCCGTGCTCGAAGAGGAGGACGGCGCGGGCGCGGCGCGGGCCGTGAGGCTGCAAACCGTTGCCGAGGTGCTGCGCGTCGAGCGCAACCCCGTCCAGCCGCTCGCCGCGCTGCAACTCGTCAACGCATCGGACGAGTGGCGCGGCCTCGTCTATACGCCCGCCTCGACCTGGGAGCGCGACCACACGCAGATCGAGTACGAGGACGATTGAGTGGATTGTCAGTAGTCCGCGGTCAGTTGTCAGTTGTATGAGCCACGCCGGCTCCCGCATCACGTCGAAGCGTGCAGGCTGAGTTGGCACGGGCAACGGACTACGGACTACCGACCACGGACGGCTTTTTTAGTGATGGCCGAGCACAATATCAGCAGGCAGGAGACGAAGGAGGTGGCCGAGACGGCCGCCGCCGCCGCGGCTACCGCCAACTGGCCGCAGACGCGGGCCGTCCTGCGCCTCATCTTCATCATCATCGGCGTCGCGGGCACGATCTGGGCCATCTACCTGCTCGAAGGCGTGCTGCTGCTCGTCGTGCTCTCGGTCTTCTTCGCGTACCTGATCGCGCCGCTCGTCGAGTTCTTCCGCCGGCCGTTCCCCTTCCGCGGCCGGGAGCGACTGATGCCGCGCGTGGCGGCCATCGCCATCGTTTACGTCCTCATCTTCGGCTCGCTGGGCGTCGCCCTCTACGTGCTGCTGCCGCAGGTCGGCGAGCAGTTCACCGAACTCGGCCGCAAGGCCCCCGGCTACTACCGCGGCCTGAGCGAGCGGGCGCAGAGCTTGGAGCGGTTCTACCAGCGTCTGCCGCCGCCCGCGCGCGACTCCGTGCGCGAGACCGTCGGGCAGACGATTACCTCGCTGGGCAACTACGTGCAGGCGACGGCCGTCGAGACGGCGACCTTCGTCCTCACGCACGGCTTCTGGCTCGTGCTGATCCCGATACTCGCCTTCTTCCTGCTCAAAGACGCCGACAGCTTCCGCCGCTCGGCCCTGAGGATGCTGCCGCGCGGGCGGCTGCGCTGGCGCGGCGACGAGCTGTTCCAGGACGTGAACTCGGCGCTCGCCGCCTACATCCGCGCGCAACTGATCGCGTGCCTGCTCATCGGCGTGGTCTGCACCGTCGGCTTCATGCTCCTGGGCGTCCCGTACGCGCTCGTGCTCGGCATCATCGCGGGCGTCTTCGAGTTCATCCCGCTCGCCGGGCCGCTGGCCGTCGGCATCATCGCCACCCTCGTCGCCAGCTTCTACTCGCCCGGCACGGCGGTCGGCACGGCCGTCTTCCTCGTCGTCCTGCGCCTCGTCCACGACTACGTGACCTACCCGCGCATCATCGGCTCTGGCATTCACCTGCACCCGCTCGCCGTCATCCTCGCCATACTGTGCGGCGCGGAGCTGGCGGGCATCGCCGGCATCTTCCTCGCCATACCCGTAATCGCCATCGTCTCCGTCTCCTACCGCCACTGGATGGAGCACCGCGGCAAGGACGAGGGACTCGTCGCCACGCTGCTGCAACCGGCGGAGGAGGCTATCACCGCGCCGCCCGCGCAGGAAGGGGGCGTGGCGGCGCAGGACGGAGCTGAAACGGCGCGAAAAGAAACGGCGAAGTACGAAGCGGCGGGGGGCGACGCGGTGTATGACGTGAACGAAGCGGAGGGCGAGGGCGAGGCGGGGGACGACGAAGGCGCGGGCGCGGCGGAGGACGACGGCGAAAAGGTCGCCCGCTGAATAGCTGTCAGCGATTAGCTATTAGCCGTTAGCAAAACCGAAGGCGGGTGGTAACTCACTCGGAGTTACCACCCGCCTTCGGTTTTCACACATCTCCTGCCGCTTGGCTAACAGCTAATCGCCAACAGCTAACTTGAAGTGGGGGTTCTCGATGATCCCGACGACGTTGCCGAAGGGGTCTTCGACCGTAGCGACGAGGATGCCCTCGCCCACCTCCTGCACGGGGCCGCGCTCCTTCGCGCCGAGTTCGACGAGGCGGGCGAGCGCATCGTGCGCGTCCGAGACGCCCCAGTAGGTGACGACGCTGTCGCCCGCCGTCGCCGCGGCCGCGTCGGGGTCGAGTCCGAGTTCGTAGCCGCCGACGTTGAAGCCGACGTAGAAAGGCTCGTCGAAGTACGGCCTGAAGCCGAGCAGCGTCGTGTACCACTCCTTGGCCCGCGCGAGATCGCCCACGCGGTAGATTACCGTCCGCAAGCCCTGAAACATCCCTACGACCCTCCCCGGCCGAGACGGCGCTGCCGGAATCAACCCGGCCCGCCTTCAAGTTTGTCCGACAGCTAACAGCTAATAGCTAACAGCTTATTTCGTGACAGCCGCCGACTGCTCCATCAGCTCGATGAAGCGGCGGAAGTGGTGCTCGGCGTCGTGGGGGCCGGGTGCGGCCTCCGGGTGGTACTGGACGGAGAAGACGGGCAGGCGCTTGTGGCGCATGCCCTCGACGCAGTCGTCGTTTAAGTTGACGTGCGTCACCTCGACTTCGGCGGGCAGGCTTTCCGCGTCAACCGCGAAGCCGTGGTTGTGCGAAGTGATCTCGACCGAGCCGGTCTGCTCGTCGCGCACGGGCTGGTTGCCGCCGCGGTGGCCGAAGCGGAGCTTGTAGGTCGTGCCGCCGAAGGCGCGGCCCAGCAACTGGTGGCCGAAGCAGATGCCGAAGACGGGCGTGCCCGACTCGGCCACGCGCCTGATCTCCTCGACCACCTCGGTCATCGCCGCCGGGTCGCCCGGCCCGTTGGAGAGGAAAATCCCGTCCGGCTTCAGCTTTAACACTTCCGCCGCCGGAGTGCCCGCCGGCACGACCGTGAGTTTGCAGCCGAGCCGCGCGAACTCGCGAAGGCTGTTGAGCTTCACGCCGAAGTCGTAGCAGACGACGTGAAACTTTTCGCGCCCCTCGGCCGGGTACTCGTAAGGCTCCGGTGTCGTCACCGCGCTCGCCAGCTCCCTGTTCTCCATCGGCACGGAGTTGCGGGCCTTCTCGACGAGGCTCTTCTCGTCCGGGTCTGTCGTCGAAAGACACGCGCGCATCGCGCCGCGGTCGCGTATGTGCCGGACGAGCGCGCGCGTGTCCACGCGGTCAATCGCCGGGATGTTCCAGCGCCGCAGGTATTCGTCCAGAGACCCTTCCGCGCGCCAGTTCGACACCGTCCGGCTCGCCTCGCGCACGACGAAGCCCTCGACCCACGGCCGGCTCGACTCGGAGTCGGCCGCGTTGACGCCGTAGTTGCCGATGAGCGGGTAGGTCATGCACACGATCTGCCCGGCGTAGGACGGATCGGTTAAGACCTCCTGGTAGCCCGACATCGAGGTGTTGAAGACCATCTCGCCGCAACGCTCACCTTGCGCGCCCCACGAGCGCCCGCGGAACACGCGCCCGTCCTCAAGTGCTAGAACTGCGGGTTTGTGGTCACCCATCTACTTCACCGTCTCCGTCCTTGAAATCATCGTCATTAGAATTTGGGTAAAGCTCACGTAGTACTCGGCGGCGTGGTGGTTGGCGTGGGCTATTCTCGCCCGCCGTACCTTGCGAAGGAGAGGTATGTCCTCAGGTTTTAGCACAGCGGCAACGTCCCTCTCACCATCGGGTACTTCGCTCACCAACTCGGAGAAGTACTTCCAGTCCCCTTTCGCGGCGGCCTCAAAGGCTTTGACGAACTGAGCGCGGGTGGTTTTCGGCTTGTCGCGCGGCGCGATCACTTTAGGCTGGTTAAGGTGCGCGCGCAGAGCGGCCTGCATGCTAGAGGGGAGGCCCGTGAGGTCGAGCGCCTTCAGGCCGCGGACAGCTTCGGGTGTGGCCTGCATGAGTAGGAGCGAGATGGCAATATCGCGTCCGGGGTGGCTGGCCGAAGCGGCGATCTTGAAAAGGGCGGGAGTTGCCTGCGCCTCATCCATGCTGCCGAAGATGAAGATGCCGCCGAGGAATTTATCGACCTCGCGTGCGCCGTGCTGGGGTAAGTAGTATTTCGCTTTCGGGTAGGCGAGCCAGCGCCCGCCCGCCTCCGACACGTCGAACCCCTCCGCGCCGCGTTGGGCGAGTGTCGAGACCCAAATCATCAAATTAACGTCGTCCAAGTCAACGGCCGTGTACTGACGAACCTGCTCCGCTTTGGAGGCCGCGGATGGATCGAGCGAAACGAGCAGGTTGCTGCCGTCAAAACGGAACCAGGGGTCTGCCTGCGGGTCGGCAAGCGCGTCGCGCAGGCACGGCAGCAACTCGGCTGGCCTCGCCTTAACCATCTCCCAGACCCGATCCATCGCGGCCGACTTCGCGTTACTCTCGGCCTCCGATTTCAGTTGCGAGGGCTTGAAGTTGTACGTCGCCTTGACTGCCTTCTGGAACCCCGCACAAGCTGCCGCCTGCCGGGCGCGCGTGACGTTCGCGAAGAACGGAATGAGCGATACGAGGATGAACGCGCGGCACACGCTAGTGGCGCGTTTGTTGATGAGGTGATCGGCGTGGGCACTCATTTTAAGCCTGCGTGCGGAGGAACTGCTGGGCCTCGTTGAGCCAGCGTTTCTCGGTGCGGTACTTGTAGGCCGGGGCGGTGCGGACGGCCTCGATGCAGGCGCGCATCAGGTCGGCGGCCTCGCGGCGGCGGCCCATGCCGGCGAGGGCGCGGCCCTGCAGGTACAGCCCTTCGGGGTCGGAGGGGCGTCGGTCGAGGAACTTTTCGAGCGCGTCGTGGGCGTCGGCGAACTGTCCGGCCGCCAGGTAGGTCGCGCCGATCTCGCGCCAGACCTCGTGCTGCGCGTGGTCTGGCGCGCGCTCGACGACCCGGCCGAAGTGCTCGATGGCCTCGGAGAGTTTGCCTTCGGCGCGGCTGATGCGGCCGAGCTGGTAGTGCGCGTCGGTCTCTTCGGCGTCGATCTCGACGGCGCGCCGGAAGCGGGCGCGGGCCTCGGCCAGTTCCTTGCGGTCGAGGTGTATGAGGCCGAGGTTGTAGTGGGCCGAGGCGTCGGCCGGGTTGAGCGTGGCGGCTTCGAGGTTCTGGCGGAAGGAGGCGCGCGCCCGCTGCGTCCGCATCACCTCGGAGAAGTAGCCGCGCAGCAGGAAGAAGAGCAGCAGGAGAATAAACGGAGAGCCGAGCACCGTGCTCAGCAGGAAGAGGAGCACGAATAGCGCCGGGATCATGAACAGGCAGCTCACGATCACGACGGCCACCGAGCGCGCCCACGAGAAGCGGAACACCTCGCGCACCGCCACCACGGCCCACAGCAGGAAGAATGGCAGCGGCGACATCACGGTGACGAGCAGGACGACACCGAGCATGCCGAAGGCTTCGGCCACGAGCCGCGGATCGGGCTGCGTGCCGTCTTGCGGAAGCTGACGCTGTAACTCCCGGCTGCGCTCACCGGCGGCCTGTAACTGCGCCTCCAGCCCCCATGCCCGTGAGAGGGCGGCCAGCGGTAGCGTCAGTATGGAGGCGGCCGACCACGCGTAGAACATCGCGGAGGCGAGCGCCGCGTAGTCCTGCCGCACGGCGAGGCCGAAGCTGGCTCGCCGCTCGAACAGGTTGGCGACGAAGATCGTGATCGGCACGAAGAACAAGCCGACGCTCATCAGCGGCCACAGCGCGGACGAGACGACGCCCGCGAGGCCCCAGACTCCGGACGTCGGCGACCATTCGAGCAGCAGCGAACGGAGGCCCGCCGTGACGAACGCCAACAGTGCCGCCGCGCCCAGCGGCGCGCGGTCGCGCACCGCGGCCATCCCGCGCCGCGGCGCGTAGAACATCAGCGGCAGTGGCTTGAGCCAGTCGAGCATTCTTTAGCTGTTAGCTGTTAGCAAAACCGAAAACCGGAACGGAAGCTGATGGCTGTCTTCTTCCGGCTAAAAGCTAACCGCTAATAGCTAACAGCTTCTTCCTCACGGCTCCCCTTCTTCCGTCGTCGGCGTCGCGTCGGCCGACGGCGGGCTGTAGTCTGTCTC
The DNA here is from genome assembly GCA_035295985.1 of Pyrinomonadaceae bacterium. GTDB lineage: Bacteria > Acidobacteriota > Blastocatellia > Pyrinomonadales > Pyrinomonadaceae > JAIVGV01. The sequence goes on along the minus strand of DATHBT010000227.1, from coordinate 2,358 downwards.
GTGCGTGATGCGGCTGGCCTCGGAGAGCGGCCAGTAGCGGAAGAGGGCCTTGCCGTAGATGTACTTCTGCGGAACCAGCCCCCAGCGGCGCGAGTCGTCCGAGTAGTCCCGGTTGTCGCCCATCACGAAGTAGTAGTGCTGCTTGACGGGCGTCGGCGGCAGGTTGTAGCGCGCGAGGTTGCGCTGCGGGTCGAGGTACGGCTCCCGCAGCTCGCGCCCGTTGACGTGGATCACGCCCTCGCGGATTTCGATCAGCTCGCCCGGCAGGCCGATGATGCGCTTGATGTAGCTCTTGTCGGGGTCGTCCGGGTACCAGAAGACGACGATGTCGCCGCGCTCTAGCCGGGGCCACTCGTAGTAGATCAGCTTGTTGACGAAGATGCGCTCGCCGTCGTGGAGCCGCGGCAGCATCGAGGTGCCCTCGACCTTGACGGGCTGGAGGACGAAGACGACGAAGAGCGCGGCGACGAGCAGCGCGAAGACCAGATCGCGGATGAGCAGGCGGGCCTCCGACCAGAAGTGGCGGCGCGCCTCGTCGTCGAGCCGCTGCACCTCTATGTCGCGGTCGTCGTCCGCCGCCACGCCGCCGAAGCGCGGCCCCTTGGGTCTCCTCCGCCAGATCATCCGATCAGTCTGAAGTCTTCCGCCGAAAAAAATTACTCGAACCTTTGATGCCCGAATCGAGGTTAGCCGCGCGCCGAGAGCTTTGTCAACGGAGGGCAACGGCGACTCGCGCGCACCCCCGCCTTGACACCGCGCGCGTCCGCTCCATATCATCGAACGTCGCCCGCCGGGGCGCGCAATCCACTGACAGTTCTACCACTTAACCGCTTCGGACGGAGGGAGCGCCCCGTGATCAAACTCGACATCGTCAACCGCATCGCCGACCGCACGGGCGTGCCGAAGATGAAGGCGGAGCAGGCGGTGGACGCCCTCTTCCACTCGATGAAGGAGGCGCTCGCGCGCGGCGAGCGGATCGAGCTGCGGGGTTTTGGCGTCTTCATCGTCAAGCCGCGCAAGCGCGGCGTCGGCCGCAACCCGCGCACCGGCGAAGAGGTCGCCATCCCCACCGGCAAGACCATCCGCTTCAAGCCCGGCAAGGAGCTACAGGCCCACGGCTTCGAGGCCGAGGGCCACGACACCGACATGCCCGACGCCGGGCACGACACGGACATCTGAAGGCCGTGACAAGTGAACCGTGACAGGCGACAGGTAAAGCAGTCCTTACTAGTCGCCTGTCACGGTTCACTGTTTACGGCTTTTTAATTGAATGGAAGAAGCTCTCAGGGCGGCGGCCGGTTACGACTACGAGGCGCGGCGTGCGGGGTTTGTCCGCGACGCGCTGCGGCCGACGGCGCGCGAGTGGGCGAGGCACGCGGGGCTGCTAGCGCTGACCGTGCTGACGACGACGGTCGCGGGCGTGATGCTGCTCCTGCCGCCGGAGGCGCAGGGGGCGGTCGAGCCTGTGATGCCCGAGCCGGCCGGGTGGCTCGACTACCTGGCTTACGTGCCGGCTTACTACGGGCAGGCGGTCGCCGCGCTCGTCGCCTACGCGTGGGCGCACCCCGCGCTGCTCGCGCGCGGGGCGGCGTTCTCGGCCGCGCTGCTCTCGATCCTGCTCGCGCACGAGGCCGGCCATTACGTCGCCTGCCGCCGCTACGGCGTGCGCGCCACGCTCCCCTTCTTCATCCCCGCGCCGCCGCTCTTTCTGGCCGGCACGTTCGGCGCGTTCATCAAGATCAAGTCGCCGATCCCGACGCGCCGCGCGCTCTTCGACATCGGCGTCGCCGGCCCGCTCGCGGGCTTCGCAGTCATCCTGCCCGTCGCGCTCGTCGCGGTGCTGACGGCCGAACCTTCGGCATTCTCTGTTGAGTCGGCCGCGCCGGGCACGGTCATCGTCTTCAACGACCCGCCGCTGCTGCGGCTCACAGCCTCCGCGCTCTCCGTGGACATTACGAGCATCGCCGCGAACCCCTTCTACTTCGCCGCGTGGATCGGGCTGCTGGTGACGAGCCTGAACCTGCTCCCCGTCGGGCAGCTTGACGGCGGGCACGCGGTCTTCGCCGTCTTCGGCCGGCGCGCGCACGGGCGGACGGGGGGCGCGGCCTTCGCGCTGATGCTGGCCGTCGCGCTGCTCGGCTGGCTCTGGCACCACGCGCCGGGGGGCTTCGTTTACGCTGCGCTGCTCTTCGTCATGCTGCGCGTCCCGCACCCGCAGGTGACGGACGAGTACGCCCCGCTCGGCCGCGCGCGGCTCGCGGTCGCCGCCCTCACGCTCCTCGTCTTCCTGCTCTCCTTCGAGCCTTTCCCGATCTCGATCCCGCAGTAACAGGTGAGCTGCCTCGGTTCAGGTTCTAA
>DATHBT010000226.1:0-10312 GCA_035295985.1 Pyrinomonadaceae bacterium | reverse complement strand
CTCGCGCGCGTTGCCGCCGAAGAGGTCTGCGAAGATGTCACGGAAACTTGAGCCGCCGCCGGACGAAGTGCTGCCGGCCGAAGTCCCCCAGTCGAAGCCGGCGAAGTCGAACGGCGGCGACGTGCGAGAGCCGCCCGCGCCGCCGAAGCCTGTGTCGCCGCGCGCGGCGGCCTCGGCCAGGTTGTCGGAGTACTGGCCGAAGCGGTCGTAGATTTTGCGCTTCTTCTCGTCCGAGAGCACGTCGTGCGCCTCCGTGACGAGCTTGAAACGCTCCTCCGACGCCTTGTCGCCGGGGTTCACGTCCGGGTGATACTTGCGCGCCAGCCGCCGGTAAGCCTTCTTGATCTCGTCCGGCTTGGCGTCCCGGCCCACACCCAGAACTTTGTAGAAGTCTTCTTTAGCCATCAATAGCTATTAGCTGTTAGCCGTTAGCTGTTAGCTTTCAGCGTCCGGCAGACCGTCCGTGAGACTTCGTAAAGTCCCTTCGCGACAGTTTGCTTTAGCTAAGAGCTAACAGCTAACAGCTAATGGCTTACTTTTTGTCGTCCACGTCAACGTACTCGGCGTCGATGACGTTGTCGTCGCCGCCGCCGGAGGCCGAGCCGCCGCCCGCAGACGCGCCCGCGGCCGAAGCCTGCTCGTCGCCGCCCGTCGCGCCGCCCGCCGCGCCCTGCTGCTGGTAGAGCGCCTCGGCCAGCTTGTGCGAGGCGGTCTGGAGCGCGCCGAAGGCGTTGTTCAGACGATCAACTCCGCCCTCTTCGAGAGCCTTCTTGGCGTCGGCAATCGCCGCCTCAAGCTCCGACTGCCCCGCGCCGTCGAGCTTCTCCTTGTTCTCCGTGTACGACTTCTCGACCTGATACGTGAGGCCGTCCAGACGGTTGCGCGCCTCGATCTCCTCGCGCTTCTTCGAGTCCTCGGCCGAGTGCGACTCGGCCTCGCGCATCATCTTGTCGATCTCGTCCTTCGACAGGCCCGACGAAGCCGTGATCGTGATCTTCTGCTCGCGCCCCGTGCCCATGTCCTTCGCGGAGACGTTGACGATGCCGTTGGCGTCGATGTCGAAGGTGACCTCGACCTGCGGCATCCCGCGCGGCGCGGGCGGAATCCCGACGAGGTGGAACTTACCCAACGTCTTGTTGTCAGAAGCCATCGGCCGCTCGCCCTGAAGGACGTGGACTTCCACGCTCGTCTGGTTGTCCGACGCGGTCGAGAAGATTTCCGACTTGCGCGTGGGGATCGTCGTGTTGCGCTCGATGAGCTTGGTGAAGACGCCGCCCAGGGTTTCGATGCCGAGCGAGAGCGGCGTCACGTCGAGCAGCAGGATGTCCGTTTTCTCGCCCGCCAGGACGCCGGCCTGCACGGCCGCGCCGACGGCGACGACCTCGTCGGGGTTGACCGACTTGTTCGGCTCCTTGCCGAAGAAGTTCTTGACGATCTCCTGCACCTTCGGGATGCGGGTTGAGCCGCCCACCAGGACGACCTCGTCGATCTTCTTGGCGTCGATCCCGGCGTCCTTGATCGCCTGTTCGACGGGCGCCACGAGCCGCTGGAGGATAGGGTCGATCAACTGCTCGAAGCGCGCGCGCGTCAGCTTCATCACGAGGTGCTTCGGCCCAGAGGCGTCGGCCGTGATGAAGGGCAGGTTGATCTCCGTCTCCATCGTCGAGGACAGCTCGATCTTCGCCTTCTCGGCCGCCTCCTTGAGGCGCTGGAGGGCCATCTTGTCGTTCGACAGGTCGATGCCCTGATCTTTCTTGAACTCCTCGACGATCCACTTGATCAGCGCCTCGTCGATGTCGTCGCCGCCGAGGTGCGTGTCGCCGTTGGTGGACTTGACCTCGACGACGCCCTCGCCGACTTCGAGCACAGAGATGTCGAAGGTTCCGCCGCCGAAGTCGAACACGGCGATGGTCTCGTCCTTCTTCTTGTCGAGGCCGTAGGCGAGCGCGGCGGCCGTCGGCTCGTTGACGATGCGCATCACTTCGAGGCCGGCGATGCGGCCCGCGTCCTTCGTCGCCTGCCGCTGCGCGTCGTTGAAGTAGGCCGGGACGGTGATGACGGCCTTCTCGACCTTCTGGCCGAGGTAGTTTTCGGCCGCGACCTTGAGCTTCTGCAAAATCATGGCCGAGATTTCGGGCGGGCTGTACTCCTTATCGCCCGTGACCACGCGCACGTCGCCCTTGGCGTCGGCCTTGACGTTGTAGGGAACCTGCTTCTTCTCCGCCGTCACCTCCTCGAAGCGCCGGCCCATGAAGCGTTTGATCGAGTAGATCGTGTTTTCGGGGTTGGTGACGGCCTGCCGCTTGGCGACCTGGCCGACCAGACGGTTGCCGTCCTTGGCGAAGGCGACGACCGACGGGGTGGTGCGCCCGCCCTCCTCGTTCGTGATGACGGTCGGCTCGCCGCCCTCCATCACGGCGACCACGGAGTTGGTCGTCCCCAAGTCGATACCGATAATCTTGCTCATCTTTTAGCTCTCCCAGTTGCCACCGGCCACCCGCCGCTCGTCGCTTTCATTGCGGCGGCCGGAGCGGGTTATGCCTGTTGAAATAAGTCCCGAATCGAAGTTGAAGCCGCGATTAATATAATATCTGAGTCCGTCATTGTCAACTTTAAATTACGGCTTTTCCGTCAACCTCGTCAGGCCGCGGGCGATTAACTAAGTTCTAGTATTTCAACATTTAGGGGGAGGTTTCGGGCCGGTTCTGGCGTTCGCCGAGGAGGCGGGCGGCGTGGAAGATGTAGTGAACGCCGGAGAAGAGCGCGAAGGCGAAGACGAGCAGATAGACGGTCGGCAGGACGTAGCCGCGAAGGATGGGCAACTGCGTGGCGAGGAGGATGATGACGATGGCCGTGATCTGGATGAACGTGTTGGCTTTGCCGAGCCAGGAGGGCCGGAAATTCCGAAAACCCGTCACGATGTTGATGGCCGCCGCGCCGACGATGATGAACACGTCGCGGCTGATGACGGCCGTCGTCACCCAGAAGGGCACGGGCAGGTGCAGGTTTTCGTGGGGCGGCGGGAGTGCCGCCTTGCTGATGATGGCGGGCAGCGAGAGGGTGACGAAGGCCGTGACGAGCAGGAGCTTGTCGGCGATGGGGTCGAGGATCGTGCCGAGCTGGGATTTCTGGTCGAAGCGGCGCGCGAGCATCCCGTCGAGGCCGTCGGTCAGGCCGGCGACGACGAAGAGGAAGAGCGCCCACCAGAACCTCTGGTAGTAGAGGCAGATGACGAAGAGGGGGATCAGGAACATCCGAACCACGGTCAGCAGGTTCGGCAGTGTGATGATGCGGGAAGACATTCGACGAGTGATGAGTGATGAGTGATGAGTGATGAGCAGAAGAGTTTGTCACTCATCACTCATTACCCACCACGCATCACTCTGTGCTTCTCAGTTCCAACAGCGTGACTTCCGGCGGGCAGCCGTAGCGGACGGGGAGGACTACGGTGCCGAGGCCGCGGGAGACGTAAATCTGCGTGTCGCCCTGCCGGCCGAGGCCGCGCAGCAGCCGGCGGCGGGGGCGACCCGAACGCGAGGTCTCGGAGCGCCAGGTGACTTGGCCGCCGTGCGTGTGACCGGCCAGCACCAGATCGACGCCCTCGCGCGCGGCCCGCCGCAGGACGAGCGGGTTGTGCGCGAGCAGGAGTTTCAGCTCGTCCGAGCGCGAGCCGGCGAGCGCGAGCGGGAGGTCTTCCTGCCCCGTCATCGTGTCGTCCACACCCGCGAGCCAGAAGGAAGCGCCCGGCCGGTCGGGGTGCTCGAAGCGCATCCCCTCGTTGACCAGAACCGTGATGCCCTCGGCGCGGAAGAGGTCTGTGATGAGCGGAGCGTCAACCCAGTGGTCGTGGTTGCCCAGGACGGCGAAGACGCCGCAGCGTGCGCGCAACCGGCCGAGGATTTCGGCGCAGGGCGCGGCGTACTCGCGCTCGTGCGAGACGTAGTCGCCCGTCAAGGAGACGATGTCGGGGTCGAGGCGGTTGGCCTCTTCGACCGCGCGCTCGATCTGCCCCGGCCCCGTGAACGGGCCGTTGTGGATGTCTGAGAGCTGGACGACGCGCAGGCCGTCCAGCGCGCGCGGGAGCCTTTTGAGCGCGACCTCGTGGCGCTCGACCGAGAGCAGGTACGGCTCGGCGAAGGCGCGGCGCGCGACCTGCACGAGTCCGGCGGCGAGCGAGCGCAGGCGCGGGTGCGTGCGCGGGGGCGCCGCGCGGCGCAGGGCTTGCGCGCGGAGACGACGATCCTTCCAACTGTAGCTGTCGGCCATTGGGTCTCGTCTTCTCTTGTGAATTTAGTTTCGCGAGAACTCCCCGGCGGCGTGTTCCGTCCCTTCGCCGGAAAGCCCGCGCATTATACGCAGGCACGCCGCGCGAGGCAAAGCGCCCGTCGGCCCGACGGCGCAAATAGAACCTGAACGCAACGACCCGCGGACACGCCCCGGCCGACGACCTCCCCCGCCGGTCATCGGGACGCACTACCGCAGCGGCCAGCGCGCGGGCACGAGCAGGATGACGACGATGAGGACGGCGATTGTCAGGATCGAACCGACCTTGACGAAGTCGAGGAAGCGGTAGCGGCCGGGCGTGTAGATGAGCACGCAGGCGGGTTCGAGCGGCGTGAGGAACGAGCACGAGGCGGCGTAGGTGATGGCGACGGCGAAGGTGCGGGGGTTTAAGCCCAACTGCGCCGCCGTCTGCATCGCGACGGGCAGGACGACGAGCGCCGCCGCCTGGTTCGACATCGGCTGCGTGAGCGCGACCGTCAGCAGCACGAAGCCAGCCATGACGGCGACCGCCCCGTAGGAGCCGACCATCTGCACGATGAGGTTGGCGAGGTACTCGTCCGCGCCCGTGCGCTCCATCGCCGCGCCGAAGCTGATCATGCCGGCGATGAGGACGATGAGGCGGAAGTCGATCATCTGATAGACCTCGTTCGTCCGCACGGCGCGCGAGGCGAGGAGGATGAGCACGCCGAGCAGCACCGCCACCGAGAGCGGGATGTTGAAGGGGTGGAAGATCGAGATCAGGATGAAGACGGCGAAGGCGATGAGCGCCCACTTGCGCTTGTTCGCGCGCCCGCGCTGCTCCGACACGTCTTCCAGTAGCAGCAGGTGGCCTTCCGACACAAGGTGCTCGATGTTCTCGCGCCGGCCCTGCACGAGCAGCACGTCGCCGAAGCGCAGGGACACGGTCGAGAGCTTCGAGAGGAGCGCGACGCCGTGGCGGTTGATGGCGAGGGTGGTCAGCCCGTAGCGCTCGCGGAAGCGCGTGCCTTTGAGCGTCCGGCCGACGAGGCTCGAACCGCGCAGGACCATCGCCTCGAACAGTTCGATCCCGCCCGTCTCCAGGTCGCTGTCCCTGAGCTTGAAGTCGGCCTTGATCTCGATACCGGCCTCGTTCTTCACGCGCAGTATGTCCTCGACGCGGCCCTGCACGAGGAGCGAATCGCCGGCCTGAATCTGTTCGTCGGGGCGCGGGGCGACACGCCCCTGCTTGCCGCGAAGAATCCCGATGACGAGCAGGTCCATCTGCTCGCTCAGGTTCGCCTCGGAGAGCGTCCGGCCGGCGAGCGGCGAGTCGTCGAGGACGACCACCTCCGAGACGTACTCGCGTATGTGGTACTGCTCGGCCAGCGAGTCGGCGTTCCCGCGCGCAGGGAGGAGCCTTAAGCCGACGAGCAGCATGTAGATCATCCCGACGACGACGATGACGATGCCGACCGGCGTCAGCTCGAACATCGAGAAGGGTTCGATCTCCTGCCCGGCCGAGGCGGCGAGCCGCGTCATCGCGCCGCTCACCGCCAGGTTCGTCGAAGTCCCGATGAGCGTGCAGGTGCCGCCGAGGATCGCGCCGAAGGCGAGCGGCATCAGGAGTTTTGAGGGCTGCACCTTCGCCCGCGCGGCGATCCCGATGACGACGGGGACGAACATGGCCGTCGTCGTCGTGTTCTTCATCACGGAGGCGCAGGCGGCGGCCGTCAGCATGATGAGCACTGTCAGCCGGAACTCGCTCCCGCCCGCGATGCGGTGCAGGCGGCGGCCGACCGCGTCAACGACGCCCGTCTTGACCAGCCCGCCCGTCAGGACGAAGAGGCCCGCGATGGTGATGATGATGTCGTTGCCGAAGCCGGCGAAGGCCTCCGCCGCGGGGAGCGTGCCCGTCAAAATCATCGCGATGACGAGCAGGATGGTGACGATGTCAATCGGGATGCGCTCCAGGCCGAAGAGGACGAGCGCGACGAGCAGGAGGATGAGGACGGTTGCGATCTGGGGAGTCATCTCGGCCGTTTCTGTTATACTCCGCGCAAACGTCGCCGGATAAAATTAGAGATTCCGACGCGGCCCGCGCCACCCGGGGGCCGGGCGCGTCGGTTCAGTGAAAAGGGGTTTCGTTAGCGTGGGCAAGCATCGCATTCTCGTCATCGAAGATCAAGAAGACTTGGCCGAACTCTACGAGTCGTCGCTCACCGGGGCGGGCCACGACGTGACGGTGGCCTACACGGGCGAGGAGGGCATCGCCGAGTTCGAGGCGCACCCGCCGGACGCCGTGCTGATGGACATGACGCTGCCCGAGATGCACGGCACGAAGGTGCTCGAAAAGATTCGGGAGCTGTCGCCCTCCGTGCCCGTGCTCGTGGTGACTGGCGAGACGATGGCCGAGTCGCGCGACGTGTGCGAGCGGCTCGGGGTGCAGGAGTACCTGTCGAAGCCGCCCGACTACGACGCGCTGCTGCGCGGCCTAGAGCGCGCCCTCGCGCACCCGCAGACGGACGAGCAGTACATGGTCGTCACCCTGCGCCTGCCCGCGCGGGTGCTGAAGACGCTCACCGACATAGACCCGAACCTTGAGCGCGCCATCACGCGCGTCTGCGAAGGGTGTGCTGACGAGCTGAAGAAGATGGCCGCGTCGGCCAAGGGCTGACGGCCGGCGCGCGGGCCTGCAGACCCAAACAATTGCGGAATGCGGAATGCGGATTAAGAGACAACTCTTTCTTAATCCGCATTCCGCATTCCGCAATTCCGACGTGTCCTCTGCGGTGAATTTCTTCTAGTCGAACAGCCGCTGCTCGACGGCGGTCGCGGCCCGCCTCCCCGTCTGCTTTTTGGTAACTGCGCCGGGGTGCTGCGCGAGGTGCTCGGCGTTGATGCCCAGTTCACGGAGGGAGGCCGCGAACTTCGCCGGGCCGTGCATCGTGATGACGCGCTGTGCGCCGGACTCGCGCGCGAGGCGGACGAGGTCGTCGTAGCCGGCGTGGTCGGAGAGGGGGAGGACGAGATCGACGCCCTTGTACATGTAGGGCGCGCTCTTCGACAAGGCCCAGCCCGTCAGCATGACGACGTAGCGCCGCTCGATGTTCTGCACCATCGGCTGCTTGCGGCAGCCGGGCGGCGCGATAAGCACGCGCCCTCGCAAGTGCTCGCGGTCGTATTTTTCGTAAGGCCCGGAAAATTCCACGCCCAACTCGCGGTAAATCTCCGTCACGTTCCAGACCGACCCGTGGAGCGTGACGCGGTAGCCGCGCCGCAGCAGGATTTCCAGAGCCTCCTGCCCCTTCCCCAAAGCGTAAGCCAGCACAACCGGCACGCGGTCGTCCGAGAGCGCGCGATCGACGGCGGCGTAGAGCCTCTCGTTCGTCACGAGGTCCGGCGGGAAGACGTACTGAGGCTCGCCGAAGGTCGATTCCATGACGAGCGTGTCGCAGGGGACGACGACGGCGTCTTCGGCGGCGACGTTCGGTCGGAGCTTGATGTCGCCGGTGTAAACCAGCCGCTCGCCGTTCGCTTCGACGAGAATCTGCGCGGAGCCGAGACAGTGGCCGGCCGGGTAGAAGGTCAGGGCGTAAGGGCCGTAGTCGCGGCGCTCCCCGTACGCCTGCGTCGTGACTTCGGCCTCGCCGACGCGGTGGCGGAAGATGCGCGCCGTCTCCGGCGTCGAGACGATGGAGCGGTGGCCGGCGATGTGATCGGAGTGTGCGTGCGAGATGACGCAGCGGTCGCGCTCGCCGTCTGCGTCGAGCCACAGATCGAGGTCGGGCAGGTAGAGGCCTTCGCGGTATTCGACTCTGAGCACGTTCGTTCTCTCCACGGCTCACACGGCGCGCCGCCGTGCTCGGCCGATGCGTCAACAGACAAATCCGACTGCACATTCGGGAGCGAACGCGGCTATGATAGCTTGAATTTTAGATGCGCGCCGCCCGCGCGGGGCTGTAAAGCGGAAGGGCCGTGACAGGTGAATCGTGACAGGTGACGGGAAGGAAAACGCCGGGCCGCCCGTGCGGCCGGACGGGCTATCGCCACAAGCGCCGGCCGCCGTCACGCCGCGGCGCGAATGGCTCCGCCGTCTGGCCGCGGCGCGCAGGTTGTGGCGCGCGGAAACTGTCTTCGTCGCCGCGCTCGCCGCCTTCGCCGTGCTCGCGTTCTTCGCGCGCGCCTACGCCTACTTCGAGTGGGACAGGGCGACGGCGCGCGCGCTGCAAAGCCTCGACCTGCCGGGCGTCCACGGGTTGATGTACGCCGCCTCGCGCCTCGGCGACGGCTGGCGGCCGTGGGCGCTTTCCGGCGCGGCGTTGTTGGGGTTCTACCTGCTGCGCCGCCGCACGGAGATGTTCGCGCTGCTCCTCAGCGTCGGCGGGGGCACAGTCATCAACCGGCTGATGAAGTGGTTGATCGCGCGCCCGCGGCCGACCGTCGAGCTGGTCAACGTGCAGCGCGAGTGGCGGCACGAGAGTTTCCCGTCCGGCCACGTCGCCTTCTACGTCTGCTTCTTCGGCTTCCTCTTCTTCGCGGCCTTCGCGCTGCTGCCGAAGAAGAGCCTCAAGCGCCGCGCCGCGCTCACGCTCACGGCCCTCCCGCTCCTGCTCATCGGCCTCTCGCGCGTCTATCTCGGCGCGCACTGGCCGAGCGACACCCTCGGCGCGTATCTCCTGAGCGGCGTCTGGCTCGCCTTCGTCGTCCACCAGTACCGGCGCTGGAAGGCGCGCTCGACCTTCCACGCCGAAGAGGCCGAGACCGCGGGCGCGAAGCCGGGGATTAAAGACTGACGCGGGATGTTGCGGGCCGGAAATTTTTTAGCCACAGAGGACGCAGAGAACTCAGAGAGGAAATTTCGGATTTCAAATCTGAAATTTGAAATCCTGTTTCCTGCCTCCTCTGAATTCTCTGCGCCCCCTGTGGCTAAATTCCGATCAGGGCGTGATGCGGACGGGCGTGCCGAGCGGGACGGCGTCGAAAAGCTCCTGCATGTCCGCGTTGTCGAGGGCGACACAGCCGCGCGTCCAGTCGTTGGAAGTTCCGCCGCCGTGGATGAAGATTTCGCCGCCCAGGGCCGTGTCCCACGGCGGCGTGCGCCTGCGCGTGATCGCGCGAAGAATGCGGTCGTACTCGGCGCGCGTGATCAACCCGTCGCGCAGGCCGCGCTCGGCGTCCTCGCGGTTCGGGTAGCTCAAGCCGAGCGAGCGGTAGAACTGGCTCTTCTCGTTCTTGACGCAGACGTAGAACTCGCCTTCGGGCGTGCGCGAGTCGCCCTCGCGCTCCTTGTCGCCGACGGGGTAGCCGCCGAGTACGACGCGGTACTCGCGCGCCACCCGCCCGCCCGAATACAACTCAAGCCGGCGTGCTGACTTGGAGACGACGATCTTCGGGTTCACCAGCGGGAGCTTGAGGGGCGTGCGTTCCGGCTGCACCGGCGCGCCCGCGTCCGACGCGAGGTCTTTAGCGGCTGGCGTGTGCGTCGGGCTGTCGGTCACGGCCTGCGGGGGCGAGGCGAACATAGCGACGGCGAGCAGGAGGGCGGCGGCTACGGGGGCTGAGAGTCTCATGGCCTTGAGGCGCGCACCTGTCAGACGGCGAAAACGCGGCGCGCACTTCATGGACGACGTTTCGGCCCCGCGCGTTGCCGCGATTTTTCAACCGCCGCGGCCCCACCCATCACCTCGCCTCGTAAACTTCGACCGCGCTCGCGCCGTCGATCAACTCCTCGTGGACTTTGGGGAACTGCGCGCGCACCTCGTCCATCTTCTCCCGGTTCTCGAAGTATGTGCGCCCGCGCTGGAGGAGGTAGAAGGCCGGGCGCGGCGCGTCTTCGAGGCGGAAATCAGGGCCGGAGAGGACGCGCGAGCGCAAGTCCGTCCGGCCGAACTTTTCGAGGTAGTAGCCGGCGACGCCGGGCGTCTCGTGGACGACGGTTGCGCCCCGCGGCGCGGCGGCGGAAACGAACTGGATCGCCTCGCGCAAACGGTCGTCGTAAAACTCGTCGTGCGGGAAAAAGTGGCCGGCGCTGCCGCGCGCGAGCGCGTTGGTGTAGAGCGCGTAGTGC
>DATHBT010000225.1:0-4786 GCA_035295985.1 Pyrinomonadaceae bacterium | reverse complement strand
GCGCAGGCCGTGTCGAGCAGCTTCTCGGCGGGCGCACCGAAGGTCTCGCCGGCGGCGATCAGGAGCGCGGGGCGCAGGCGCTTGCCGCCCGCGAGCAGGCTCCAGCGGATCGCCGCGTGGACTGACCGAGGCTCCTCCGTCTCGGCGGGGGCGAGTTCGCCGAGCCGCGCCTCGACCAGAGAGCGCGCGCGTTGCAGAAACTCGCGCGCGGCGGCGACGTCTTCCCCGCCGGCCCCGGCGGCCAGTCCGCCGAGACGGCCCGCGGCCTCAGAAGACGTTCTCATCCTCTTCCGCCTCTTCGTCGTCGCCGAAGCCCGCGCGCGCGAGATCGTCGCCGCCGAGTGCGGAGGCGAACGTGCGGCCGTCGTCATCCTTGAGCAGCACCTCGATGCGCCGCTCGGCCTCGTTCAGACGCTCCTGGCACTCGCGCGAGAGTTTCACGCCTTGCTCGAACAGCTCAAGGCTCTTCTCCAGCGGCAGCTCGCCCCGCTCAAGCTCGCGCACGATGCGCTCCAAGGCGGCGAGCGACGCCTCGAACGTCTGAGTTTGCGATCCGGCCTTCTTCATCCTCATCCTCGAAAGGCAGTCCGTCGTCCGTGGTCAGTTGTCCGTTGTATGTGACCAATGAGCCGTCGCTCTACGCCGTGAGTGTCAAGCCTGCGCGGCACGCACAACGGACAACTGACCACTGACAACGGACAGTCCTTCAGTTCATCGTTTACCGTTCCGCATTTCGCGTTTTTCTTAACGCCCCAGCGCGGGCAGGCCGCGCGAGAGGTTGTCGGCGATGCGCTCGGCCAGCTCGTCGCTGCGCAGCGAGACTATCCGCCAGTGGCCGAGGCTCCCGCTGCGCTGCATCATCAGCTCGACGGGCCGGTTGTTCTCGGTGAAGGTAACGGTCGCCACGTCGCCCTCCTCGCGCACGTCGTCCACACCGAGGCGCGCGGCGACTGCCGCGGCGAAGAACGGGTAAGAGTCAACCTTCCCGGCCGCGCCCCGACGCACGCTGGCTACGACCGCGTCGCGCACCGCGTCGCGCGCGCCGGGCACGAGCACCGCGGCGTTCTGCTCGACGTAACGGCGCACCTGCGCGGGGATCGGCGGCGGCCCCCCCTCCGTCTGCGCGGCGCGCTCGGCGACTTTCGCCTTAACCTGCGGCACGAGCGAGCGCGTGACGCCGTCCGTGTCGAGCAGCGCGTCGATTGTCTGCCGGTCGTCGCGCCCGGCGGCGTCGGCCAGCAGCGCGAGCGAATAGACGGGACTCGACCTGTAGCCGCTGTACCAACTGTAGAAGATAACGGCGAGGCCGAGCGCGACGAGCGCGAGCGCGCCCGCGACAACGCCCAGCCGCCGGCGGCCCTGGGGCGAAACTTTCGGGCGGCGCATGATGCGGCGCACGCCCCGGTTACGCTGCGCCTCGCGCTTCTCCTCCTCCGCGCGCTGCAACTCATCGACGTTGACGACGAAGCGGCTGCGCTTCGTCTCCTTGCTCTTCTTGCCGCGCATCGTCGACATCAGCCGGCAACCTCCACCCCTTCGACGCGGCACGAGAGCGCGCCCTCGCCCAGGCGCACGCGCACGCGCTCGCCCGCGTTGACACTCGCGGCGCTCCTGATCGCGTGCCCCCGCTCGTCTTCCGCGAGCGCGTAGCCGCGGCGCAGCACCGCCAGCGGCGAGAGCGCGTCGAGCGACGCGGCGGCGACGCCGAGCCGCGCGCTCTCCGCGTCCAGGCGCGACGAGACGGCCGCGTCGAGCGCGGCGCGCGCGACCGCGAGCTGCACTCGCGCTTCCGAAGCACGCGCGGCGGTGCGCGCAGGCGTCAGCCGGCACGCCGCCCGTTCAAGACGCTTACGAGCGTGCTCGCGCGCGCGCTCGATTGATCTCTCAAGGCGGTGCGCCACGTCGGCCGCGCGGCGCGACGCTTCGCCGAGCCGCGCGCGCACGTCGTCGAAGCCGGCCGACATCGCAGCCTCCTGCAAGCGACCGCGCTCGTCCATCAGGCGGTAGCGCGCGGCGCGCAACAGGCCGCGCGTGAGCGTTGAGACTGTGCCGGCCACCTCATCCTCACGCGCGGCGACGAGTTCGGCGGCGGCCGAAGGCGTGGGGGCGCGCACGTCCGCCGCGAAGTCCGCGATGGTGAAGTCCGTCTCGTGGCCGACCGCGGAGATGACCGGAATCTCCGAGGCGCGGATGGCGCGCGCCACCTCCTCGCCGTTGAACGCCCAGAGGTCTTCGGCCGAGCCGCCGCCTCGGCCCACGATGATCACGTCAACGAGATCGCCCGCGCGCCCGTCCGCCAGCGCCGCGCGGTGGTGCGAGTTCAAAAGCCTGATCGCCCTGACAATCTCCGCGCCCGCGCCTTCGCCCTGCACGCGTGTCGGCGAGAGCAGCACGTTGACGGTGCGCGTGCGTCGCGCGATGACGCGGAGTATGTCGTGGACGGCCGCGCCCGTCGGCGACGTGACGATGCCGACTCTGCGCGGCAGCAGCGGCAGCGGGCGCTTCAAAGACTCGTCGAACAGCCCCTCGCGCGCCAGGCGCTCGCGCATCTGCTCGAAGGCCACGCGCAGCGCGCCCGCGCCCACCGGGTCGAGTCCTTCGACGATCAGCTCGTAGTCGCCGCGTGGCTCGTACACGGTCATGCGCCCGCGCGCGCGCACCTGTAAGCCGTCCGAGGGGCGGAAGCGTATGCGCGAGTTCACGCCGCGGAAGCAGCTAGCGCGCAACTGCGCCGACTCGTCCTTGATCGTGAAGTACCAGTGGCCCGAAGCAGCGGCCTTGAAGTTTGAAATCTCGCCCTCGACCCAGACGGACGCGAAGCGGTTCTCCAGCGCCCCGCGAACCTGCGAGGTCAGCTCCGAGACCGACAGCGGCCGGCGCTCGATCTCGTCGAACAGCGACGCGAGCAGAGGGCTTTTCATGGGGTCGGGTTAGACGCCAGACACTTTTCGAGTGCGGCGGCGAGCGGCGGCAGTTCGGCAGTCGCCGTCTGCCACACGATGTCCAGATCGATGCTGAAGTAGCCGTGAATGAGTCGATTACGCATCCCCGTTATGCTCGCCCAAGGGACTTCGGCACAACGTTTTCGAGTCTCGCCTGAAATCTTACTCGCCGCCTCTCCGATGATCTCGATCTCCTTCACCAGCGCGAGCATTCGGTCGCGGTCGAGATCGGCGCGGCCACGCCCTGCGACGAACTGCGCCGCCTCGCGCGCGGCGTCGAGCATGTGCCGCAGGCGAATCGAATCACTCCTGTCCATAACCTACTTCGGCCGAGGCGATAACCTCCTCGCGGAAGTACGGACTTAAGTCCTGCGGCGTCCGCAGATCGACCCTTCTCCCGCCGAGCAAAGCCGACAACTCCTTAGACATGTCGCTCAGGCGGAAGAGTCCGGGCGTGTGCCCCGGCTCGAACTCGATGAGCACGTCAACGTCACTGTCGGGCCGAAAATCGTCGCGCAAGACCGAGCCGAAGAAAGAGAGTTTGCCGATGCGGTGACGCCGGCAGAACTCGGCCAGAGCGCCGCGCGGCACAGTGATGTTCCGGTTCGTTTTCATCGCGAGCGCCTGCGCCCGTGCAGTTGCAATGGGATGGTAACACCGGCCCGCGGGCGGCGTCCAAACTCATCAGTTACCGCTGCGGCTTGGGGCGTCAGGGCTGGCCCGCGCTCACCGCGGGGCTGAGGCGGACGGACGCGCCGTCGCGGTTGACGCGGACGCGGACGCGCCGTTCGGAGGCCGCGGCCGAGAGGTTCGACGAGTAACTGATGGTGTAGGCGGTGCGGAGCTGTGCGACCACGTCGTCGTAGGCGCGTTGCAGCTCGTCGAGGCGGGTGACGGGGTAGAAGACGCCGCCGGAGACTTCGGCAAGTTGGCGGCCCTCCACGGCGGCGCGCGAGGTAAGCGTCAGGTAGCGCGCGCGCGTGGGGTCGAGCGTTGCTTGCGGCGCGGGCGCGCGGTCGGCGGGGATGAGGCCCGAAGGGATGTAGAGCGGGTAGATGAGCGCGCCCGTCTCGGAGACCGTTTCGAGCAGTTCCGCGAAGGGCACGAAGGAGCGGTTGTCGTCGCCGTCGGAGAGCACGACGACGGCCGTTCGCTCGCCGCGCAGGGGCCGCAGCGTGTGGACGAGCGTGTAGGCCAGCGAGTCGTAGAGGGCGGTCGCGCCGCCGGCCTCGATCTCCTTGAGCCGTTCGGCCAGCAGCGGCTTGTCGGTCGTGAAGTCGGAGATGAGCTGCACGTCGTCGCGGAAGGAGACGATGGCGACGCGATCCTGCGGGCCGACCGTGTTGACGAAGGCGAGCGCGGCCTTGCGTATGAAGTCCAAACGCTCCTCGACGCTGCCCGAAACGTCGAGGAGCAGCACGAGGTTGAAGGGCGCGCGCGTCTCGACCACCTCCGTCACCTCGCGCGGCTCGCCGTTCTCTGTGACGGAGAAGTCGCGCGGGGACAGCCCGGCGACGGCGCGGCCGTGGCGGTCGGTCACGCTCGCGTTCAGACGGACGGCCTGCGGGGCGGAGACGTTGACGACCTCGGCCGCGCGGCCCGGCGTGCGTATGCTCGGCGCGCGGCCCTTCGCCGGCAGCGTCTCGGCGTACTCGCCGACGAACCGGGGCGCGATGCGGCGGATCGACTCGATCAAGTCCTGGTTGCCGCTGCGGATGATGGCGCGCGCGGCCTCCGTCAACTGCCGCTCGCGCAGGTCGCTCGGCACGCTCGCGGGATCGACGCCGAAGAGGACGACGCCGCGCTCGGTCGTGAAGTCGAGCGTGACGCGCTGGCCGCGCTTC
>DATHBT010000224.1:0-11157 GCA_035295985.1 Pyrinomonadaceae bacterium | reverse complement strand
CTTGAGTTTGCGGAAGTCCGCGGGGAGCGTCCGCTTGCAGACGATCAGCGCGTCAATCGAGGCCGCCGAGGTCGCGCCGGTCGAGGCGGCCGACCAGTTTTTCGCGAAGACGACGAGCGGGGACGTCACGCTCGCGCGCGTCGGGCACGCGCGGGTCGAGGCCTCGACGACGAGCGGGCACGTCGATCTGAGGGGCGCGCTCGCGCGCGGCGGGGTTTACTCGCTCAAGGCCTATTCAGGCGGCGTCACGGTGACGCTGCCGGCCGACGCATCGTTCCGCGTGGATGCGCGGGTCGCCCACGGCGAGATCGTCACAGATTTCCCGATCAGGCAGGCGCAGACGGCGCAGGCCGAGAGCCTGCTCCACGGCCAGCACTCGACCGTGCGCGTCAACGGCGTGGCGGGCGAGCGCCCCGAAGCGACGCTCGCGCTCTCGTCCTTCAGCGGCACGATCCAACTGAAGAAGGCCGCGGGACGGTAAGTTCCGAAAGCTCTTTGAAAATTTAGCGGAACCGCGGGTTTGGGCTGCCAACCCGCCCGCGGCACGGCGCTTGCCGAAAGACTGTTCAGACGCGGGCGCGGCGCGGGCCGGGAGCGGCCGTTGATACCGACTTAAAGAGCCGGAACGGCCGACGCGAAAGTCGCCCCCGCGGGACGAAAAAAAGTTGCCACAAACCCTGCGCGGGCGGTGTTTTAGGGTCAGAAGCTGCTGAGTTGTTTGAAAATTCGGGCGAGGTGAAACATTCCGGCCTGGTTTCACGTCTTGACCGTAAGAGGCGCGCAGTGGCGGTTCGCGGAAACGCGACGAAGCCTTCCCGAAAGCGGGACGCGCCGCCCGAATTTGCCGCCCCCAAGGGTTGAAGGAAGGTTCGAGTGATGAGACAGAAACTAGGAGTCGCGCTGGCAGTCGCCGCGTTCGCGCTTTCGGGCGCGCGCGGAGCCTCCGACCAGTTTCGTCAACTGAAATCCCTCGCGGGCGATTGGGCGAACACGAACGCCTGGAACAGCCTCCTCGTTTACGCGGCCGGCACGTTCGACGGCCTCGTGCCGCAAAGGCAGACGGCCCTCGTCGCCTCGAACTCCGCCGCGTGCGGGGACGCGAAGGCTACGACGGCCCGCCGCGCGGCCAGACCGGCTCGCAAGCCTGTGCGCGTGAAGGTCGAAGAGGCGCGGCCCGTCATCGCCGAGCTGGCGCTGAGCCACGCCGAAGCCGCCGCGGGAAGCTCCGAGGTCGAAGAGTTCCGCATCGAGATCGGGCGCGACGCGGGCGAGACCACAGAGGCTCTCATCCCGCGGTTCGCCGCGACGGTCTTCGAGACCGAGGTTGCGCGGGAATCGGGCGCGGATGCGGCGCGGGTGAGGCTGGCGTCGGAGGTGTCGAAGCTCTGGGGCAAGGAGTTCGTGTTCCAGTTCACGCCGGCCGAGACGCCCAGGGGCCGCGCCGCTCTCAGGCGCTCCGCCACGCGCCGCAAGGCTGATGAGCGGCGCGTCGAGGCGACGGACGCCGAGTTGGACGCCGACGCCATCGAGACTCTCTTCGAGGCCCCCTCCGGTACGGGCCTGCTCAACTGCGACGAAGAGCCTCGCCGCTAAATTTTCAAACAGCACAGTCAGCTTGTCGGTTTGGCGCGCGCGCAAACGGCGCGGACGTGTTCGGCCGAAGTGTGTCCGGGGCGGGTCGTCGGTTCAACTTTTCCGAAGAAGCGAGGAGCGTGTGATGACGAGAAGCAGAATGTTCGCGGGCGTGCTGACGCTGACGCTGGCGCTGGCGGCGCAGACTTTCGGCGCGTGCGCGCTGGCCCGCAGCGGCGGCGCGCCGAGCATCGTCTTTGACGACGGCAACTACACGGAGCGCGACGAGTCGCGCCAGAGCTACCCGCTCGCGCCGGGCGCGCGCGTCGAGCTGAACTCGGTGAGCGGCCACGTCACGGTCGAGACCGGCGGGAGCGCGGCCGACGTTCACATCGTCCGCTCGGCGCGCAGCCGCGAAGACCTGCGCTGCCGCGAGTTCAAGGTTACGGCGACCGAGACGGGGCTGCGGATCGACGGCAACGACAACCGCCGCGAGTGCCGCAACGTGCAGGTGCGCCAGACCGTCAACCTGAGACTCCCGCGCTCGGTCAACCTCGACGTCAACTCCGTGTCGGGCCACGTGACGGTCGGCGGCATCGACGGCTCGGTGAAGATGAACAGCATCTCCGGCCACGCGACCGTCCGTCAGGCGGCGGGCGAGGCGATCTTCAACAGCATCAGCGGCCACGTCTCGGTCAACCTGTCCAGCCTCGGCGGGCGCGGCGTCCGCATGTCGAGCATTAGCGGCAACATCGAGGTCGGGCTGCCCGAGAATGCCAACGCCGACTGGAGCGTCACGAGCATCAGCGGCAACGTCATCGCGGACGCGCCCGGCGTGACGGTGCAGAAGGTCGGCCCTTCGAGCTACGAGGGGCGCATCGGCTCCGGCGGGACCGAGATGACGTTTAGCAGCATCAGCGGCAACGTGCGCTTCCGGCGCACCAGCGACTAACCCGATTGCGGATTGCGGATTTCGGATTGCGGATTAGACAGACCAACGACGGTCGCCGCGCTCCGGTTTTCCAAATCCGCAATCCGCAATCCGAAATCATAAATTGAAGGGGGCGGCGACGATGAAAATCAGGTGGACGGCATTAACGATCATGGCGGCGGTGGCGGCGCTGGCCGTGCCGCAGGCGGCGAGCCAGTTCCGCCCGTCCGGCGCGCGTGCGCACGCGGCGGCGCTCGGCGAGCTGATCAACGCGGGCTACGTCGCGCAGCACGGCGGGCACGCCGTCGAGCAGCACGGCAGGGATCACGACACGGAGTTCACGGAGCGCGACGAGTTCCGGCAGACCTACCAGATTGCGCCCGGCGCGCCCGTCCGCGTCTCCGGCATCAACGGCCGCGTTGACGTGGAGACCACGTCGGGATCGACCGCCGAGGTTCACGTCGTCCGCTCGGCCCGCACCAGGCAGGATTTGGAGTACCGCAAGATCATCGTCGAGCAGGCGGGCGGCGGCCTGACGGTGCGCGGCGAGAAGGAGAACGACTCGAACCGCGGCGAACGGCGCGCCGAGGTGCGCCAGCAGGTGACTCTGCGCGTGCCGCGCAACATCAACCTCGCGGCCAGCGGCATCAACGGCCGCACGACCGTCGGCGAGGTTGACGGCCCCGTGAAGCTCTCAGGCATCAACGGCCGCGTCGAGGTGGGCCAGGCGCGCGGGTACACGGACATCAGCGGCATCAACGGCAGCGTCACGATGACCATCGCGCAACTCGGCGAGCAGGGAATCAAGGTCTCCGGCGTCAACGGCCGCGTGGAGCTTAAATTCGCCGACACGCTGAACGCCGACCTCTCCGTCACCGGCATCAACGGCTCGGTCAACACCGAGGGGCTGCCGAACGTGACCATCCAGGGCCGCGTCAGCCGCAACAACTTCAACGCGCGCATCGGCTCGGGCGGCACGCCGATCAACGTCTCCGGCGTCAACGGCAGCGTCCGCCTCGCGCCGAGAACCTAAGAGCCGTGAACGGTAAACCGTAAACCGTGATAGGAAAAAGAAGTTCGTCTTGCCACGGTTTACGGTTTACGGCTCACGCCCTTTAAACTATTCACGATTCACGTCTTTTCGAGGTGCTTGAGATGGGCAGACGGTTAATCACAACGGCGTTCCTCGGCTTCGTCGTGCTGCTGGGCGCTGCCACGGCTGCGCGAGCGCAGGACGGCGACGAGGGGCAGTTGACCAAGGAGTTCAGCGCGACCTACCCGCTCGCGCCGGACGGGCGTGTGCGCCTGAAGAACATCAACGGGCGGGCGCGCGTCACCGCCTGGGAGCGCCCGGAGATCAGGATCGAGGCCGTCAAGCGCGCGCACACGCAGCGGCGGCTCGACGAGGTCAACATCGACGTACAGGCCACGGCCGACTCCGTGCAGATCAAGACCGTCTATCCGACGAGCACCCTCAACTTCGAGCGCGGCAGCCGCGACAACCCGGCCGCCGTCGATTACGTGCTGACCGTCCCCCGCCAGGCCCGGCTCGAATCAATCGAACTCGTCAACGGCCCGCTCGAACTCGAAGGTCTCGCCGGCGAGATCAGGGCGGCGCTCGTCAACGGCCAACTGACGGCGCGCAACCTCGCGGGCGACGCGCGCCTGACGACCGTCAACGGCCGGCTCGAAGCCGAGTTCGACCGCTTGGCCGCAGGCACGGTCGCGCTCAGTTCGGTCAACGGGGAGGTCTCCGTCCGCCTGCCCGCCGAGGCCGACGCCACGCTTCGCGCCAACACAGTCCACGGCTCGATCTCGAACAACCTGGGCCTGCCCGTCCGCCGCGGCCGCTACGTCGGCCAGAGCCTCGCGGGCCAGTTGGGCGCGGGGTCGGGGCGCGTCAAACTCGACAACGTCAACGGCTCGATTCAGATCGACCGCGCGCCCGGCGGCAGCCCCGCCACGAACCTGCTCGGCGACGTTTCGGACGCCGACTCGAACGGGCCGCCCGCGCCCCCCACGCCACCCGAACCGCGGCGCACTCGCCGGCCCTAGAACAGTGGTCGGTGGTCGGTGATAAGTGGTCGGTAAAAACTGATTCTGGCTGACCACCGGCTACTGACCGCTTCCCTCTTTATAAGCGCCGCCCGCCGCCGAAGATTCCCTCGGCGGCGGGCAACATTTTCGCAACATTTCCCCTCTAAATAACGTCATAACCCTCGGCGAATCAATACATTCCCTTTAGCCTTTCAAGCAGGAAAACCGGATCGGAAGTTTTAGGAATTACTGATGAGATTTCGTGTGCCCACCCTCCTAGCGTGTCTGCTCGCCCTCTGTTGCGCCCCTGTATTCGCACAGTCGCCGACCCCTACGGTCCTCCCGCAGAAGCTCACGAGCGACCCGGTCGCCCGCGCGACGCCCACGCCCGCCGCGACGCCCGACGCCGAAGCCGCCAAGGCCACGGACAACGTGGCCCGCGACGCCGCGAAGCCGCCCGGCGCGAGACTCGTCGCGGCCACGGCCGGCGCGTTCGCTTTGCCGCCGGAGAAGGCCGCCCCCGTCCGGCTGCCGAAGTTCGAGAAGGCTCCCGTGATCGACGGCAAGCTCGACGACGAAATCTGGAAGTCGGCCGCGCGCTTCGCGGACTTCTATCAGGTGCAGCCCGGCGACAACATCGCGCCCTCGAAGCCCACGGAGGCCTTCATCGGCTACGACTCGAAGTTCATCTACCTCGCCTTCAAGGCCTACGACGATCCCGCGCAGGTGCGCGCCCGCGTCGCCAAGCGCGACGGCATCTTCGACGACGACTTCATCGGCGTCTATTTCGACACCTACAACGACAAGCGCAAGGCCTTCGAATTCTTCTTCAACCCACTGGGCGTGCAGGCCGACGCGATCCGCACGGAAGGATCGGGCGAGGACTTTAGTGTCGATTTCGTCCACGAGTCCAAGGGCTCTTTAACGTCGGACGGCTACGTCGTCGAGGCGGCGATCCCTTTCAAGTCGCTCCGGTACACGGCGGGCAAGGACAAGCTCTGGGGGCTGCACATCTTCCGCCGCATACAGCGCTTCAACCAGGAGCTTGACTCGTGGATGCCGCTCTCGCGCGAGGTGTCGGGCACGCTCATCCAGCAGGGCTACGTCACCGGCCTCGAAGGCATTTCGACCGAGCGCACGCTGGAACTGATCCCGAGCCTGACCGTCTCCGAGACGGGCAAGCGCACGCGCTCCTTCGGCGTCGTCACCGGCCCCGACCCCGGCCGGATTATCAACGGCCCCGTCGAACTCGATCCGGGCCTCACGATGAGGTACACGCTCACGCCGACGATAACGCTCGACGCCGCGCTCAACCCGGACTTCGCGCAGGTCGAGGCCGACGCCACGGTGGTCACGGCGAACCAGCGCTTCCCGATCTTCTTCGAAGAGAAGCGGCCGTTCTTCCTGGAAGGCAAGGACGTGTTCCAGACGCCGCTCACGGTGCTGCACACGCGCGCCATCGTCGATCCCGACGCGGCCGTGAAGCTTACGGGCAAGCTGGGGCGCAACACCTTCGGCGTCCTTCTCGCCTCCGACAACGCGCCCGGCAACTACACGGAGGAGGAGCGCGAGAGGGCGCGCACCGACCCGGCCTTCCGCGCAGCAATCGAGCGCTTCCTCGACCGCAACGCAAGCATCGGCGTGCTGCGCTTAAAACGCGACGTGGGGCGCGAGTCGAGCCTCGGCCTCATCGCCACCAGCTACAACTTCGTCGAGCGCACGAACCAGCTCGCCGGCGTGGACGGCCGGTTTAAGCTTGATCCGATCACGGTCTTCTCGTTCCAGGCGCTCGGCACCAGCTCGCGCCGCCTCTTCCGCGATCCCGATCTCGATCCCTTCGTCGCCGAGGGCGGCCGGCGTCTCTTTCCGGGCCAGCAGACCTTGCGCGACGGCGACGGCTTCGCCTACCGCTGGTCTTTCGACCGCTCGGGCCGCAACTACGGCTTCAACGCCAACGGCGACGGCTTCACGCGCGACTACCGCGCCGAGGTCGGCTTCACGTCGCGGACGAACACCAACTCCGTGCGCCTGAACCCGCGCTGGGCCAGCAACCCGAACCCGAAGGCGACGCTCATCTCCTACCGCTTCAGCGGCAACTACACCTCGCAGTTCGACTGGCAGGCCCGCTCGCAGCGCTTCGACGCGCAGCAGCAGTTCAGCATGAGCCTGCGGCGCTCGACCTTCTTCCAGGCGGGCTACCGCCGCGCCTACGAGCGCCTCTTCGAGGAGGAGTTCGGCGCGCGCCGCGGCCCCGCGCGCGGCCCTGACGGCCCGACGGGCCGGATACTGACGGGCGCGTTCGCCGGCGAAGACTCAGAGCGTTCGACCTACAAGCACAGCCTCATCTTTTACGGCGAGTCAACGCCCCGCAAGCAGAACTCCTTCTACGTTCAGGTGGTGCGCGACTGGAACGTCTTCGACTTCGACTTCGGCTCCGGCCGCCGCTACCCGCGCGTCTCCCCTTCGGCCATCGCCGCGCGCGAGGCGCAGGCCGCCGGCCTCTGCGCGGGCGCGACGCCGGCCCCGCAGTGCGCGGGCCTCTTAGACCCCGGCGCGGGCGACCTCTGGAACATCCAGATGGGCACGACCTTCCAGCCGAGCGGCGCGCTGCGCACCTCGCTAGACCTGACCAAGCAGCGGCTCGTGCGCGACGACACCGGCGGCGTCGCCTTCGACGAGACCATCGTCACCTCGCGCACCACCTACCAGTTCACGCGCTTCGTCTTCGCCCGCGCGCGGGCCGACTACTCGGCCCTCAACTCGCGCGTGCGCGGGCAGTTCCTCCTCGGCTACACGCCGAACCCCGGCACCGCTTTTTACGTAGGTTACAACGACGATCTGACGCGCGACGGCTTCAGCCCCTTCACGGGTGAGCTTGAGCCTGGCTTCCGCCGCAACGGGCGGACGTTCTTCGTCAAGATGTCCTACCTCTTCCGCCGCAGCTTCGGCGGGTAGAAGATCGAAAAGCGGGTTTCGGGTTTGAGGTTTAAGGTTCTCGGATTATGGAACGTCGGGCAGCCGCCACGCGTCTTACGGGCGAGCTCTGACTTGAGACCTTAAACCTGAGACCCTTTCGGGCGTTCGAGGGTGAAGATGAAGAGACTGACGGGGCGCGGCGAACTTGTGCGTGCGAACGGCTGTCTGGGCGTCAGCGCGTCGCGGCGCAAGTGTCTGTCGGCTGCGAAATTTACTGATGTGGCGGGGCGGAGGCTGACGGCCTTCGCCCTCACGTTTTTGTGCGCGCTCGCCGCGCCGCCGGCAGTCGGCGCGCAGCAGGTCGCGCGTCTCGCAAACTCCGGCGGCGCGGGCGCGAAGGGAGCGCCCGCGACCGAGCCGCGCCCCGGCCCGCCGCGCCGCATCGCCTCGGTGCGCGCGGTCGGCGGGTCGGCCGCCTCTCGCGTCATCATCACCTCCGACTCCGCCCTCGACGACTACACCGCCTACCGCGCGGGCTCGCGCTTCCACGTCCTTATACCGCGCGCCGACGCATCGGCCGTCTCGCAGAGTCTGTCGGCCGCGGGCTTCACGGACGCGCGCGTCGAGCGTCGCGGCGAAGACGTGCTGCTCTCCTTCGCGCTCGCGGAGAACGTCTCGGCGCGCGTCCGCCAGAGCTTCAACCGCCTCGAAGTGATCTTCGAGCCGCGCGACGCTCGGCAGCAGCAACAGTCTCAGGGCGGAGTGCCCGCCCCGACTCAAACGCCGTCGCCTTCGCCAGAACCCGTAGCGCCGCCCGCGAGCGCGCTGACCGAATCGGGCGAGCCGAAGCCCGCGCCGCAGGCCGCGAGCGACAGCTCGACCCCGCGCGAGGCGGCGGGCGCGGCGAAGCTGGCCGCCGCGCGCGGACGCGCCGCCGCCGTCCCGCCGGAGAAGGCCGCGCCCGTTCGCATCCCGAAGTTCGACAAGGCCCCGGCGATAGACGGCAAGTTAGACGACGAAATCTGGAAGTCGGCGGCGGTCTTCCGAGACTTCTACCAGATTCAGCCCGGCGACAACATCGCGCCCTCGAAGCCCACCGAGGTGCGGATGGGCTACGACTCCAAAACGCTCTACCTCGCCGTGCGCGCGACGGACGAGCCGGACAAGGTGCGCGCCACGATCCCCAAGCGCGACTCGATCTTCGGCGACGACTACATAGGCTTCTACTTCGACACCTTCAACGACCGCCGCAAGGCCTACGCCCTCTTCTTCTCGCCGCTCGGCGTCCAGGCCGACGGCATCTACACGGAGGGGCAGGGCGAAGACCTGAGTCTCGACATCGTCATGGAGTCGAAGGGCGCGGTCACTTCGGACGGCTACGTCATCGAAGTCGCCATCCCGTTCAAGTCTCTGCGCTACACAGCGGGCAAGGACAAGCTGTGGAACGTACAACTGTTCCGCCGCATCCAGCGCTTCAACGGCGAGCTGACCTCCTGGATGCCGATCTCGCGCGACGTGCAGGGCACGCTCAACCAGGCCGGCCGGATCACCGGCCTCGAAGGCATCTCGACCGAGCGCACGCTCGAACTAATCCCCAGCCTGACCGTCTCGCAGACCGGCCGCCGCGTCCGCTCCGTCCCGCCCGAGCCGTTCGGCGACGGAGGCTTACGCCGCCCCGACGTTTCTGACCCCGGCCGCTTCATCAACCCCGCGGTCGATTACGACCTCGGTCTGACGGCCAAGTACACGCTCACGCCGACCGTCACGCTCGACGCCGCCCTCAACCCAGACTTCGCGCAGGTTGAGGCAGACGCCACGGTGGTGACGGCCAACCAGCGCTTCCCGATCTTCTTCTCCGAGAAGCGCCCCTTCTTCCTCGAAGGCCGCGAGATTTTCGAGACGCGCTCGACGGTAGTCCACACCCGCGCCATCGTCGATCCCGACTACGCCGTCAAGCTCACGGGCAAGCAGGGCCGCAACTCCTTCGGCCTCATCTTCGCCTCCGATAACGCGCCCGGCAACTTCTCGGACGACGAGCTGGCCGAGCGCCGGCTGCGCGACGTTCTGAGCGAGCCCGACCGCGCCGCGCGCGCCGTCAGGGAGGCCGAGTTCCAGGGCTTCCTCGACCGCGTCGTCGGCCGCAACGCGACCGTCGGCGTGCTGCGCTTAAAACGCGACGTTGGGCGCGACCACAGCCTCGGCCTCTTCGGCACGACCTACAACTTCGTGGATCACTACAACCACGTCGCCGGCTTCGACGGCCGCTTCAAGATCGATCCCAAAACGATCCTCGCCTTCGAGGTGGTGGGCACGGCCACGCGCGAGGGCCGCGACGAGGCGACGGGCGAGATGAACCCCTACCGCAACGCCTTCGGCTACTCGTGGATGTGGGACTACACGGGCCGCAACTGGGGCTACATCTTCGACGGCGGTGGGCGCACGCGCGACTACCGGACGGACGTGGGCTTCGTCCGCCGCGTCAACACGAACAACGCCGGCTTCGGCTGGCGCTACTCGACCGACCCCGACCCGAAGGCGTTGCTCACGGAGTTTCGTTTTCAGCACTTCGTCAACAGCAACTTCGACTGGCAGGGCCGCCACCAGAACGCCGATACGGGCGTCAACCTCAACTTCTCCCTGGCCCACCAGACCTTCGTTCAGATCGGGCTGAACTACGCCTACGAACGGCTCTTCGACTTCGAGTTCGGCGGCCCCGGCTCCTTCTTCGGCGCGGACTCCGAGCGCTCCACCTACATCAAGTCCATCTTCGTCTTCGCCGAGCGCACCTTCAACAAGCAGTTCTCGGCCTACGGCTTCGTCGGCACGCGGCGCGGCATCTTCGACCTCGACTTCGGCGCAGGCTCGCGCTTCCCGCGCGTCTCGCCGCCCGCGCTCCTCGACCCCGACGCTTTGCAAGACCCCGGCCCCGGCGCGGGCTTCGACGTTGACGCCGGCCTCACGTACAAGCCGACGAGCGCCTTGAACGCCTCGCTCTCCTACACGAAGGCGCGCCTGACGCGCTACGACACCGGCCGCGTCGCCTTCGACGACAACATCTTCGCCCTACGCTCGACCTACCAGTTCACGCGCTTCCTCTTCGCCCGCGCCCGCGTCGATTACGACACCCTCGCGGCCAACGTGCGCGGCCAGTTCCTCTTCGGCTACACGCCCAGCCCCGGCACGGCCTTCTACGCCGGCTACAACGACGACCTCAACCGCAACGGCTTCAACGCCTTTTCGGGGCAGCTCGAACCCGGCTTCCGCCGCAACGGCCGCACCTTCTTCGTCAAAATGTCCTACCTCATCCGCCGCAGCTTCGGCGAATGAGGGGCTTTTAGCTGTTAGCGATTGGCTGTTAGCAAAGCGGTCGTCGCGGATGGAAATTCGGGGGCGGGGACAGCAACGCAGGGCTGCCGCCCGCCCTCTAACCTCAATCGGCCGGCAACTTCCGGCTAACAGCTAAAAGCTAATAGCTAACAGCTTTTTGTAACCGCGGGCCGGCGGCTGTCGTCTTTCATCGCTGAGTCCTTTTCAAAAGCGCGCCCTTCGGGTGTTAAACTGGGCGAAAATTTTAGCAGCCGAGGCTTTAGCAGTCGTGGCGGGCTCGTCTTTCGGCCGCGCCGCCTCTTGTTACCGGGGTAATGTCTTTGTCCTTGAACTTTCTCGTCGGCGAACGCGCGCGTGCACTCCTAACGGGGCGG
>DATHBT010000223.1:0-5572 GCA_035295985.1 Pyrinomonadaceae bacterium | reverse complement strand
GCGGCGACGCGCCCGCCCCGCGCGCCACGCCCGCCGCCCCGGCCCCTTCGCCGGCCGCAAGCCCGGCCCCGGCCGCCGCGCCGCAGCCCTCGCCGACCGTCGAGGCCACGCCGCCGCCCGACGACCAGGGCGAGAACGAGCCTTCGGCCGAAGACGCGGCGCTCGAAGACGACCCGGCGCAGGAGATGCAGCCCGCCCCGCAGACCGAGCAGGATCAGGTTTACAGATCAATCGAGTACAGGCAGGAGACCGAGACGCGGCAGCCCCTCGCCCCGACGACCATTGATGCCGAGCCGTCACCCGTCCCGAAGATCAACTACGAGACGAGTGGGCCGGCGGGGGGGCGCGCGCCCTGCGAGCGGACGATCAAGGCGCACGTCGTCGCCCTCGACCAGGTCTTCTTCTGGAACCGCCTGGGCGCGGTGCAGCCGCACGGCATGATCTTCGCCCTGCGCCACCACGTCGTGCCCACGGACGGCACCAACTCGCTCAAGCCCGGCAAGGTGAGGCTGCGGGCCGACAAGCGGCCCCGCCCGCTCGTGCTGCGCATGAACGTCGGCGACTGTTTGCAGATCGACTTCCAGAACCTCTTAGCGCCCGACGTGCGCGACAACGATCAGCCCGCGACGCGAACCGCGTCAGTCCACGTCGCCGGCCTCCAGCTCGTCAACTCCATCCGCGACGACGGCTCGAACGTCGGCCGCAACCCCTCGCCGCCGGGCGGACTCGTCCGCCCGGGCGAGCGCATCACCTACACGCTCTACGCCGACGCGCGGATGCGCGAGGGCACGCACGTGCTCTTTAGCGCCGCCGCCACCACCACGGCCGAGGGCGACGGCGGGCAGATACCGCCGGGCCTGTTCGGCGCGGTCAACGTCGAGCCGCGCGGGGCCGAGTGGTACCGCTCGCAGCTCTCGCACAACGACCTCCGCCTCGCCACCAGGAGGAACCCCCTCGGCCAGGTCATGCGCACCGCGGGCGGCCAGCCCGTCATCAACTACGACGCGGTCTATCCCTCCTGGCATCGCTACCGCCGCCAGCCGATCCTGAAAATCCTGAACCGCCACAACGTCATCGTCCACGCCGACCTGACGGCGATCATCACGGGGCCGGGACGCGGCAAGTTCCCGGCCGGCACCTACCCGCCATCGTCCGTCGCCGCGCCCAACCGCGACTGGCCGTTCCGCGAGCACACCATCATCTACCACGACGAGATCGGGGCCGTCCAAGCCTTCCCGCAGTTCGAGCAGGACGGGCGCGGCCAGCTCGGCCCCACGCTGCACGGCTCGCGCGACGCATTCGCCATCAACTACGGGTCAGGCGGCATCGGCGCGGAGATACTTGCGAACCGCCTGGGCGTCGGCCCGATGGCCGGATGCGACGAGTGCCTGTTCGAGGAGTTCTTCCTCTCCTCGTGGACGGTGGGCGACCCGGCGATGGTCGTCGACGTTCCGGCCAACGCGCCCTGCAAGCCCTCGCGGCTCGAAGAGGGCGAATGCCACCCGAACCAGAGCCTGCCGACGCCCGGCCCCAAGGCGACCAAGGCCTTCTACCCGCACGACCCGTCGAACGTCTACCACGGCTACCTCGGCGACCGCACCAAGCAGCGCGTGCTGCACGCCGGGCCGAAAGAGCACCACATCCACCACCTGCACGCGCACCAGTGGTTCAAGGCCGCGGACGCCGAAGGCTCGTCCTACAACGACAGCCAGGGCGTCGGCCCCGGCTCGGGCCACAACATCGAGATCGCCTACGGCGGCGGCGGCAACCGCAACCTGACGCCCGGCGACTCGATCTTCCACTGCCACTTCTACCCCCACTTCGCCCAGGGCATGTGGGCGCTGTGGAGAGTCCACGACGTGTTCGAGGAGGGCACCGTGCTCGACGGCGGGGGGCGGCCCGCCCAGGGCGCGCGCGCCCTGCCCGACGCCGAGATTCTGCGCGGCACGCCTATCCCGGCCGTCGTCCCGATCCCAGGCGGCGCCGCACCTAACATGGCCGACTACGTGATGCCGCCCGCCCCGAAGGCGCAGGTGCAGATCGTTAACGGGCAGATCGTCGTCAACGGCGACGGCAACCCCGGCTTCCCGTTCTTCGTGCCCGGCATCATGGGCCGCCGCGCCCCGCACCCGCCCTACGATACGGTCTTCGACGCGGGCCTGCCGCGCCACATCATCCTCGACGCCGACGTGGCCTTCCACGAGGAGACGCGCCTCTCCTTCGACAAGGGGATCGAGAAGATCGACGCCCAAGAGCTGCCCGAAAAGGGGACTCGGATCGAGAAGTTCGCGATGGACTACCACGCGATGGACTTCCACCCCAGCTTCCGCACAGACGGCACGCCCGGCCCCTTCATGACCAACGGCCTGCCGCCCGTCGAGGGCGCGCCCTTCGCCGACCCGTGCACGAACCACCGCTGGACTGCCCAGGGGCAGCGGATTCTGACGGCCGATCCGTTCGGCCGCCAGATCTACTACAAGGGCGTCATGTTCCAGTTCGACATGACGATCAACAAGAAGGGCTGGCACTTCCCGCAGTCGCGCGTCGAGACGCTGTGGGCCGACTGGCAGCCGACCGTCGCAGGGACGAAGCCGCCCGAACCCCTGTTCTTCCGCGCCAACACGAACGACTGCGTCACCTTCCACCACGCCAACCTGATCCCGAAGGTCTATCGGGTTGACGACTTCCAGGTTAGGACGCCGACCGACATCGTCGGCCAGCACATCCACCTCGTGAAGTTCGACGTGACGGCCTCGGACGGCGCGGCCAACGGCTGGAACTACGAGGACGGGACGTTCGGCGACGAGGAGGTCGTCTCGCGCATCCAGCACATCAACGAGCGGGGCGGCATCCGCACCGAGGGGGGCGGGCGCCGTCCGCTCTCGCCCGTCAGCCACCCCTTCTTCGGCAAGCCGACGCAGGTCACCATCCAGCGCTGGCTCGTCGATAACATCGCGGGCGACAACACCGATCCGAACCGGACGCTGCGCAACGCCTTCACGCACGATCACTTCGCCCCCTCCACGCACCAGCAGACGGGCCTCTACGCCGGCCTCATCATCGAGCCTCTGAACTCCGACTGGCTGCACAACGAGACGGGCGCGCGCCTCGGCTACGGCAACAGCCCGACCCCGGTGCGCCCGCTCGACGGCGGCCCGACCTCGTGGCAGGCCGTCATCCTCCCGCCCGACCAGTCAAAGAGCTACCGCGAGTTCCTGATCGAGTTCGCCGACTTCCAACTGGCCTACATGAAGGGGCGCGGCGTTGACGCGCAGGGGCGCGCCGTCCCCGACCCCGAAGGCGCGATCAACCCGCCGGGCCGCCTCGAAGTGGCGCTGCCGACGACCGTGCCCGCGCCCGGCGGCCCCTTCGGCCCGGACACGCGGCTGCTCGAGCGGCCCGCTCGGCGGCAGTGCCCGACGGGCGACCCGGCCCCGTGCCCCGAGATCATCTCGGCCGACGATCCCGGCACCTTCTCGGTCAACTACCGCAACGAGCCGATCCCGCTGCGCGTGCGCGACCCGAACACCAACACGCAGGTGCCGGGCACGCAGGGCGATCTCTCGCACGTCTATCGGAGCATCGCGCGCGTCGATCCCGATCTCAACAACCTCGGCCCGTACCCGCAGTTGACGGCCGACCTCGGCCCCTACGATCCGTTCACGCCGCTCCTGCGCGCTTACGAGAACGACGAGGTGCAGGTCAGAGTCCTCGTCGGCGCGCACGAGGAGGGGCACAACTTCTCGATCAACGGCGTCAAGTGGCTCTTCGAGCCGTTCGACCCGAACTCGGGCTACCGCAACTCGCAGATGATGGGCATCTCGGAGAAGTACGACTTCATCATCCCGAAGACGCCCAAGAACACGCAGACCACGGACTTCCTCTACCGGCCGGGCGCGGCCTCCGACGATCAGTGGAACGGCCTGTGGGGGCTGATGCGCGCCTACAGCTCGCGCCGCTCCGACCTCTTCCCGCTGCCGAACAACCCGAACGGTTTCGGCCCCGGCGCGTCAAACCCCGGCGACTTCAACGGCGTCTGCCCGAAATCGGCCCCGGCGCGCAACTACGAGGTTCACGCCTACTACGCGCGCGACATCCTGCCGCGCGCCCGCCTCGAATTCACCGGCCAGAACGGCTGGACGTTCTCGGTGCGCACGCCCGACGGCACGCAGACCGGCGCGGGGCCGCTCAACGACCCGACCGCCATCCTCTACGTGCGCAAGGAGGACATCGGGGCGGACGGCAAGTACAACCGCCAGCGCGTCGAGCCGCTGGTGCTGCGAGCCGCCGCGGGCGACTGCGTCAACCTGACGCTGCGCAACAGGCTGCCCGACGCGCCCAACGACCTGCCGGGCTACAACACCTTCCCGATGATCGTGGACGACTTCAACGCCAACCAGGTCGTGCCGTCGCGCCACGTCGGCCTGCACCCGCAGCTCCTCTTCTACGAGGTCAAGTCGAGCGACGGCATGAACGTCGGCCGCAACCCCGTGCAGACGGCCGCGCCCGGCGGCTCGGTCACCTACCAGTGGTACGCGGGCGACATCAAGATCGATCCGGTGACGGCCTTCGGCACGGGCGTGCCGATAGAGTTCGGCGCGACCAACCTGATGTCGTCCGATCCCGTCAAGCACTCGAACAAGAGCGCCATCGGCTCGCTCGTCGTCGAGCCTCGCGGGAGCACCTGGACTGAAGACCCGGATCACCGCCACGCGGCGACCGTCTGGCGGCCGACGAAGGCGTGCGACACCTGCGGCACGGTGATGGTGCCGTTCCGCGAGTTCGTCCTCCAGTTCCAGAACGACCTCAACATGCGCTTCTCGAACAACCAGCCCGTCCCGAACCTGGCGGACGCCGAAGACCCGGAGGATTCGGGGCAGAAGGCTTTCAACTACCGCACCGAGCCTTTCTGGACGCGGCTCTGTTACTGGCCGGCGCTGCCGCTGACGGGCGCGGACGGGACGGTCACGCCGTCGTGCCCGAACGCCTACGCGCAGGCCACGCGCCAGTTCGACATGACCGACTCGCTGCACAACACGCAGATCGGGGGGCGCGATCCGGTCACGCCCATCTTCACGGCCATGGCGGGCGACGAGGTGCGCTTCCGCGTCCTGCACTCGGGCGGGCACGCGCGCAACAACGTCTTCATGCTGCACGGCCACGTCTGGCAGGAGATGCCCTACCAGACGGGGACGGCCTCGACCGTCATCGGCTTCAACAACAACTCGCCGTGGCACGGCTCGCAGTACGGCCACGGCCCGTCGAACCACTTCGACGTGGTGATCCAGCGCGCGGGCGGCGCGTTCTCGATAGCGGGCGACTACCTCTACCGCACGTTCCAGTCGTTCCAGTTCGACGGCGGGATGTGGGGGCTGTTCCGCGTCGGCGGCGGCAGGACTGACCTCAACGTGGAGGAGCAGTGCCCGCAGGGGTGCTGCGGCTGTGACCCGCCTCCCGTCGTCATCACTGAGCCGCCGCGGCAGTAGCGGGCCGGTAACCGGGAGACTCGGCGGGCGCGGCCCTGACGGCTTGTCAGGCCGCGCCCGCGTGGCCTATCTTTCCCCGCGCGGGC
>DATHBT010000222.1:0-2356 GCA_035295985.1 Pyrinomonadaceae bacterium | reverse complement strand
CGAAGCACGACCCGCAAGTTCTCTCCGTGCTGCCTGAAATCAACTTGCTCGATGCGCGCATTGCAATTCTTTTGGATCGCGCCCAGAGAGGTGAGTCCACGGCACTCCTGACGCGCATTGAAAAGGCTTTTGATAAGCTCGTCGAGGCCAACGATTCGGGCGACGAGGAGGCGACGGCGGCGGCGCTCGCAGCACTCGGTCAGACGGTCAGAGGCACACGCACCGACCGCGAAGCGTGGGAGGAGATTTCCGAGAAGATCGACCAGCGCGACCGCTTGACGAAGAGCGAAAACAGGCGGCTCAGGGAGTCAGCCGAACTTGTGCAAATGTCTATCGTCCTCAGATTGCTCGGCGCGGTCGCCTTATCTTTGAGAACTCATGTCGCAGATCGTGCAATTCTTCAGGCCGTTCAGGACGACCTGGCGCTTCTCACGGGCGGGGCAATCGATCAACTTGCCACTGCTGGAGGGCCAGCATGAACTCCTGTTGAATGGCGAAGACTTGGCGCGCCGCGTCAGATAATGAGTGGTGGCTGGCTCTCCCGCACTTGAATTTGTTGACTTTTCGCACCTTGATAACAGATTCTTGTGCAAAGTGCTGGCAGCATTCTGTGACTTTCGCGCATGGTTCTTTCCCCTAACACCCGCCTCGGCCGCTACGAAATCCGCTCCCTGCTCGGCGAGGGCGGGATGGGCGAGGTCTATCTCGCGCGCGACCCGAAGATCGGGCGCGACGTGGCGATCAAAGTGCTGCCCGCGCAGTTCTCGGCAGACGCCGAGCGCCTCGCACGCTTCGAGCAGGAGGCTTGCGCCGCCGGCGCGCTCAACCACCCAAACGTCCTTGCCGTCCACGACGTTGGGCAGCACGACAGCGCACCCTTCGTCGTCTCCGAGTTGCTCGAAGGCGAGACGCTGCGCGAGAAGCTGCGGGGCGCGCCGCTCTCGCAGCGCAAGGCTGTCGACTACGCATCGCAGATCGCGCGCGGCCTCGCCGCCGCGCACGAGCGCGGAATCGTGCACCGCGATCTCAAGCCCGAAAACATCTTCATCACGTCGGATGGGCGCGCGAAGATTCTGGACTTCGGGCTGGCGAAGCTGACGCATGGGGACGGGCGACAGTCCCAGACGGAGATCCCGACGCGGCGCGTGGACACAGACGCCGGCGCGGTGATGGGGACAGTCGGCTACATGGCGCCCGAGCAGGTGCGCGGGCAAAAGGTGGATCACCGCGCCGACATCTTCTCATTCGGCGCCGTCCTCTACGAGATGCTCGCGGGGCGCCGCGCTTTTCGCGGCGAGTCGGCGGCGGACACCCTGAGTGCCATCCTGAAGGAAGACCCGCCCGACCTCTCCGAGTCGAACAGCGCGGTTTCACCCGCGCTCGAACGGCTCGTGTTGCACTGCCTGGAGAAGAACCCGGCGGCGCGGTTTCAGTCCGCCAGCGACCTCGCCTTCGCCCTCGAGGCGCTGTCGGGCGAGACTACCGTCCCGGGCGGGCAGGCAACCACGACGCGCGCGCTCGCGGGCCGCAGCGTCAGACGCCGTGAACTCTTCGCGTGGGGCGTTGCGGGCGCGGCCCTGGTGGCGGCAGCGTTGGCTCTCGTTCTTCCCTTCCTGCGGCGCGCGCCGCAGGAAGCGCCGGCCGCGGCGGCGCGCTTCCTTATAGCTCCGCCGGGGGAGGGGGAGGTCATAGGCGCGCCCCTGATCTCGCCCGACAGCCGCCGCGTGGTCTTGGTTGTCAGGGACGCAGTTGGGAGACAGAGCCTCTGGTTGCGGCCGCTCGACGCGCTCGACGCGCAGCAGTTGGCCGGGACCGAAGCTGGCGGCCAGCCCTTCTGGTCGCCGGACGGCCGCTCCATAGGGTTTTTCGCCGCGGGGAAGCTCAAGAAGCTTGACGTCTCGGGCGGGCCGGCGCAGACGCTGTCTGACGCGATCAGCGTGGGCGGCGCGTGGAATCGCGACGGGGTCATCGTCTTCTCCCGCAACGCCACGGAGGGCCTCTACCGCATTCCCGCCGCCGGCGGCGCGCCCGAGCCCCTGACCACGCTCGACAAGTCGCGCGACGAATACGTCCACGCGTGGCCTCACTTCCTGCCCGACGGCCGCCACTTCCTGTACGTCGCCGGCACCTCGCCGCCGGAGAAGAGCGCGGTCTTCCTCGGCTCGCTCGACTCGAAGCAGCCCCGCCTGCTGCTCAACGTCGAATCGAGCGTGGCTTACGCGCCGCCGGGCTACCTGCTCTACGCGCATGAAGGCACCCTGGTGGCGCGGCCCTTCGACACTGAAAGACTGGAGCTGACGGGCGAAGCCGTCCCCGTCGTCAAACAGATCGGCTACACGATGGGCAACGCGCGGGC
>DATHBT010000221.1:0-4360 GCA_035295985.1 Pyrinomonadaceae bacterium | reverse complement strand
CGACGGCGCGCGCCTCGAAATCCCCGCCGGCACTTACGACCTGGTCTCGATCCTCTACGCGCTCCGCGCCTTCGACCTCACGCCGCCCAAGCGCAACACCGTCGTGCTGCTGCTCAACAAGCGCCCGCGCCTCCTCTTCATCAACTCCGTCGCGCGTGAGACCATCAACGTCGGCGGCCGCCCGATCAGCGCCTTCCAGCTCGCCCTCTCGACCGACGATCCGCAGGGCAACCGCCTGGCCCTGCGCCTCTGGGTCGGCACAGACCGCCGCCGCCTGCCGCTGCGCGTGACGGCGGCCACGCCCCTCGGCCCCGTCCGCGGCGACCTCGCCATCATCCCCCTCGACCGCCAGTGAGCCACTGAGCTTCACCGCGCCTCGGCTTCACTCCCTTAACCAGGCAATAGTTGAAATTGAAAACTGATTTCAACTAACCTATACTTCCTCTCGGAAGGTGCGGCGGTTTCAACAACGCGACGCGCCTCAATTTCAGCGACCGCCTAAAACAAACTTCTGCCGCCCCACGGGGCACGGTGACTGATGGCAACTACTTCGCCCGACATGACTGCCCGGCCGCCCAGTCTCAAAGGGCACGGCGTCGCAGCCGACGCCGCACAGTCGACGCCGTCAGACGCGCCCGCCCGCCGCGGCGTGACTTCGCTGAGCGCGCTGCCCCACGGCACGCCCGCGCGCGTCGTCTCGGTCGAGGGCGAGGGCGCGGTCGCGCTGCGGCTGATGGAGATGGGCGTCGTCCCCGGCGCGCCCGTCCGCGTCATCAAGGCGGCCCCGCTCGGCGACCCCATCGAGGTGCGCGTCCACGGCTACCACCTCGCCCTGCGCCGCTCCGAGGCGGAGACCATTCTCGTGACGGGTGAACCGTGACAGGTGTCAGGTAAAAAAAGTGTTCATTTCTTTACTGTCACCCGTCACGGCTTTTCTATGATTCATACGCAGCAGTCCCCCTCTAACGGAACGAACGGATCGGACGCGCCCGGCGACCGTCAGCACGCGAGCCGCGTGCTGACGGTCGCGCTCGCCGGGAACCCGAACGCCGGCAAGACGAGCCTCTTCAACGCGCTCACGGGCATGCGGCAGAAGGTGGCGAACTACCCCGGCGTGACGGTCGAGCGTAAAGAAGGCGTCTGGCCGCTCGGCCCGGACGGCACGCACGCACGCCTCGTCGATCTGCCCGGCCTCTACAGCCTCGACGCGGCCTCGATTGACGAGCGCATCGCGCGCGATGTGCTGACCGGGCGCGTCGCCGAAGTGCCGCGGCCCGACGTGGTCGTCGCCGTGGTTGACGCCACCAACCTCGAACGCAACCTCTACCTCACGACGCAGCTTCTGGAGATGGGCCGCCCCCTCGTCGTCGCGCTGACGATGGTCGATCTGGCCGAGCGAGCGCGCGTGGAGATCGACGCCGCGAAACTCTCCGCCGCAATCGGCGCCGCGGTCGTGCCGGTGACGTCCACGCGCGGGCGCGGACTCGAAGAACTTGCCGCCGCCGTCGTCGCCGCAGCCGCGAAGGAGACGGGCGCGGGCGCGGGCTGGCGGCTCTCACCGCAGGCCGAGGCGGAGCTGGCGGCGTTCATCAACGCGAACGTGGGAAACGGCCTGGCGGGTGCGACGAGTTCATCCGCGGCAATCACGACGGGGACGGCCGCGCCAGCGGCAACTTCGCGCGCGGCGAATTTGTCCGCGCCGACCGCCGCCCCGCCTTCCCCGCCCCGGCCGCGCGGCGACGAGCGCCACGAGGCGCTGCTCACGCTGTACGGCGAGGAGCTGCCCGCCGACGAGAGCCTGCGCGCCAGGGTCGAGGCCGCGCGCGCGCGGCTCGCGGGCGCGAACCCGCACTGGTGGCAGGAGCCGATAGTCGCCCGCTATGAGTGGATCGCCGGGGCGGCTCGCGATGCGGTGCGAGACCGTGGGCGCGGCGCGCGCACTCGCTCCGCGACCGAACGCATCGACCGCTTCGTCACGCACAAACTCTTCGGCCCCGCCATCCTGCTCGGCGTGATGCTCGTCGTCCTGCAAACGATCTTCACGTGGGCGCAACTGCCGATGGACTTGATCGACGGCGGCTTCGGCGCGCTCGGCGAGCTCGCCCGTGAGCGGATGCCCGCGGGGCTGCTGACCGATCTGATCGTTGACGGCGTGATCGCGGGCGTCGGCGGCGTGCTCGTCTTCCTGCCGCAGATTCTGTTGCTCTTCCTCTTCATCGCACTCCTGGAAGACAGCGGCTACATGGCGCGCGCGGCGTTCCTGATGGACAGGCTGATGCGAGGCGTGGGCCTGCACGGCAAGGCTTTCATGCCGCTGCTGTCGAGCTTCGCCTGCGCCATCCCCGGCATCATGGCGACGCGCACCATCGAGCAGCCGAAGGACAGGCTGGCGACCATCCTGATCGCGCCCTTCATGTCCTGCTCGGCGCGGCTGCCCGTCTATACGCTGATGATCGCGGCGTTCTTCACCGAGCGAAAAGTCTTCGGCGTGCTATCGGTCGGCGTCCTGCTCATACTCGCGATGTACCTGCTGGGCGTCGCGGTGGCGGTCGCCGTCGCGTGGGTCTTGAAGCACACGATCCTGAAAGCTCCGCCGCCGCCGCTGGTGCTGGAGCTGCCGCCCTACCGGATGCCGAACGCGTCGAACGTCCTCCACACGATCTTCTCGCGCGCGTGGATGTTCGTCCGCCGCGCGGGCACGGTCATCCTCGCCATTTCGATCCTGCTCTGGGCGCTCGTCACATTCCCGCGGACGGAGATCGTCAGCCCGGCCGACGAAGCGGCGGTCGAGCAGCAGGCCGCGGGGGGCAGAAACGGAGGGGCTGGCGAAGAGTCGGAGCGCGAGGAGACCGTGCAGCCGGCGGCGGGGGCGTCGAACGTGGCGGAGGCGGTCGAGGACGAGGGGGCGCGCAGCGAGGAGGGCGAGCAGATCAGGCAGAGCTTCGCGGGGCGGCTGGGCCGTCTGATCGAGCCGGCCATACGGCCCCTCGGCTTCGACTGGCAGATGGGCATCGGCCTCATCGCCTCCTTCGCCGCGCGCGAGACTCTGGTCTCGACGCTCTCGATCGTTTACAACGCGGGCGACGGGGCGGGCGAAGAATCCGCGTCGCTCGTCGAGGCTGTCAGGAACGCGCGGCGGCCGGACGGGAGCAGGGCGTGGACGCCGCTAGTCGCCGTCTCGATGATGGTCCTCTTCGTGCTGGCCTGCCAGTGCATGTCAACGGTCGCGGTCGTCAGGCGGGAGACGAACTCCTGGCGCTGGCCGCTCTTCATGGTCGGCTACATGCTCGCGCTCGCCTACGTCGCCTCGCTCATCACCTTCCAGGGCGGGCGGCTGCTGGGCTTCAGCTAGGGCGAATCTTTTTGTCGGTTGAAGGGCGGACGGAATTTAACTGGCGTAAGGGATGAGCTT
The DNA here is from genome assembly GCA_035295985.1 of Pyrinomonadaceae bacterium. Lineage (GTDB taxonomy): Bacteria > Acidobacteriota > Blastocatellia > Pyrinomonadales > Pyrinomonadaceae > JAIVGV01. Next base: position 948 of record DATHBT010000221.1, on the reverse strand, counting down.
CGACTGGCAGTCAATATTTGTGGCACTCGCCGTGTTGGCGGCGCTGCTGTACGTCGCGCGTCGCGCGTGGGCGCGGCTGCGCTCGATGCGGGCGGGCGCGAAGTCGGCGGTTGACTGCGGCAGTTGCGGCGACGGCGGCGCGAAGCCGCGGCCGACCGCCCCGCAGCCGACCGTCCTCGTCCAGATAGGCCGGCAACGGAACCGGCCGCGCCGGTAACAACCTTCAGGCATGAAAGCCCGTCAGGCCCGCGAGACTTTGATTGAGTCTCGCGGGCCTGACGGGCTTTCGCGCTGACGCCCAGACTCAGAGCGTGAAGTTGAACTGGATCGAGCCTGTGACGCGGGCCGGCTGGCCGTCGATGGCGGTGGGCCGGAACTTCCAGCGGCGGGCCGCGTCCTCGGCCGCGCGACGGAGCAACTCCGGCCCCTCGCTGCGGCGGATGGCCTCCACGTTGCCGCGCTCGTCAACGAGCAGGAAGACGGTCACGCGCCCGCTCACGCGAGCCGAACGCGCCGTCTGCGGGTACGTCGGCGCGACCGTCTGCCTCGCGAGGGCGACGAGAGAGCCGACCTCGAAAGGTTCGGCAGTCGCTGCGGCCGACTGATTCGCAGCCCGGCCGGTGTTGTTGCCTTGCGCCGCGGGCTGTGGCGTCGCGCCTGTGCCGGCCGACTGCTGCGTGCTCGGCTGGTTCGCGGGCGCTGTCGCGGCGGGGGTCGGGGCCGGCTGCGGGACGGCCTGCACGGCGGCGGGCGGTGAGGGCCGTGTGGCGGCGGCGATGCGCGCGTTCGTGCCGGCGAGCCGCTGGCGCACCTGCGCCACCTCGCGCTGCCACTGCTCGCGCTCCGCGTCGCTGCGCGCGAGGAGCGCGCGCGTGCTCGAAGCGTTTTCGAGCAGTGCGGCGGCGTCGATGTTCTTCGCGTTCTCGCCGTGCAGTTGCCGCCCCTGCG
>DATHBT010000220.1:0-4483 GCA_035295985.1 Pyrinomonadaceae bacterium | reverse complement strand
ACCCTTAGTCGTCCACGAGATGTTCGTCGGCCTCATCCTCCTCGGCGGGAAGGCGACCGACGAATCGTTCACTTCGGAGGAGCGCGAGATCGTCCGCACGATGGCGCGCCACATCGGCGTCGGCATCTACAACCACAGGCTGCTGCGCGAGGTGGAGCGCCGCGCCGCGGAGAACCGCGGACTCTACGACAACCTGCGGGGCGTCTATCGCGACACCGTCCGCGCCTTCGCCGCCGCGATTGATTTCAAGGACAAGTACACGCAGGGGCACTCCGAGCGCGTCGGCCACTACTCCGAGCTGATCGCGCGCGAGCTGGGCTGGGACGAGGGCCGCGTGGAGGCCGTCGCCGTCGGCGGCTACCTGCACGACGTGGGCAAGCTCGTCGTCGAGCGCGACATCATCAACGCGCCCTACCGCATCGACGCCAAGCAGTCGTCCGAGTTGAACCGCCACCCGGCCGCCGGCTACGAAATCCTCGCCCCGATCCGCCACCCCGACGCCGACATCCCGCTCATGGCCCGCTACCACCACGAGCGGTGGGACGGGCGCGGCTACCCCGAAGGCTTGCGCGAGGGGGCGATACCCGTGAGCGCGCGGATCGTGGCCGTCGCAGACTCGTTCGACGCGATGACGACCGACCGCACCTACAAGCGCCGCAAAACCTTCCCCGAAGTCGTCGCGGACTTCCGCTCGAACTCCGGCCGCCAGTTCGACCCGACTATCGCCGTCGCGCTCTTCCGCGCGATGCTCACGGAACTGGACGGCGAACGGCGCGAGCGCCGCTTCGCGCGCCTGCTCGGCCGCGACTACTTCAACGCCGAACAGTGCCGCCCGCTCATCACGGAACTGCTGGCGGAGCTTGATCCGACCACGCACGTCATCACCGCTGGCAAGGGTTAATTCGCCGCGCGCCCGGAAAAGGTGTGAAGCCCCGCGGGGATGAATTCCTCAGTCGAATTCATCCCCGCGGGGCTTCCCTCTTCGAGCCTTCTTCGTTAAAGGTTAAGTCATCTCCTTCGGCTGCGGGCCTGTGCAGCCGGGGCCGTAGAGCGCCTCCTTCTTGAGGCTGATGACGGGGTACTGCGCGGCCTCCGCGTTGAGGGCTGTCCACTCCTGGAACTCCTCGGGCACGGTAGGCTCGGAGAAGATCGCCTCTACAGGGCACTCCGGCACACAGGCGTCGCAGTCGATGCAGGTGTCCGGGTTGATGTAGAGGCGGTCGGCCAGCTCGTGGAAGGCCTCGACGGGGCAGACCGCCGCGCAGTCAGTGTACTTACAATCGACGCAAAGCTCGGTTACGACGTAGGTCATCTTCGCTGCCCGGTAGGGAGGGTGACTTCGGCCCGCCTCTGTCACTTCGGCTGGACGCGCAGGGTGTAGCTGCAAATCTCCACGCGCTCGTCGGGGCGGAGTTCGGCCGCCTCCTCGCGCGGCAGCTCGCGCCCCTCGACGAGCGTCGAGTTGCGCCCCTTCGAGGTCAGCCAGAACCGGCCCGTGTTATCGACTTCGAGCGTGGCGTGGACTCGGCTCACCTCCGGGTCGCCCTTCAGGGGCAGATCGACCTCGATGGACTTCGACCCGCGCCCGATGGTGATCTGCTGCTTCGAGACGGGGACGACCGTCTGCCGCACGCCCTCGCGCCAGATTTCGACCGAGTAGAGTTCCTGTGGGCGCGCGCGCACGCGCGTCACCTCGGCCTCGGGCTGCTCGCCGTCGTCCCCTTCGGCCGGGGGGAGGTCGGGCGTCGTCACCGCGCCGGCTTCCGCCGGGGCCGGCCGCGACGTCACCATCGTGTGGCCCGACTCGGTCGCGTCCCAGACGGGCTGGACGCGGAACTCGCCCTTGTTGAGCGTCCCGTCCACGCGAAGCTCCACCGCGAACTGCTTGGTGGCGAGCTGCGTCGCGCCCGCTATCTCGCGCGCGCGCTCGGAGAGGACGTGGAAGAGGCCCTGTTCGAGTCCACGGCGCTTCTCGCCCTGCCAGTCTTTGTCGTCCTCGTTCGAGAGATAGACGATGTACTCGGGCGGGATGTAGGTCGGCCCGCCCGGCGGGGTGAACATCTCGCGCTGCATCACGTTCTCGATCTCTCTCGCGACCTTGACCAGGAACTCCTCCCAGACGCGGCGCGGCCTCGCCTGATCGTCAACGGTGCCGAGCGGATCTTCCTCGATCTCGCCGTCGATCCACTTGCGTATGGACTCAAGAATGCCCACTTCAGGTTATCTCCTCGTTTCCGCGCTCGTCTTAAGTGTTTCGGTTCAGGCGACAGCTTACCGCAAAAACGCCCCGTCAATCCATCCCCTCGTCGGCCCCGACTCGCCGCGCCGCGGGTAGCCGCGCTGCAATATCTCGATCTCGACCCATCCGCCGTCACCCCGCAGCACGCGCACGCGCGACCCGCTCTCGACCTCGCCGATCTTCTCCTGCGAGCGGCCCGGCCCGGCGCGCAGGTTCACGTTCGTCGTCGTGATCATCTCGCGCCCGGTCGGCTGCTGGCCCTGTGACTGCTGAGCGCCGCGCTGGGGCTGCGTGCCCTGCGCCGCGCTCTGGCGGGTGCGGACGGAGTAGTGTACGCCGAGCAGCAGGATGACGAAGCCGGCGAGCAAAAGGGCGGCGACGATCCAGGGGCGCGCGTGATCGCGGAAGAAGGAGCCGCGGGCGGGTTCTTCGCGCTTCTCCGGCTGGGCGCGTGCGGGACGAGCGCGGCCGTCAGATGACGCCTGCGGGGTTAGCGCCGCCTGCTGTTGCCGCGGGAGCGGCCTCGCTGCCTGCGGCTCGCCGGACACCAACTCCCGCGCCGGCGGAGGCACGGCTGGTTTCTGCGCCTCCTTGACGGGGACGACGATCCGGGGCCGCTCCGCAGCGGCGGACGGGGCCGGCCGGGACGGCCGCGCCTCGGCGTCGAAGCGCGCCGGCAGCGGCTCGGGCGGCAGCTCCATCGTCACGCGCCCGCGCGGCGTCGAGAGGGGCTGCGTCTCGTCCGAGACGACCTGCGAGAGCAGTTGCGTCTTCGGCATAAGCGCGTCGGAGAGTTCCGACCAGAACTCGCCCACCGTCTGGTAACGCTTGCGCGGGTCGGTCTCGGTCGCCTTGCGCAGCACGCGCACGACGAACGAGGCCCACGGCTGCGAGGCGACGTGCGCGGGCATCTCCGTGACCGGCTTCTGCGAGAAGCGTCGCGGGGCCTCGCCCGTCAGCAGCATGTAGGCGGTCTTGGCGAGCGAGTAAACGTCGGCCGCGGGCGTGAGTATCCGCGACGGGGCGGACGAGGTGTGCGGATCGAGCGGCCCGGTTTGCAGCAGCGGGTGGTGTTCGGGCGCGGCGTAAACGTCCGTGCCGACGCGGGTGATGCCGCCCTCACCGGCCTCGATCTTGGCGACGCCGAAGTCGGCGATTTTGACCGTCTGCCGGTCGGCCGTGAGCAGCAGGTTCTGCGGCTTGATGTCGCGGTGGATGACGCTGCGGCTGTGCGCGTGTGCGAGGCCGTCGCAGACCTGTTCGAGGTAGAAGAGCGCGCTCTCGATGGGCAGCGGCGCGTGGCGGCACATTTCCGCCAGATTCCCGCCGGGCATGTATTCGAGCACGAGGTAGTGGAACGTCTGGCCCGCGAGGTCTATGGCCGTGCCGTGGCCGAGGCGGTTGATGACGTTCGGGTGGCGGACGCGGTCGAGCGCGACGGCCTCGTTGCGGAAATTCTCGATGAGCGTGCGTTCGAGTTCGAGATCGATTGAGCCTTGCAGGAAGATGTTCAGCGCCTTGATGACGACGGTGCGCGGCGCGCCGGGCTGAGCGTCCTCGTCGCGGGCCAGATAGACCTCGGCGTAGCTGCCGCGCCCGAGACATTCGAGCACGTCGTAGCGCCCGTCGAGCCTGCACTGCTGGAGCTTGAGTTCGCTCATCCTACCGGGCCGACCGTCAAAACGCCGGACTTGAAAGACTGTACGATCACGCGCCGCCGAAAGTCGCCCCCTGCTTCACGGCGTCGGCGACTGGGCGGGCTGCGTCGCCGCGCCCTGCGGCTGCGTGCCCGGCGCGGCGTAGGCCGGCTGCGCGCCCTGTATGACGCCGTTGAGCTGTTGCGCCGCCTCCTGCTTGACGAAGTCGTCGTTGCCGCGGAGCGCGGCGGCGGCCAGCCCGAGCCGCGCGTCAACCTTAACGGGATCGCGGACGGGAACCGCCGCGCCGTCGATCCGCTGGGTGGCGGCGCGGAACGCATCGACCGCCTCCTGGTTGCGCCCCGCGAGCAGCAGCGCGCGGCCGTAGAGAGTCAGAAACTCCGGGCTGCCGGATTCGAGCGGTCGCCCGCCGTTCTCGCCGGCCATGCGCGACGCTTCGAGCGAGGGCGCGCTGTCCACCTGCTCGCGCAGGCGCACGTACTCGGCGTAGCCGCCCAAGGGCGTGGGCGCGGGCGTCGGCGGCGCGCTCGGTTCGGCCGCCGTGAGCGGTGCGGCGGCGGCGCGACTCTGCTGATACCTGAGTCCG
>DATHBT010000219.1:0-2058 GCA_035295985.1 Pyrinomonadaceae bacterium | reverse complement strand
CCTGACCGCGTTCGATACGTTAATTCGGCCAACCCCCTTAAGAGGCAAGAAGGGAGCCAGAACGGGGCGAACGAGAGGCGAAAGCGCGCGGCCTGGCGCGCGCTCCGAACAAGTGCGCGCCAGGCCGCGCGTCGCGTTGTTGCATCTGACCGGAAGCGCCGCCGGATATCGTCGGCAACTTTTACGCTGCCGCGCCGCCTTCGTCCGCGAGCAGGCTGCGGAGCATCCAGGCGGTCTTCTCGTGAACCTGTAGGCGCTCGGTCAGCAGATCGGCGGTCGGCGCGTCGTTGGCGTTCTCGGCCGTCTCGAGTACGCCGCGCGCGGTGCGCGCCGCGGCCTCGTGGCCGTCAACCAACTGGCGCACCATCCGCATCGCCGCCGGCACGCCCGCCTCCTCCTTGATCGAGGCGAGCGCGGTGAACTCGCTGAACGTGCCGGGCGCGAAGAGGCCGAGCGTGCGGATGCGCTCGGCGATCACGTCGTTGGCCGCCCACAGCTCGTTGTACTGCTCCTCGAACATGACGTGCAGCGTGCGGAACATCGGCCCCGTGACGTTCCAGTGGAAGTTGTGCGTCTTGAGATAGAGCGTGAAGTTGTCGGCCAGCAGGCGCGAGAGGCCCGCGGCGATCTCCTGCCGATCCTTCTCGTCGATGCCGATGTCGATGGGCGTCGTCGTCACCTCGGCCCCGGTCTTCGTTGCGGTCTGTGTTGCCATCAGTCTCTCTCCTCTTTCGGTATCAGTCCTATCCCTCTGCTTAACCCTTTTTGCCGCGGCGGGCGCACGCGGGGCACAGGCCCCGCAGCACGATCTCGCAAGCCTCGACCGCGTAGCCCTCGCCCACCTCGCAGGCCGGCGGGGGGCCGAACGCCTCCGCGCTTACGTCCTCGATGCGCCCGCAGCGGCGGCAGATGAAGTGGTGGTGCGGCGAGAGGTTCACGTCGTAGCGCGCGGTCGAGCCGTCGAGGCGCACCTCGCTCACCAGCCCCGCGTCGCGCAGCGCGCGCAGCGCGTTATAGACGGTGGCGCGCGCCGCGCGCGACCGCCCACGGTTCAACTCCGCGCCGATCTGCTCGGCCGTCTTATGGCCCGGCGTGCGCTGCAAGTATTCGAGCACGGCGAGGCGCTGCGGCGTCAGCCTCAGCCCCGCGCCGCGGATGCGCTCCCCGATCTTCGTCCCTTTTTCGCCCGCCATGTAATTTAGACGAAGTCTAAATTAGGGCTGTGCCGAAAATTTGTCGAATGTCGCCCGTTTGCTTGCGGCGGGGAGCGGGGCGTAAGTCCGGCCTTTCAGCTACTTGAAGTCTGTGATCGTGACCTCGCCACGCGGGGCGGGACGATTTTAATCACTCCGCGCCCTCGCCGCCCCGACCTTATCTCGTCCCGCGCATGGATTCGGCGAGCGCTATGGCGGCGAAAAAACTGACGATCAGAATTAACCCGCCGAGGGCTGAAGAACCGAGGACGGCGGTGGCCGCGGCCGCCGCTCTGCCGAACGATCTTCTCTCGACCAGCCACTTCGCAGCGAAGGCGCTCGCGACGCCGAGCGCCACCGCGCTGAGGAGGCCGAGGGCGACGTAGAGGTAGAGGCCGGGGGCCGCGTCGCGCTCGTTGTACCCGTTCATGCCGAGCAGCAGGAGTAGGAAACCGGCCGCGGCGGCGGCCAGTTGAATCAGGGCGTTCAGTATGAAGACGATTATTCTCATCATCGAACCGCGTAGGGCGCAGCGCCGGCGAGAGCCGTCTCAGGCGTCGAACCCGGCCACACCGTCAGCGCCGGCCGCTCACTTGAAGTCCGTGATCTTGACGACGTCGCTGGTCTGAGTGCCGCGGGCGAGGGCCAACTGCTTGCCGCCGCGCGACCAGGCGAAGGAGAAGGTCTGGTCGGTTTTGAAGTCCGTTAGCTGCCGCGGCGGGCCGCCGTCTACGGGCTGCGCCCAGACGTTCTGGCTGCGGTGGTCGATGTAAGCCAGAGCGCGCCCGTCCGGCGTCCAGCGGACGACGCTCTCCGGGTTGATGTCGAACAGCTTGACCGGCGGGCCGCCCTCGGCCGGGCCGAC
>DATHBT010000218.1:0-13414 GCA_035295985.1 Pyrinomonadaceae bacterium | reverse complement strand
GAAGCGCCGCGCGGGCTGGCGCGAGACTGGCGCTGGCCGCGCGTCCGAGGTTGCGGGATGTGGCCGCGTAGGCGAGTCCGGCGAGGCAAGTGATCAGAACGCCCACGCATCTTAAGGTTGCCGTTCACGAGAGCGGGCGGGTGGCCGTGAGAAGCAGGGAAGCAAGTGCCCTTGAGAGCGCAAGATCGGGGCTTGTGGGACGTTCTTGAGAGTGCCGCCCGGAGAACGTCCCGGTGGGCGTCGGCGGAAGTTCAAAAGGCTTTAGATGAGACCTGAGTTCGACAGCGAGATCGATTCCGTGTTGCGCGGCCACGCGCGGCGCGGCGGCGCGACGCCGGCCGCACGCGCCGCAGGCTTGCGCGCGCTCTTGTCGAACGAAGTCGCGGCAGCCTCGCACCTCGACGCGGACGAGATCGCAGCCTTCGGCGAGGGCGCTCTGCCCGCGGCGGCACGCGCGCGTTACGCGGCGCACCTCGCGGACTGCGATGACTGCCGCCGCTCGGTCACGGAGGTTGCCCTCGCCGCCGGCGCGGCGGATCGTGTAGAGGAGCGCGAGCGGGTCGGCGTGGCCGCAGCCGCCGCGACACAGTCGCCCTCGTGGCGCGAGCGCCTGGCGGCGTTCTTCGCGCCGCGCGCGTGGCGTTACGCGATGCCGGTCGTCGCCCTCGTCGCCGTGAGCGCGGTCGTCCTCGTCGTGACGCGCCGCCTCCCGCGCGAGGGCGCGATGGAGACGGTGAGCAGGCGTGACAACGCGGCGCAGCAGGCCAACGCGCCGGCCGTGCCGGAAGCGCACCACGCGGAGGCAGCGCCAGCGCAGACGCAGCCGGGCGATCAGGCGGGGACGCTGGCGGGCAGGTCAGCCACGACGGGCGGCGCGCCGGCAACCGGCGGAGACGCTGAGACGGCGGCCGTCGATGAAGTCGCGAAGCTGAAGCCGAAAAGCGTTGACGGCGTCGATCAGTCGGCTCTGGGCGGGGCGGCCGGGACGGCCGGCGCGCAGCCCGAAGTCGCGCGGGAAGTTCAGGCCGCGCCGCCGCCGGCCGCGCAGGGTTATGCAATCGCGCCCCAAGGGACGCCCGCCCCCGTGCCGCCTCCCGCCCCTGCCGTCGCGTCGCGCCCGATGGTCTTGAGAGACATCGCGCAGGCGACGCCCACGCCCGCACCCGTCGAGACAGTAGAAGTCGCGCGCGACGACGACTCGCGCCCCGCCCGGCCGCGCGACGAGCCGACCGCCACGAAGCGGCACGGGCCGCAGCGCGGCGTCGGCGGGAGGGCGGCGGAGCTTTCCGCGGCCGACGCCGCGAAGGACAACCGTGCGTCGCGCCGGCCGCGCGGGCCGCAGAACAACGCGGCCCAGAGTAACGCCGCCCGGAATAGTGCGTCCGAGGCGAGCCGCAGCGAGTCTGACGAGGCGAAGGCCAGGCAGGAGCGTGAGCAGCAGTCGGAGACGCGAAGCGCCGGCGGCCGGCGCTTCCGCCGCGAGGGCAATGTTTGGATCGACACGGCCTACCGCGCCGGGCAGGCGACGGTGGTGGTGCGCCGCGACTCCGAGCAGTACCGCGCGCTCGTCGCAGACGAGCCTGAGATCGGCCGCATCAGCCGCGCCCTCGGCGGCGAGGCCGTCATCGTCTGGAAGGGCCGCGCGTACCGCGTGAAGCCGTGACGGGTAAACCGTGACAGGCGGCAGGAAAGGACTGACGGAAATTATTTGCGCGGGGGCGGCGGAGTTCGAGTAGAATCACGCCGCCTCGCACGCGGTTAGCCCTTCTTTCCCGTCACCTGTCGCGGTTTACCCGTCACGGCTTTTCATGATTTTCCGCTCCCCCTACCCCGAAGTCGCGATCCCCGAGACGGCGCTGACGCCCTTCGTCTTCGAGCACGCACTGAGGCGCGGCGACAAGCCCGCCGTCATCGACGCCGCGACTGGGCAGACCTTCACCTACGCGCAGCTTCACGGTGCGGTGCGCCGCGCCGCGGCCGGGTTCAGGGCGCGCGGCTACGCGAAGGGCGACGTGCTCGCCATCCTCAGCCCGAACGTGCCGGAGTACGCTGTCGCCTTCCACGGCGCGGCGCTCGCCGGCCTCACCGCGACGACCGTCAACCCGCTCTGCACCGCCGAAGAGGTCGCCAAGCAACTCAAGGATGCGCGGGCACGCGCGCTCGTCGCGCACCCGTCGCTACTCGACAAGGCGGCGGAGGCCGCGCGCGCCGCGGGCGTCGGCGAGCTGTTCGTCTTCGGAGACGACGCGGCCGGGAGCGCCGAGCCGTTCGCGCTTTTGTACGAGAGGGAAGGCGACGCGCCCGCCGCCGGTGTCGATCCGCGCAAAGATGTCGTGGCGCTGCCGTATTCGAGCGGGACGACGGGGCTGCCGAAGGGCGTGATGCTGACGCACCGCAACCTCGTCGCGAACCTCCGCCAGATCGAGCTGCTCGACATCATGCGCGCCGACGACACGGCGCTCTGCGTCCTGCCGCTCTTCCACATCTACGGCCTCGCCGTCATCATGAACCTCTCGCTGCGCGTCGGCGCGACCGTCGTCATGATGCCGCGCTTCGACTTCGCCGAGTACCTCACGAACCTCGAACGCTACGGCGTCACGGTCGCGCACGTCGTCCCGCCCATCGTGCTCGCGCTCGCGAAGCAACCGGCCGTCGAGGGGCGCGATCTCTCCCGGCTGCGGCTGCTCTTTAGCGGGGCCGCGCCGCTCGGCGCGGAGCTGACGCGCGCGTGTTCCCAAAAACTCGGCTGCGCCGTCCGCCAGGGCTACGGCATGACGGAGACCAGCCCGGCCACGCACATGACGCCCGCGGAGGCAGCCGACTCTAAGCCCGGCTCGGTCGGCACGTGCGTGCCCAACACCGAGAGCAAGATCGTTGACGCGGAGACGGGCGAGGAGCTGGGCGCTGGAGCCGAGGGCGAAATCTGCGTGCGCGGCCCGCAGGTGATGAAAGGTTATTTGAACTGCCCCGAAGAGACCGCGCGCACGGTTGACGCCGAAGGCTGGCTGCACACGGGCGACATCGGCTACGCCGAAGCGGACGGCCACTTCTTCGTCGTGGATCGCGCCAAGGAGCTGATCAAGTACAAGGGGTTCCAGGTCGCGCCCGCCGAACTCGAATCACTGCTGCTCACGCACCCGGCCGTCGCCGACGCCGCGGTCGTGCCCTTCGCGGACGACGAGGCCGGCGAAATCCCGAAAGCCTTCGTCGTCCTCAAGCCCGACTCGCCGCTGGCCCCTGCGGACGCGCCCGCCGAGCTGATGGGCTACGTCGCCGCGCGCGTCGCCCCGCACAAGAAGATCCGCCGCGTCGAACTCACCGGCCAAATCCCGAAATCGCCCTCCGGCAAAATCCTCCGCCGCCTGCTCGTCGCGCGCGAGCGCGAAGGCCGCGGGGGCGCGTGATTCTCAAAGCGTAAATTCGGAAACGCCGGCGGGGGCGCGCGGGCCTCACCGCTTCGGGTCGGCCGCCCAGTTGAGGACGGCGGCGAAGGGGGCGGCCTGCGCGGCCTCAACGAGCTTCGCGATGCCGAAGTCCAGAATCTTCGCGCGCCCTTCCGCGGTGACGAAGACGTTCTCCGGCTTGAGGTCGCGGTGGACTATGTCGCGCGCGTGCGCGGCGGCGAGGCCGGCGGCGATCTGGCGCGCGTAGTCGAGCGCGCGGCGCGGCGGGAGCGGGCCGCGTTCGAGCTTCGCGCGCAGGTCTTCGCCTTCGAGCAACTCGGAGACCATGTAGGGCGCGCCGTCGTGCGTGCCCGTGTCGTAAACGGTGAGGACGTTCTCGTGGCTGAGCGCGCCGGCGGCCCGCGCCTCGCGCTCGAAGCGCGCGAGGCGGTCGGCATCCGCCGAGTATTCAGATGGGAGGACTTTGATCGCAGCCTCGCGCCGGAGCGTCGGGTCGAAGGCGTGATAGACCACGCCCATGCCGCCCTCGCCGAGCTTCGAGCGGATTTCGTAGCGGCCGAGATGCGTGCCGGATTCGACGGGCATGGCGGGGAACTTTGATCGCCTGGGGGTTTAGGACGCGCGCCATCGTATTATACTCACACCCGGTCGAAATCAGCCCGAACTTTCTCGACACGCCGGGCGCACACGCGCCCGCGAAAGGAGCCTGCCTCGATGTCGAAGACCGACACGGCCGCGCGCCTCTTGCGCCGCGCCGCCGCACGCGCCTGTCGCGCTCTCGCCGCGCTCGTCGCACTCAACCTGCTCGCGCCGACGCACGCGCCCGCCCAAAGCCCTCGCGCTCGTGGCCGCGCCGCCGCGCGCCCGGACGCCTCGCCCCTGCTGCGGCGCGACCCGGAGATCGCGCGGATGCTCGCCGAGATCAGCGCCGCCAACATCGAACGCGACATACGCAAGCTCGTCTCCTTCGGGACGCGCAACACCCTGTCCGAGCAGGACAACCCGACGCGCGGGATAGGTGCGGCGCGCGACTGGCTGCGCGACGAGTTCCAGAAGATAGCGGACGGGACGAACGGGCGCATGACGGTCGAGCTGCAATCTTTCGTGCAGGAGCCGGGCCGCTTCCCGCGCATCGCCACGCCGACGCGCGTCACGAACGTCGTCGCCACGCTCAAGGGTTCGCAGCCCGAGTCGGCCGGCCGCGTCTATGTCGTCAGCGGCCACTACGACTCGATGTGCACGAGCCCGACCGACGCCGAGTGCGACGCGCCCGGCGCGAACGACGACGCCTCGGGCACCGTCGCAGTCCTTGAGATGGCGCGCGTCATGTCCCGAAGGACTTTCGACGCGACGCTCGTCTTCATGGCTGTCGCGGGCGAGGAGCAGGGCTTGGTGGGCGCGACCTACTACGCCGAGCAGGCCGAGAAGAACAAAGTGGAGATCGAGGCGATGCTCACGAACGACATCGTCGGCAACACCCTCGGCGGCAACGGCGTGCGCGACCGCCGCACGGTGCGCGTCTTCTCCGAGGGCGTGCCGTCTTCGGAGACTGAGGCCGAGGCGCGCACGCGCCGCAGCGTCGGCGGCGAGAACGACTCGGCGTCGCGCCAGCTCGCGCGCTTCATCGAGGAGACGGCCCGCGCCTACCTGCCCGCCTTCCGCGTCCAGGTGATCTACCGGCGCGACCGCTACCTGCGCGGCGGCGATCACATCCCGTTCCTGGAGCGCGGCTACCCGGCCGTCCGCTTCACCGAGCCGAACGAGGACTACACGCACCAGCACCAGAACGTGCGCACCGAGAACGGCATACGCTACGGCGACCTGCCCGAGTTCGTTGACTTTGCCTACGTGGCCGACGTGGCGCGCGTCAACCTGGCCGCGCTCGCCACGCTCGCGCGCGCCCCCGCCCGCCCGAAGTCCGTCGCCATCCTGACGCGCCGCCTGACGAACGACACGGACTTGCAGTGGGCCGCCAACACGGAGCCTGACCTCGCCGGCTACGAGATCGTCTGGCGCGACACTACCTCGCCCGTCTGGACGCACTCGCTGCCGGTCGGCCGCGTGACGAGTTACACGATGAAGGGGATGTCGAAGGACAACTACTTCTTCGGCGTGCGCGCCGTTGACCGGGACGGTCACCGCAGCCCCGCGAGCTACCCGCGCCCCGACACGGCGGTCGCGCGCCCGCCGACCGCGCGCTGAGTGCGTCGCGACGCGCGGGGAATTTGTTCAACCGCCAGAGGGCCGCGCGCGTCTAAAGAGGCGGCGCAAAATTCGGTCGGCCGCGGGACGCAGGGGCGTCGCATACCAGGTTCGTTATCGGGTACAAAGATGAGAGTTTCGACCAGTCACATTAACCGCTCGCGGCACGCGGCGGCCCGCGCGCTGTCGTCGCTGCTGACGGCCTTCGTGCTCCTCGCGGGCGCGCTGCCTGTCGCGTCTGCGCAGTCGATGCAGAAGGGCGCGGCCGGCCAGAAGGCGCAGCGGCTCGCGGAAGAGCAGCGCGTCGTACACGTCCTGAACCGCCTCGGCTTCGGGCCGCAGCTGGGCGACGTGGAGCGCGTCCGACGGATGGGCGTCGGCGCATACGTCGAGGAGCAGTTGCGGCCCGAGCGCATAGACGACTCGCGCGCCGAGGCCCGCCTGCGCGACCTGCCTACCCTGCGTATGAAGACCGCCGAACTGTTCGCGAAGTACCCGCAGCCGGGCCAGCTCATACGCCAGTTGCAGCGCGACGGACGCCTCCCCGCAGACCTCGCCGAACTGTACGAGAACCGACGCGCGCCCGAAGCAGGCGCGGCCGGACAGGCGGCGACGCAGGGCGGCACGGCGACGCCGCGACAACCCGCCTCGAACAGCGACGCGATGCCCGCGCGGCAGCCGGACGGCCAGCCGGCGCCAGACGAGATGCGGCGCGAGTACCGCCAAGCCCTACAGGAGTTTTACCGCGAGAAGGGTCTGCAACTGCCGCAGCGCGTCACGGCCGAGTTGCAGGCGTCGCGCGTCCTGCGCGCCGTCTATAGCGAGCGGCAGTTGAACGAGGTGATGGTGGACTTCTGGACGAACCACTTCAACGTCTTCGCCGGCAAGGGGGCCGGCCGCTGGCTGCTCGTCGCTTACGACCGCGACACCATCCGCCCGCACGCCTTCGGCAAGTTCAAAGACCTGCTCGCGGCCACGGCCCAAAGCCCCGCGATGCTCTTCTACCTCGACAACTTCCAGAGCGTCAGCCCCAACCCCGGACAGAACCGCAGGCCGCAGCAGCGTATGCGCCGCGGCATCAACGAGAACTACGCGCGCGAGCTGATGGAGCTGCACACGCTCGGCGTCGAGGGCGGCTACACGCAAAGGGACGTGCAGGAGGTCGCCCGCGCCTTCACCGGCTGGACAATCTTTGACCCGCGCGGGATCGGCTCGATTTCGGGGCTGACCAACCCGGAGCGCGCCGGCACTTTCAACTTTAACCCGCGCCTGCACGACGACGGCGAGAAGACAGTCCTCGGCCACAAGATTCCGGCGGGCGGCGGCATGGGCGACGGCCTGATGGTCTTGGACATTCTCGCGAAGCACCCCTCGACCGCGAAGTTTATCGCGACGAAACTCGCGCGCCGCTTTGTTACAGACAATCCGCCGGCCGCGCTGGTCGAGCGCGTCGCGGCGGCGTTCACTCGCTCCGACGGCGACATACGCGAGACCCTGCGCGCTCTCTTCGCGTCGCCGGAGTTCAACTCGGCGGAGGCGTACCGCGCGAAGATCAAGTCGCCGTTCGAGCTGGCCGTCAGCGCCGTGCGCGCGCTCGGCGGCGAGACGAACGGCATCGGCCTCCACCAATGGATCGCGCGCATGGGCGAGCCGCTCTACATGCACCAGGCCCCGACCGGCTACCCAGACACGGCCGACCGCTGGGTCAACACGGGCGCGCTGCTCGAAAGAATCAACTTCGCCCTCGCGCTCGTCGCGAACCGCGTCCCCGGCACGCGCGTTAACGTCGCCCGCTTCAACGAGGCGGGCGCGGATCGTCCGCGCCTCATCGACCACTTCGCCGCCGCCATCCTGCAAGGCGATCTCTCGCCCAGAACGAAGGCGTCACTGCTCAAACAGTTGGACGAGGCTGCGACTACAGCACCGCGGCCGGCTGCCGGCCCGGCGACGAGCCAGCCGGCGAGACAGCGTGATGAGGCGGTGAATGAAGACGGCCCGGCGATGATGCGCCCGCAAGGCCAGCGCGGCGCGCGCCGCGCGCAACTCGCCTCCAACAACGCGCCCGTCTCCGAGGCCGCGCGCATCGCCGCGCTCATCCTCGGCTCGCCGGAGTTTCAAAGACAGTGACGGGGAAGAAGCTGTTAGCTATTAGCTCTTAGCTATTAGCCGGAACGAAACAGCTTTCGGCCTTCGTTTAGGTTTTCGATTTTGCTAACGGCTAACAGCTAATCGCTAACAGCTAGAGGTTTGAAGCAATGAATCGCAGGTTCTTTCTGAAGTCGGGCGGCGTGGCGCTGGCGAGCTTGGGCGTGGGCCTACCGTCATTCCTTGAGCGCGCGGTATTGGCGGAGGGCGCTAAGTCGGGGCCGAATGGGCGTCGCAAGACACTCGTCGCCATCTTCCAGCGCGGCGCGGTGGACGGCCTGAACATGGTCGTGCCGCACGGCGAGTCGGGTTATTACGAGTGGCGTCCGTCAATCGCGGTCGCGCGCCCCGGGCGAGGCGCGGCGGGCGAGTCGGCCGTTGACCTGGACGGCTTCTTCGGGCTGCACCCGTCGCTCGCGGGGCTGAAACCGATCTGGGACGCGAAGCGTTTGGCGGTAGTTCACGCCGCGGGGTCGCCCGACTCGACGCGCTCGCACTTCGACGCGCAGGACTACATGGAGTCGGGCACGCCCGGCGTCAAATCCACCCAGGACGGCTGGCTCAACCGCGTCGTGCAGTCGCGGCCCGACCCGCGGGCGACTCCCTTCCGCGCCGTCTCCTTCACGCAGAACCTGCCGCGCGCGATGCAGGGCCAAGCAAGCGCGCTCGCCATCGCGAACCTGCGGGACTTCACCGTACGCGCGGGCCAGCAGTCGCAGGTCGTTCAGGGCGGCTTCGAGGACATCTACGAGCAGGCCGCGACGGAGGCCCTGCGCGGCACGGGCAAGGAGACGTTCGAGGCGATCAATTTTCTGAAGCGCGTCAACCCCGCGCAGTACCAGCCTGAGAACGGCGCGCAGTACCCGCGCACGCCCTACGGCAACGCGCTCTTGCAGATCGCGCAGCTCGTCAAGGCCGGCGTCGGGCTGGAGGTGGCGTTCACGGAAGTGGGCGGGTGGGACACGCACACTAATCAGGGCGGCGCGCGCGGCCAGCTCGCCGCGCGGCTGACCGAGTTCGGCGCAGGCGTCGCCGCGCTCTACGCAGACCTCGGCCCGGCGCGCATGGACGACGTCGTGATCCTGACGATGTCAGAGTTCGGCCGCACAGCGCGCGAGAACGGCAACCGCGGGACAGACCACGGCCACGCCAACGCGATGTTCGTCGTCGGCGGCTCGACGCGTGGGGGCCGCGTTTACGGCGACTGGCCCGGCCTCTCCGCCGAAAAGCTCTACGAGGGCCGCGACCTCGCCCTCACCACCGACTTCCGCGACGTGTTCGGCGAAGTCGCCCGCAAACACCTCGGCGCGGCCGACCTCGCAAAAATCTTCCCGCGCCACGCGGCCGACCCGCGGAACTTCCGCGGCGTGCTCGGCTGAAGGCGAGTTAGGGGGTGGAACGTAAAAAGGGCGGCGCGCTAGTTGCGCCGCCCTTTTTGTTGCGTCGTCGCAGCCGGCCGGGATTACGGAAGACGCATCGCCGCGCAACCGGCGCGGGCGGCGTGTCACTCCGTAACCGTGAAGATCACCTCATCGCTCGCGAGCTTGCAGGCCGTGCTCTCGCGGATGCGGCGCAGCGTCGCCTCGTCGTGTCCGCCGCCTAGCGGGATGCCGCCCCACTCCATCGCGGGGCGGTTCTCGTACTCGTACCTCACGCGGTACTTGCCCGGCTTCGAGAAGGCCGCCCAGACGTAGGTGCTGAAGGTCTCGGACTCGCCCGGCGCGAGCGTAAACACCGCGTCAGGCCCCACGGGGTTGATGTTGTCGCAGGGCATCACGGCCCGGACTATCGCTTCCGGGTCGCCCTCGCCGGGCACAGGCTCGACGAGCCACCTGACGAGCGGGGTGCGGAGGCCGCGGTCGCTCCCGTCGCTGGGCCGCACGAGCACGACGGGGTCGCGGCCCCCGTTGGCGATCCGGATGCTCACCTTCGGCTGCTCCATGACGCGCACCGTCGTGGCCTCAGCCGAGAGTTTAAGGCTCAGCCCGGCGGCATCCCGCGCCGCGGTGCGGGCGACGGGCATGTCCGACAGGCAGGCGGCCAGCAGCAGCAGCGGAACCGTGAGTCGTTTCGCCCAAAGCATATCAACCCTCCTGCTAACCTTTGCCGCCCGCCGCGTTCAGCCCTCAGGCGGCGCAGACCTTGCCGACCGCGTTGGCCCACTTGCTCACGACCGCCTCGCCGTAGATCTGCCGCTCCTTCTCGCGTCGGATGGCGCAGGCCATGCGGAAGGCGCGCAGCTCGCCGTACTTGCGGATCGAGACGGACGTGCGCCCGCGCTGCTCGCGGCCCGCGTTCCAGGAGACTTCGTAAACCTCGTTCTCGTAGATCGTCCCGTCCTTGCCCTTGTGCTTCTTGACCGTTCGCCGCACGCCGACCACCCCGCTGCGGTTGCGCGGGTTCTTGCCGACGACCACCCAGTCGGTGCGCGGCTTGCCGAGTTCCGCCTCCATCTCGTCGCGGCACTCGACGGCGCGCTGCAAGGCCTCGTCCTTGCCGCCGTGCTTGCTGTCGCTGAAGAACTTCGATTTCGTGACGTTGCCGAGCCTGACCCTGACGTACCAGCCGACGGTCTTGCGCTCCGGGCAGTCGATCCGACTGATCCCCTTGTGACCACTCTTCGCCATGCTTCTCTCTTATTAGTCCCTTCCGCGTTGTTGTAAAAATGCCTGACTAAAATTACAGCGAAGCGCCGGCCCTGTCAAAGGTGCGATCCGCTCGCAGAGGACGGAGGCGACGCGCGCGCTCAACCCGCCGTCGGCTCCGACCAGGTGTTAGGCGCGGCGAGAAACCGCTCGACCTCGCGCCGCGAGCGCAGCCGTATGATCCGCTTTTCGGCCGCGACGGCGGCGAGCCTCGCGAGCACCTTCGGCCGCGACCTGCGCCGGTAGCCCCACACCCAGCGGACGAACTCCAAAGTCAGCCGCTCGCGGCAGCCCTCGGCCACGTCGGGCCTGCCGCCGGCCCGGTAGGCAAGTCTCCTCTTGACGATCCCCCACAGGCAGACCGTGCGCGGCAGGTCGAGGAAGACGACCGTGTCGCAGCGAGCGAGCCGCAGGTCGAGTGTGCCGGAGTAGTTGCCGTCCACGATCCACGAGTCGCGCGCCATTAACTCTCCGACGGTCTCCCGCCACTCGTCCTTCGGCGGCTCGACCCAACCGGGCCGCCAGTAGAGCTTGTCGAGGTGGAAGACTTCGAGATCGAGTTGCCGGCCAAGCCGCCGCGCCAGTGTTGACTTGCCCGCGCCGCCCGGCCCGATGATCAGGATTCTCCTCACGACACGCGGGGGTCGGCGCGCTTACTTCACCACCGCGTAGCAGTAGCTGTCGCGCGGCTCGTCGCTCACGTTCGGGTGCAAAGTGTTTCGACGCAGCAGCCCCTCGCGCGTCATCCCGACCTTCTCAAGGACGCGCGCCGAGGCCGCGTTGTCAACGTCGCAGAGCGCCCACACGCGGAAGACGGCGGGCTGCGAGAGCGCCCACCCGACAACCGGCCGCAGGGCCTCAGCCGCGAAGCCCCGCCCCCACCAGCGGCGCGCGAAAACATAACCGACGTCCGCCTTGAACCCCCGCAGGCGCAGACCCATCATGCCGACAAGGTCGCCGCCCTCTTTGAGCGTGACGGCCCAGGGGAACTCGTCGCCCGAGGCCCACCCCTGCGCACACCGTTCGAGGAACTGTTCGGTC
Organism: Pyrinomonadaceae bacterium; assembly: GCA_035295985.1. Taxonomy (GTDB): domain Bacteria; phylum Acidobacteriota; class Blastocatellia; order Pyrinomonadales; family Pyrinomonadaceae; genus JAIVGV01. The sequence goes on along the minus strand of DATHBT010000218.1, from coordinate 1,977 downwards.
TCGCCGATGTCATTGTGAGGACGCCAGACGAGGTAGCGCACGACCTCGGCGTCCCGCGCGTAGCCCTCGAAGATGGCCTGTGCGTCCGAGGGGCGCGGGACGCGGAGGAGCAGCCGCTCCGTCTCGAAAATTTCGGGCGGTCTCATTCTACAGGCGGCGGGCCGAGTCAGTTCGAGCAGCTCGCGTCGATGATCGTGCGGGCCTTGCGCTCGAACTCCGCGGCCCAGGCCTCGGCCGGCTGGTCGCGCTCGTGGTTACGCGAGGCGGCGAAGACGCGCGTGACGAGCTTGTTCTCACGCTCGGCGTCGAGGAGACGTTGCAGCCTGTCAGCCAGGAGCTTGCGCCCGGCCTCGCCGACGTTGGCGTCGCCGACGCTCTTGGCCGTAGTGGTGCAGCGCCCGCCCTCGACCTTGATCGGGTCTTTCCCCTTCCACTTGTCCAGCCTCGCCTTGCTCTCGCTCGAAGCCGAGTAGCCCCAGGTCGATCCCATGTCGCTGACGTAGAAGATGTACTGACCCTCCTTGCAGGTGCGCGTGCCGTCCGCGTTCTTCTCCGAGTCGAGGCAGGCGAACTTCTGGTTGTCGGTCTTGGTGTCGCCGTGGTCGATGAAGGCGAGCCAGAGCTTGAAGGCGTCGATCTCGGCGCGCGGCGCGCCCGCCTGGAGCAGGCGCGCGAGCGACTCGGCGATGGGCGCGCCGTCCTTGTTGTTGCAGTCAACGTCGATGCCGCGCCCCGTGTGCAGCTCGATGCCGGCGGCCGGCTGGAAGGGCTGCCACGGCGCGCCCTGGAAGCCGCTCGTCAGGCTCTTCTGGCAGTCGGGGCAGGTGACGTCGGCCACCCAAGAGTCGTCGGCGAAGAAGCCGAGCGCCTTCGAGAAGCGCGAGGAGAGGAACTCGCCGTAGATTTCGCCGTTGCGCTTGTCCTTCGACTGCCCCTTGAAGTGCGGCTTCACCTTGTAGCGGACGAGATCGCCGTCGTCTTCCGTCACGCCCTCGACCGAGCAGTGGAACTTGGGCGTCGTGCCCGCGCCCTTGTTGGGGTCTTTGTTGGCGACGCACTTGAAGGGCTTGGCGAGTCCGTTCTCATCAACCTCGGGCGCGCCCTTGCGCGGCCCCGCTTCCGGGTTGTAGCCGAGGACGGGGTCGTAGCCGGGGTCAGGCTCCTGCCAGACCTTGGCGCTGCGTTCGGCGGCGGCGCGCACCTCCCGCGTGAAGCATGCCTTCTGCGCCTCGGCCGACGCAGACAGGAGAAGAAGCAGCAGAGGAGCGACGAAGAGATGAGACAGCTTACGAATCATTGAAGGGCCTTTCCTCGTGGAGGGATTCATAATCAAACTTGAAGAGGCGTCGCGCCGAACGCCGGCCGCGAGCACAGAAACCTTGGCGGCGGGGAGAGGTCGGGCGCGCACGCGCCTTAGCCAGCTGTGGCCTTCCGCGGCCCGGAGTCGGGCCGATTCTCCTTCGCGATCCTGATGAGAAAGCGGAGGGCTTCGTTCACCGCTGCCGCGTCCGGGAATGCAGCCGCCACGTCAGGCTCCAACCGGATCACGTCGCCGAACTTCTTCCGGCCCGGCCCCATCCCTCTCACGCGCAGGCCGCGCAGATCGTACTCGGGGCGAAGCTCGTCCTCTGGTTCCGGCTTAACCTTCCTCATAAACTTTACGCTCGGCGGGCGTCGCTTCTCTTGAGCTTATCAGGCGAAGTGTGCCGCCTCTGTTCGTGTAAGACACCAGCAACAGGCGACCCCGATTCGACTCCCCGATAATAATGTAACGGTGCTCATCGTAGGAGTTATCCGGGTCGTAGAAATCCACGTAGAGCGGATCGTCGAAGACGGTCTTGGCCTCGTCAAAAGAGACCCCATGTTTCTCAAGGTTGACCTTCGCCTTCTTCTCATCCCACCTGTAACCCACCTGATCAGTATAACATCGCCCGGCGCGGCCGGCGCGAATGCAAAAATGGCCGCGCTGCGTTAGAC